>NZ_VFPH01000003.1:0-315199 GCF_006717045.1 Pseudonocardia cypriaca
TCGGTGCGGGCGGTGAGCATCAGCACCGGGAGGTCCGGATCGTCGAGGCGCACGCGCCGGCAGACCTCGAGGCCGTCCATCCCGGGCAGGCCCAGGTCGAGCACGAGCAGGTCCACCTGGCCGCGCCGCACGCGCTCGAGCGCGGCGGCGCCGTCGGTGGCGACCTCGACGGCGTACCCCTCACGCTGGAGCGCCCGGGACAGGGGCTCGGCGATCGCGGCGTCGTCCTCGGCCAGCAGGACGGTGGTCACCGGATCAGCCTATCCCCCGCCGGAAGCGCGGCCGGGCGCCGCGACGACGCCGTTCGGGGCCGCTACACCGCCTCCCCGACGAACCCGGCGACGAGGTCGAACGCGGAGACGCCGTACACCTCCTCGACGGCGTTCGCGGCGACGTGGCAGGTGCGCAGCCGCTCGTACGGCGTCAGTCCCATGCGGCTGATCTGCAGGTAGGTGTTGTTGAGCGCGAACCGGTAGAGCTGGAAGTAGTGCGCGTTGAACACCTCTTCGCGGTACCGGGCGCTGTTGAACATCAGGTTGTGGAAGTCGGTGCGGGGCGGGCCGTCCGCCGTGGGAGCGCCCACCCTCGGGAAGAGCCTGTCCTCCCTGACGAGGGCGGCCGCCCGGCGCGCGAACCGGCGCGCGATGTCGGCCCACTCGCGGACGAACGGCACGGGCTCGCCGTCCGGCGTGCCCTCCAGCGTCGCGATCACGTCCCGGACCCGTCCCGTGAGGACGTCGCGGCGTTCCCGGTAGTGGGCGTCGAACCGCGCCCTGGTGCCGTCGGGGTCCTTGCTGCAGAACAGGAACCCCTCTGCGTGGGAGCGGTACGAGATGAACGCGTGCTCGATCGGCGGCGCGACGGTGTGGGACGCCGCCAGCATCAGACCGAGGCTCAGCAGCTCCTTCGAGTCGGCGCCGGACCGCGCGTGCTCGAGCATCTCGAACAGCAGCGCGGTTCCGGCCGCCGCGTGGTCGGCGACCAGCTCGGCGACGTCCCGGTTGCCGAGCACCTCGACGCGTGCGTCGTACGGCGGGTACTGCAGCGAGTTGTCCGGGAACCAGGGGCTCAGCGGGCCGGACTCCTGCTCGTAGTCGGCGAGCATCCGGTGGGTGGGCAGCTCGGCCCTCTCGTCCAGCTGCGAGGTCGACGGGTGGGAGCGCAGGTAGCCACCCACGGTCCGCTCGACGGTCGGCCGCACCACGTCGCGCCACGACTCCGGGTCGGTGTGGACGTGCAGCCGCAGGTGCGGCCCCCGCCGCCAGTGCCGCACCACGTACGCGCGGTCGACCGCCGGACGCAGCTCGTCGAGCAGGGGCCGGACCGCGTCGAGGATCAGGGCGTCCTTGTCCAGCTCGTAGTAGTAGATGTGGGCGCTGTGCCACGCGGCGGTGGGCATGCTCACTCCTCCTCGTCGAGGCCGTTGAGTGCGGCGGCGGCCATCCCGGCGATCTGCACCTCGGCGGCGCCGTGCACGCCGAGGCGGTTGAACAGCAGGTGGGTGCAGCGGAGCACGACGGCAGCGGCCGGACGGGTCGCGGGCGCGGCGCAGGCGGCGAGGTGCCCGAGGGGGGACGCGGTCTCGCTCGGCGCGAAGCTGCCGTTCAGTGCCGCGGTGGCGAACGTCTGGTGCAGTGCCCGCACCGACCGCAGCCACGTCGCCAGCTCCCCGCCCAGCCCGGTCGCCGCGTCGGCGTTCGCGGCGGCCCAGAACCGCCGCGCCTGCTCGCGCAGGCGGGGGGTGGCGCCGACGCCGTCCGGTCGTGGCAGCCGGCGCGCGGCGTCGGCGGCACGGGGCTCGCACACCGCCACGGCGAGCATGAGCGCGGCCAGCGCGACCGCCCTGCGCCGATCCATCGCAAGCCCTCCTCGCAGGAGGCGCAGTGCGAGCGCGCTCGACTCGGCGAAATGCGCCTCGGCCGCGGCGAGCGCCGCCCGTTCCCCGTACACCGCCGACTCCGGCCGGTAGGGGACGAGCTCGACCGAGTCCACCGCCCGGACGCGGTCGTCGTACTCGGCGAGGCGCTCGGCCCGCGCCCAGCGCGCGGCGACCTCGCGGTAGGCATCGACCACGTCTGCTGGCGCAGGACCGGCGGGGCGGCTGCGCAGGTGCCGGGCGCAGCGCTCGACGACCCGCGCGCTGACCTCCTCGGCGTGCTCCGGTGCGGCGGGCCGCACCCTCAGGCGCAGGTGCGGCCCGCCCTCCCAGTAGCGCAGGAAGAACCAGGAGCCCAGCGTTCCCGCCGAGGACAGCTCGTCGACCAGTGGCCCGACCGCCTCGACGAGGACGGCGTCGAGGTCGCCGCGGTGGAACACGTGGATGCTGACCCACTCCCGCTGCGAGCGGGGCGGCACGAGGGTGTCAGGCATCCGCCGCCACCTCCAGGACGTACTCGGTGACCCGCCGCCCGTGCGCCCCGTAGCGGGGGGCAGCAGCGAGGCCGGGGAGCACCTCCTCGAAGGCGACCACCTCGCCCGCGCCGAGGTGGCGCGCCGACCGGTCGAAGGCACCGAGCAGGAGAGGGCTTGCCGCGTCGAGGTAGAGCGGCTTGTGCGCCTTGTCCCAGCTGCGCCCACCCAGGGTGCGGACGAAGCAGCGCTGCGGGAGGTCGTGACGGTGCCGCCAGTGCGCGAACCGCAACAGGAACCCGGCGTCGGTCTCCCCCTTGGCCCGCCGCGGCAGCTCGGTGGCGGGGACGCACGCGACGGCCCGCGCCAGCACGAGCCTGCCAAGCTCCAGCCGCGGCCTGCGACGTACGCCGTCGACGGCGGGGCCGAGGCCGACGGTGCCGAGCTGCACGTGCGGGACGAACGCCGTCTGCGCCTCGCCGAACACCCGGACCATGAACCGCAGCGCGGGCGGCAGCAGCTGCTCGACGAGCATGCCCAGGGCGAGCGGGAGCACCTCGGCTCCCTCGGCGGTGCGCAGCACGAGCCGGCCGCGCTCCGCGTCGTACCCGACGGCGAGCTCGTGCAGCGCGATCCCGCCGTCCGCCTCCACGCCCGGGTAGCGGATGGCGTGCGGGACGGCCGCGGACCGCACGTTGAGCGTGGTGCCGAAGGCGGCGGGGCACTCCGCGAGCAGGAGCGAGCCCGGCGCCGGAGCCGCCCGCAGCGGCGGGACGTCCTCGCCGTGCACGGAGAGGAGGTGGTGGATCCGGCTGGTCCCCCAGCCGTGGCCGGTGCGGACCGCGTTGACGACGAGCCGTGGGCCGTCCGGGGCTCCGGCCTCCTGACCGAAGCACGAGACCGACCGCGGCGCCCGCACCGGGGACGGCCACGATGCGGCCAGCCGCTCGACGTCCGCGGGGTCGACCTCGATGGTCCCGTCGCCGCGCCGAGGGCCGTCGAACAGCGTCTGCAGTGCGGCCGTGCGCAGCTCGGCCAGCGGCTCGGGCAGCGGGTGGTCGGTGGTGTGCAGCTCGCGGTAGCAGTCGAGGAACCCGACGGTCGCCCCGGCGCCGAACCGGGCGCGGAATGCGGCGGCCGCCCCGGCCGCTGCGGCGAGGTGCGGGTCGGTGATCGCGAGGAACCTGCGTAGGACGTCGAGGTCCGCGAGCACGGGCTGCCACGCCGACGACCGGGCGTTCACCACTGGCCCGGCGACGACCGCGTTCTCCCGGACGAGCTCCTTGTCGGGCACCGTGCCCTGCCGCCGCGGCGCGAGCCGCCCCGCCAGCGCCTCGATCTGCGAATGGACGGTGCGCAGCCGCCGTGCCCGGGCAGCGGCGTCGGGCAGCCCCGGATACCCGGTGACGGCGGCCCGCAGGTCCTCCAGCGCGGCGCCCACGGCGGCGGCGAACGGCCCGGCACCGCTGCCGGCGAGCCACGCGATGATGCCGGCGAGCGGATCGGCGTCCTGGTCGCGGAACGGGCGTACCCGCTCGAGGAGCCCGACGGTGACCAGATCGTCCACCCAGGCACGGCACCGGTGTTCTGGCTCGCCGGTCACCGCCTCCAGCCGCCCGACCACCTCCCCCACCGCGGGCTGCGCCGCAGCCAGGTCCCAGACGATCCGCAGCGCGTCGGTGAATGCGGCGTCCGCCACCGGTTCGCCCGGGCCTGCGGCGAGGAACCGGACGCGCCCGTCCACCTCCGTCGCGCTCGGGTTGCGGCGCACCTGCACGTGGTCGCGCAGCTCGGCACGCAGTGCCAGCGCGGACCAGATGCCCTCCACCGTGTGGCGGTCGAGCTCGGGGACGCCGTGCCAGCGCAGATCGGCGATCGGCTCGACGGCCGCGCCCGTGGCCACCCAGCGTCCGAGCCCGCTGAACCCGAAGGACGCGTACGGGCTGGTCTTCGCCGCAGCCCGGGCCAGGTACTTCACCGCGCGCAGCAACGAGGAGCGGCGCAGCTCCTTCCCGTTGTCGACCCAGTCGCCGACGGCCGCGGCGAGGCTCGCGCTGCCCAGGACGAGCCCGAAGCGGAACGCGGGCTCGGCGACCGCCTTGCGGAGCTCGCTCGTCGCCCGGGCGGTCTCCTCCGCGACGAGCTCGGACAGGCCCGCGACCTGCTCGTCGGCCAGTGCGCGCCGGGCGAGCCACGCGTCCACGCGGGCCGCCACCTCCGCCGGGAGCGCCGCCCGCGCCTGCGGCGACCAGGCGCGCGGCCCGGGTGGCCGGAGCTGGTGGACGGCCCGCCGGAGCGCGACGAGCTGCGACCTGGTGCTGCCCTCCGGGACACCGCCGATCACCGCGTGGAGGAGGTCGCACAGCTCGGCGGCGTCGGCACGCAGCCCGTCGGTGGTCTCGACGTGCTCGGCGACGGCGGTGGCGCAGGAGCGACCGGTCAGCGCCTCCAGCTCCTCGGCGGCCGCCCCCGCCACGCGGACGCCGAACGTCGGCGACGCGATCCAGCCGGGACCGGACGGGGTGGGGTCCTCCGGTGCTCGCGACACGGTCCCTCCGGCGGCAGTGGTCGGGTGAGGGGCGGGCCGCGCGCGGCCGAGGGGACGGACGCGCGCGGCCCTGATCAGGTCGGACCGACTCAGATCTCGACGCCCTCGTCGGGCATGTCGATCGAGGAGCCGGCCGTCACGTGGCAGCTGGTGCTCAGGCCGCCCGGGCAGTTGCACCAGCAGGAGGCCCCCAGCTCCGGCGCGCCGTGCCCGTAGGCGACGGCGTCCAGCGAGCCAGCTGGGACGACCTCGACGGTGTCGACCACGAGACCGGTGAGGTCGAGGGACGGCTTGTGCTCGCTCACTTGGTATTCCCTTCCTCGGGTGTGACGTGGCTCGCGCCACATCGATCGCAGCGTAAGGATCGTTCAACGATCCAGCAAGGGGTCGATTCTCGAAGGGGATCGCGCTACGTTGACCTGCGCCGGTCGTGCGGATGCGACCTGCGGGAGGAGGTCCCGGCGATGCGACCGCTGCTGCGCGACCACGTCTGGTACGTCAGCGCACCGGACGGGGCGTACGTCCACGGTCTCGGCGGCGCCTGCACCCTCACGGGCAGCCACACCTACGAGCTGCTGGACCGGGTTGCCCCCCACCTCACCGGCGAGCAGACCCTCGACCAGCTCGTCGCCGGGCTCCCCGACCGGCAGCAGACGGCCGTCCGGGACCTGGTCGAGGCGCTCGCCGCGCAGCAGTTCGTCGTCGACGCGGGGAACGAGGACCGGCCGCACACCCTCACCGCGGGCGAGCTGAGCACCTACGCGGCGGAGATCGCGTTCATCCGGTTCGGGCTCGACTCCGCCGAACGGCGCTTCCAGCAGCTGCGCGAGGCGCGGATCGGCCTGGTCGGGGACGGCCCCGTGCTCGGCGAGCTGCTCCGCGCCGGCGTGTGGTCGGGCTGGCGCCACACCCGGGTGGTCGCTGCCGCCGCGGACGTCGACTCCCTCCTGGCCACGCCCCGCCGCGACGACCTGCAGGAGATCCGGGTCGACCCCGCCGACGGACCGCTCGATGCCTGGCTGCCCGGGCTGGTCCGGGACCTCGACGTCGTGCTGCAGGTCAGCGGGGACGCGAGCCGCGCGGATTTGATCACCGTCGCGCGCGAGTGCCACCGCACCGGCACGCCGCTCGGCCAGCTGCTCGTCGACCGGGCCGAGGCGTGGATGGTGCCGGTGGGCCCTGCGGCGGAAACGGCCGCCGAGTCGTGCTGGCGACGCCTGGCGCCCCCGCCCCGGACCGAGGACGACTGGCTGCTCGGGCCGGTCCCCGGCCTCGTCGCCGCGCAGCTCGCGCTCTCCTGCACGAGCCACCTGACCGGCCTCGACACGCTCCCCGCACCGGACCGCCCTCCCGGCGTGCCGGTGCTGATCGGCACCGACCTGCGCACCCTCGTGACCCGCATCCACCGGGTGTCGGTCCACCCCCGGGCCGAGGCGCGCGAGCGGTCTCCGGAGGCGGCTCCCGAGGAGCGGATCGGCGGGCCGGCCGTCGACGGTGCCGCGCTGCTGGACACCGCCGCCGACCTCGTCGACGCCCGCACCGGGCTGCTCAGGTCGCTGGCCGAGGACGAGCTCGTCCAGGTTCCGCTCGCGGTCTGTCGCGCCCGGGTCGCCGACCCCGGCCCGGTCCTGCCGGCGTGGGTGCAGCCGCCTGCGGTGTACGGATGGGGCGCCGACCGGCGGGCCGCGCGCCTGCGTGCCCTCCTCGCCGGGCTGGCCGTCAACGGGTCGCTGACGGCGCCGGCGAACCCCGGTGACCTCTGGGGCGTCGACCCGATCAGCGGCGCCCGGCACCGCGTCCGCGCGCTACCGGCCCCGGTGGTGCCCTTCCAGCCGCCCGTCGGCGCCGCGGCCGCGCTGTCGTGGGACGACGCCGTCGTCACCGGTCTGCGCGACCACTGCGAGGCGATCCTGCGCGGCGACGATCGACCCGACCGAGCGGTGGTCGACCTCCCGGCGCTCGTGGCCGAGACCGACGACGCTCGCGTGGCCGAGCTGCACGACCTCCTGCGCATCGCCGGGCTGGACGTCCGCGTCGAGGACCTCGGCGACCGCCTCAAGCTCCCCGCGTTCTCGATGCGGGCCGGGACCGGCCTCCGGGCCACCGTGTGCGCGACCACCGTCGCGGACGCGCTGCACGACGGCCTCGAACGCCTGCTGCTCCAGTGGCAGACCGGTCTGCACCCGGGCCGGGCACTCGCCCCGGCCCGCACCGGGGACGGCTCGGGGATCCCGGAGCTCGTGGAGGCGCTGCAGCGGCACGGGCACGTCCCCGTCGTCGTCCCCACCGCGCACGACCCCGCACTGCGGGAGCACCTGGGGCACGTCGTGCAGGTGGTGCTGCACGGTGACTGACACGGCGTTCGCCCCGGTCGTCACCGCACCGGTCCTGCTGGTCGGCTCCGGCCGCGTCCACGCGGCCATCGCATCGGCGCTCACCGGCCGCAGCCGGGCGGTGGGGGCCGACGAGGCCACCGACCCCGGAGCCGCCGCGGTGCTCGTCGCCGCGACCGACGCCGACGACCCGAAGGGCCTCCGCCGCCTGCAGCGCGTCGCGGCCGACCGCGGGATCCCGTTCCTCCCGGTCCGCGTGGAGCGCGACCGCGTGCTCGTCGGGCCGGCCGCGCACCCGGCCGAGCCGGGCTGCCCCACCTGCGCGATGCGCCGCCGCCGGGTCAACCGGGACGACGCACCGGCCCGCGCGGCCCTCATCCGCGAGCACGGTCCCGCACTCGCCGCGACACCGAGCGTCCTCGTGACGCCGGTCGTCGCGCGCGCCGTTGCCGGCGTCGTCGCCGACGAGGTCGAGCACCTCGCCAGTGGCCGGGACGCAGAGCGCACCGGCCACGCGCTGGTCAGCGTCTCGCTGCGGACCGCCGCGGTCCACCGGAACCCGGTCCTCCCCGACCCGCTGTGCCCGGACTGCGCCCGGCTGCCCGCCGACGGCCCCACCGCCGCGATCCTCGCGCCCCGTCCGCTCCCCAAGCCCGTGCCGTCTCGGATGCGGCTCACCGACCTCACCACGCGGGCCGCCGAGCTCCGCGAGCTGTACGTCGACGCGGAGACCGGGGTGATCGCGTCGATCGGGAACGACACCCGCGGCGGCATCCCCGTGGCCGTGGCCCGGCTCGAACCCGGCTCCGACGGCGACGACAGCAGGCACGGCTTCGGCCGGACCGACAGCTTCCTCGGAGCCGACACCACGGCGCTCGCCGAGGCGCTGGAACGGCTCGCGATGTTCCGCCCCCGAGGCCGCCGGACGGCCGTGCGGGCCGCCTACGCGGACGTGGCCGACCGGGCGGTCGACCCGCGCACGCTCGGCCTGTACCCCGACGGCCGGTACGAGCGCCCCGGGTTCCCGTTCGCCCGGTTCGACCCGGCCGCCCCGCTGCGCTGGGTGTGGGGCTACTCGTTCGGCCGCTGCGAGCCGGTGCTCGTCCCCGAGAGCTACGTCTACCTCGGGGTGGCGACGCCCGACGAGCCTGCTCTCGCGTTCGAGTGCTCCAACGGGTACGCGCTGGGCAGCACCTTCGAGGAGGCCGTCCTGCACGGGTTGCTCGAGGTCGCCGAGCGCGACGCATTCCTCATGACCTGGTACGCGCGGCTCCCCGTGCCGCGCGTGGACCTGGACTCGGCAACGGACCGGCGCATCCCGCTGCTGGCCGAGCTGGTCCGCAGGCGGCTCGGCTACGAGGTCGTGGTCTTCGCGACCACCCTCGAACAGCGCATCCCCGCCTTCTGGACGATGGCGGTCGACCGCGTCGGCGGGCCCGGCCGGCCCGCCCTGATGTGCGCCGCGGCGGCGCACCCCGATCCGGAGCGCGCGCTGCGCTCCGCGCTGAACGAGGTCGGGCCCGGCATCGACGGCTTGCGGCGGCGCTACGAACCCGAGGCGGCGTCCCGCATGCTGGCCGAGCCCGACCTCGTTCGCGTCATGGACGACCACGGGCTGCTGTACGGGCACCCGGAGGCGGCCGCGCGGCTGGGCTTCCTGCCCGTCGACGGCCCGCGCCGTGCGCTGTCGGAGATCGCGGGGGCAGGCGAGTGGCCGCACCACGACGACCTCGCCGACGACCTGGCCGGGCTCGTCGGGCGCTACCTCGGCTCCGGGCTCGACGTCGTCGCGGTCGACACGACCTCGCCCGAGCACCGGGCAGGCGGCCTCGCCTGCGCCAAGGTGATCGTCCCCGGCACGCTCCCGATGACGTTCGGGCACCCGTTCCGGCGCACGCACGGCCTGCCGCGGCTCGCCACCGTGCCCCGCACGCTCGGGTTCCGCGACGACGACCTCCCGGAGGCCGCCATCAACGCCGACCCCCACCCGTTCCCGTGACGGCCGGGCTGCGCGCCACGCGGGCCTACCTCGCCGCCCGCCCGGACGCCGATATCGACTGGGCGGCGGCACCGCCCCGGTACAAGCGCTACCCGCCCGCAGGTCGCTCGGTACTGCCGTGGAACAGCGGGTCCGACCCGCTCGCCGGCCTGCTGCGCGACCTCATGGGCCTGCGCCCGCGGTGGAGCTACCCGGTGGCGCTCACGGGGACGGCCCGGCAGGAGCGCCCGCTGGTTGACGTCGGCCGGCCGGTGCCGTCGGGCGGCGGGCTCCACCCGGTCGAGCTCTACGTCTGCACGGGCCCCGGCTCCGGGCGCGCCGCCGGGCTCTACCACTACGACCCGGCCCACCACTGCCTCGACCTCGTGCGCCCGGGGGACCACCGGGCCGCGATGAGCGGCCTGCTCGACGCGCCCCCCGCCGTCCTGCCCGACCTGGTCGTGGCCTGCACGGCGGTGTTCTGGCGCAACGGCTTCAAGTACCGCGACTTCGCCTACAACCTCCAGTGCCAGGAGACCGGTGCGCTCGCCGCGCAGTTCCTCGCCATCGCAAAGGCGCTCGACCGGCGCGCGAGCGTGCACGTCATCTTCCGCGACCGCGAGGTGAACGCGCTGCTCGGCGTCGAACCTGCGGCCGAGGGCGCGCTCGCGCTCCTCACGCTCGGAACCGACACCGCCGCCCGGATCGAGGACCTGCCGACCGCAGCCGACCTCACGGCCACGCCCGCCGCGGCGCCGCTCGACGCGTCGCCGGCCGTGCCCACCACGCTGCCGCACCTCACCCGCCTGCACACCACGGCCGCCCGCCCCACGCGGGTCCGGGACCACGTGCCCCGCTACCCGGGAGCCGCCGCAGGTGGGCCGCGCGTCCCGCTCCCGGACGCACGGCCCGTCCGGCTCGCGGACGGCGTGGCCGGCCGGGCGTCGCCCCTCGCCGGGTACCGGCGCGATCCGGTGGACGCCGACGCGCTCGCCGCCGTGCTCGCCCACGCGGCGCGCGGGTACCGGGGAGATCTGCCCGGGGCGTACGCGGCGCCCGTGGCCGTCGACCCGCACGTCGTCGTCGACCGGGTCCGCGGCCTCGCACCGGGGGCCTACCGCTACGACGCGGACCGGAACTCGCTCGTCCAGGTCGGCGACGCGTCGGCGATCGCGCTGGTGCGCAACGGCCCGGTGCACGAGAACACCGGGCTGGGCCTGGCCACGGCCGCAGCCGTCGTCGTCCCGGTCGGCGACCCGCTGGACGCGGACCGGGGTCTCGGCGACCGCTGGTACCGGGTGCTGCAGATCGAGACGGGCCTCGTCGTGCACCGCGCCGCCCTCGCCGCCGCAGCCTGCGACCTCGGCGCCCGCATCCACTCCGACGGCGCCAACCGCGCGACCGACGCCGCA
Source organism: Pseudonocardia cypriaca (assembly GCF_006717045.1). Lineage (NCBI taxonomy): Bacteria > Bacillati > Actinomycetota > Actinomycetes > Pseudonocardiales > Pseudonocardiaceae > Pseudonocardia > Pseudonocardia cypriaca. The sequence continues at coordinate 10,621 of NZ_VFPH01000003.1, forward strand.
ATCGGACTCACCGACCGCCCCGAACGGAGCCTGTCGTTCCTCCTGCTCGGCCACGAGCGGCGCGGACCGCGGTTGCCCGCTCCACCCCCGCAGCGGAGGGAACTGCCATGACCGTCCCGATGACCCTCGACCTGCCCGGCGCGCAGGAGATGTCCGCGGGCGACGCTCACGCGTTCGCCTCGGATCCCCCGGCGTACCTGCGGCGCCTGCAGGACCTCCACGGAGACGTCTTCCGCAACGGACCGGGGCAGGTGTACGTCGGACGCCCCGAGCTCGTGCAGCTGCTGCTGGCTCGCACCAACCGCGACACCTCCGCCGAGATGGACGTCCTCGGTGACATGCGGGCGCCCACCCGCAACCAGGTCGAGGGTTGGATGCGGGCCCGGCGGCTCGCCTCGACCGCGTTCCGGGAGCCCGCGGTGACCGCGCACCTCGGCGCGGTCGACCGCGCGGTGCGGGCGCAGCTGCGTGCCGCGTCGTCGGGCACCCCGTTCGACCCGATGGACGTGGCGCCGGAGGTGTTCGTCCACGCGGCACTGCCGTTCTGCATGCCCGGCACCGACCCGGCCGTCGCCCCCGCCGCCGTCGACGCCGCCCGGACCTTCCTCGACGTCATCGAGAACGGCATGGGCGCTCCCCCGGCGCAGCAGCGGGAACGGCAGGAGGCGGCTCGCTCGGCCAAGCAGGCGTTGCGGGACGCCACCGACGCGGTCTCCGCCCAGGACGCGCCGCTCGTTCCGGGATGCCCGCACACGGTCGTCCACGCCACGCAGGAGCTGCAGCCAGGGGTGCGCAGCCACGTGCTGACCACCGTCCTGTCCGCCGCCTCCGTCGTGCCGGGAGCGGCGCTGGCCTGGCTGTTCCACGAGCTCACCCGCCGTCCCACCGAGACGGCCCGCATCCGGGACGAGGCCCGGTCGCTCCCCGACGACCTCGACGGGTGCGCCCTCGCCGAGGTCCTGCCGTACGCACAGGGGTTCGCCAAGGAGGTGCTCCGGTTCCACCCGCCCACCTGGATGACGGGACGGGCCACCGGCGACCCGGTCGACCTCGGCACGCACCGGCTCCCGCCGCGTCAGTTCGTCTCGTTCAGCCCGTACCTGCTGCACCGCGACGCCCGCTGGTGGGACGAGCCGGAGCGGTTCCTGCCGGAACGCTGGCTCGGCTCGCATCCGCCCCACGCGCCGCACGCCTACCTGCCGTTCGGCTCCGGAACCCGCGTCTGCATCGCCACGCACCTCGGCGTCGCGGTCCTCGCCGTCGCGGCGGCCCGCCTCGCGTCGGACCACGTGGTGGAGGCCGCGGGACCGCTTCCGGTGACCTCCCGTTTCGGCGTGCCGATGCGTCCGGAGAACCTGCGGATCGTGCTGCGCGACGCGTAACCGCGCTGACGCCGTCCGCCGCAGCGGGGATCATCGACGGGTGTCCGACGACAACCGCCCACGGCCGCCCGCCACCGCCGACGAACGCACCATGTTCGCCGGCTGGCTCGACTTCCACCGCGCCACCCTCGAGCTGAAGTGCGCCGGCCTCACCCCGGCCCAGCTCGCCACCCGAGCCGTGGAGCCCTCGACGCTGTCGCTGCTGGGTCTGGTGCGGCACATGGCAGACGTCGAACGCGGCTGGTTCCGCCGCCGCCTCGCCGGCGAGGACGCGCCGCCGCTGTACTACTCCGACGACGACCCCGACGGCGACTTCGACAACCTCGACCCGACCACGGTCGACGAGGCGTTCGCCACCTGGCGCGCCGAGTGCGACCGCGCCCGGGAGATCGCCGCGGCACTCCCGTCCCTCGACGTGATGGTCACCGACCGAGCGGGCAGGAAGCTGTCGGCGCGCTGGGTGCTGCACCACATGGTGGAGGAGTACGCCCGCCACAACGGCCACGCCGACCTCCTGCGAGAGCGGATCGACGGCACCACCGGTGAATGAGGCAGGCTTGCCCCGTGGACGCCGATCTCCAGCTCGCCCTGCACCTCGCCGACGCGGCCGACGCGATCAGCCTCGCGCGGTTCCGGGCGAGCGACCTGCGGGTCACGCGCAAGCCGGACCGCACCCCCGTGACCGACGCCGACACCGCCGTCGAGGACGCGCTGCGCCGCACGATCGGCGCGGAGCGCCCCGGTGACGCGGTGCTCGGCGAGGAGCGCGGCGGCGCCGTCACCGACGCCGAGCGCGGCTGGGTGCTCGACCCGATCGACGGCACGAAGAACTTCTCCCGCGGCGTCCCGGTGTGGGCGACCCTGATCGCGCTCACCGTGCAGGGCGAGCCGGTGGTCGGGGTGGCCAGCGCCCCAGCGCTGGGCAGGCGGTGGTGGGCCGCGCGCGGCGAGGGCGCCTGGACCTCCGACCCCACCGGCACCCGGCGGATCACCGTCTCCGGGGTGGCCGAGCTGGCCGACGCCTACCTCTCCACCACCGACATCAAGACGTTCACCGAGCTCGGCCGCCGCGACGACTACCTGCGGCTCGTCGACTCGTGCTGGGAGACGCGCGCCTTCGGCGACTTCTGGATGTACTGCCTCGTGGCCGAGGGCGTGATCGACGTCGCGGTGGACGGCGCGGCGAACCCGTGGGACCTCGCCGCCCTCGTCCCGATCCTCACCGAGGCCGGCGGCACGCTCACCGACCTGTCCGGCGCCGAGACGTTCACGGGCGGCGACGGACTCGCGTCGAACGGGGCCGTTCACAAGGCCGCACTGTCGATCGTGGGCCGCCCCTGAGCCAGCACTTCACAGACCGAGCACGGACTTCGCACAGGGCGGGCCCTGTGTGAAGTCCGTGCGGGGTGTGTGAAGTGGCGTCAACCGCGGTCGGCGACCTCCTTCTCGTACTTCTCCGTCATGTGCGCGACCGCCGCCATCTGCTGCTCCGCGTGGCCGGACCGGCTCGCGCTGGCTCGGGCCTTGGCGTCGAGCGTGGCCTGCGCCTGGCCCTGGAACCGCGGCAGGACGTGCTGGGCGATCAGCTCGTACGAGCGCCGGGTCGCCTGCGGGTTCGCCCACTCGTGGGCGAGCAGCAACATGGCGCCGAACCCACCGGACTGGTCGACGAGCCGCTGCACCTGCGCGGCCGCGTCGTCCGCCGTGCCGATGGCGCCGATCCCGGCCGCGTTGACGAAATCGATCATCTCCCGGACGTCGCCGCCCTCCACCGCCATCTGCGGGAACGCGGCGACCTTCTGGAAGTACCGGAACCACTGCTCTATGCCGTGCTCGACGTCCCGGTAGGCCTGCTCCCGCGTCTCGGCCACGTGCATCAGCCCGACCAGCCGCCACGCGGCCCGGTCGACGCTGGTGCCGAACGCCGCCGCCCGCTCCTCCATGACGTTCCAGTGGTGGGCGAGGGCGTCGAAGCCCTCCTTGGTGAGCGTGGCCCCGATCGAGAGCAGCCCGACGCCGTGCCGACCGGCCAACCGCGGCCCGGTGGGCGAGGCCACCGCGGCGACGGCGACGTCGAAGAGCGGGTCGGAGTAAGGCCGCAGGTGCAGCCGGGCGTCGACCAGCTGGTGCGTGCGCGTGGTGGCGGTGACCGGCTCGTCGCCGCGCAGGAGCCGCATGACGATGTCGAGGTTCTGGTCGAGCAGCTCGCGGGTGTCGGTGGGGTTCAGGCCGATCATGGCCGAGTCGGTGGGCAGGGAGCCGGGGCCGACGCCGAGCATCACGCGACCGCGCGTGAGGTGGTCGAGCAGCACGATCCGTTCCGCCACCCACAGCGGGTTGTGGTAGCTCAGCGAGACCACGCCCGTGCCGAGCCGGATCCGCTTCGTGCGCTCCGCCGCCGCGGCGATGAAGATCTCGGGCGAGGCGATGATCTCCGAACCCGCGGAGTGGTGCTCACCGATCCACGCCTCGTCGTACCCCAGGTCGTCGAGGTGCTGGACGAGTTGCAGGTCGCGCTGCAGTGCCGCGGTCGGGTTCTCGCCCGCGGGGTGGAAGGGGGCCAGGAAGATGCCGAATCTCAGTCGGGTCACGAGCCGCTCCGGTCGTCGTCGACGGGGAGCTTCGACCGTGTCACGATCCGCCCGCGAGGTCACCCCTCCGATCGGTGGGGCCTCCGCTCGATGAGCGCGCCGATGTCGATCCGCATCTCGAACGGCTCCACCACGATGAGCTCACCGGTCGCTGTCTGGCTCTCCACGTAGCCGTCATCCGGGGCGCCCAGCCCGTAGACCGTGATCGATGGCGCGGGCGGGTCGAGGTCGACGACCCAGTAGTGCCCGATACCGGCGTCGGCGTACTCGAACGGCTTCATGTGGGTGTCGATCTTGCGGGACCCGGGTGAGATGATCTCGACGGCTAGCAGAACCTCGCTCGCCGGCACATGCTTGTCCGGCCCCTCCGTCGGAACCATCACGAGGTCTGGCGCGCGGACAGTCGCCGGCCCCTCGGCCTGCACGACGACCTCGAAGTCAGGAAGGACTTCCCAGTCCGGGGGAAGTTGTCGTTCCATTTGCGAGGCAAGGCGCACGAACGCCCGCTGATGCTTTCTTGCCGGTTTCGGCGACACGACGAGCACGCCCTCCTGCAGCTCGTAGTGCGCCGAGTTGTCCTCGGGCAGGGCGTCCCACTCGTCGAGAGTCATCAGCTCCCGGGGGATCGGCAGCGCCACCGCGCACCTCCTTGAAAGGTGGGTTCATTGTGTCGCACACCACCGACAGGACTAACCGCTCGCGCCGCGCCAACCGCTGCTAGCGGCACCTCACGGCGGTCCCACGACCCCTCTTCGTGCGTGATCCGCCGTAGGGCCGCGGCGTCAGTCACCCGCGAGCGCCCGCACCACCCGCGAAGGCGACGGCCGCCCCAGCCGCTCGGCCATCCACACGCTCGTCGCGACCAGTGCGTCGAGGTCGACCCCGTGCCCGATGCCGAGGCCGTCGAGCATCCAGACGAGGTCCTCGGTGGCGAGGTTGCCGGTGGCCGACTCGGCGTAGGGGCAGCCGCCGAGCCCGCCTGCGCTCGCGTCGACCGTGCGGACGCCGCGGCGCAGCGCGGCGAGGGTGTTGGCCAGTGCCTGGCCGTAGGTGTCGTGGAAGTGCACGGCGAGCTGCCGGACGGCCACCCCGGCGGCGACGCAGGCGTCCAGCACCGCGTCGACGTGGCCGGGGGTGCCGGTGCCGATCGTGTCGCCGAGTGAGATCTGGTGGCAGCCCATCTCGGCGAGCCTGCGGGTCACCGCCGCCACCTGCTCGGGGGCAACGGCGCCCTCCCACGGGTCGCCGAAGCACATCGAGACGTACCCGCGCACGCGCAGGCCGCCCTCGAGCGCCCGCTTCACCACCGGCTCGAACATGGCGAACTGCGAGTCGAGGGTGCTGTTGAGGTTGCGCTGGGCGAACGTGTCGGTGGCGCTCGCGAAGACCGCGACGTGCGAGACACCGGCGTCCAGCGCCCGGTCCATGCCGCGCTCGTTGGGCACGAGCACCGGGTAGTCGACTCCGTCGGTGCGCACCAGCAGGCGCAGCAGGTCGCCCGCGTCGGCGAGCTGGGGCACCCACTTGGGGTGCACGAAGCTGGTGGCCTCCAGCACGCGCAGGCCGGCGGCCGCGAGCCGGTGCAGGAACTCGGCCTTCACCTCGACCGGCACGATCGCCGACTCGTTCTGCAGCCCGTCCCTCGCCCCGACCTCGTAGATCGTGACGTGCTCCGGCAACCCTGGTGCGGGCACCGGCATCGGAAGGGGTCTCGTCACTGTTCCACCTCGCTACTGCCCCACTTCGTTGTAGAGCACCGCGTGCACCTGCCGCACGCCCGGTACGTCGTCGAACTCGAGCGACTCGTCCGAGTCGGCCTCGACGACCAGCGTGCCCGCTCCGAGCAGCCGTTCCAACAGGCTCTGCCGGATCTGCACGCTGCTGATCCGCCTGAGCGGGATGTCCATGCCCTGGCGGGTGAGCACACCCTCCCGCACCAGCACGCGGCGGTCGGTCACCACGAAGTGCGTGGTGCGCCAGCGCAGCACCGGGAACACGGTGAACCGCCCCACGAGCGCGAGACCGGCGACCGCGAGCCCGAGCCATGCCCACAGCGCCCAGCTCTGCGCGCTCACGACCGCGGCCAGGAAGCTCGCGACCCCGACGACGAGCAGCAGCACGACCACCGGCACGACCAGCATCTTCCAGTGCGGGTGCCGGTGAACGACCACCTGCTCGTCCTCCACGAGCAGGTCGTCCGGATAGGCCACGCCGCCACGGTAGGCGTTGTCCGGTGGCGCCGCGCAGATGGACGCGCGCGGTTACCCGGACGGGCGCAGGTGCACCACGTCGCCTGCGGCGACGGCGCGCCGGTGGCCCGCAGGGTCGAGCAGCAGGAGCCGCCCGTCGCGGTCGACGTCCTCGGCGATGCCGCGCCAGACCGTTCCACCCGGCAGCTCGACCCTGACCTCAGAGCCGAGGGTGACGCAGCCGCGCCGGTAGTCGGCCCGCAGCCGGGTGGCCTCCGCGTCGCCGCGGCCTGCCCGCCACACGGACTCCCGCTCGGCGAGGCAGCTCAGCAGGGTGGTGAGCACCTGCATGCGGTCGACGACGGCGCCCTCGGCGGCGAGTGACGTGGCACCCGGCTGGTCGGGGGGCGAGGCCGCGACGTTCAGCCCGATGCCCACGACGACGGCCGGCCGGACGGCGTCGGCGACCTCGGCGAGGATCCCCGCCGCCTTGCGCTGCCCGGCCCCGAGCAGCAGGTCGTTCGGCCACTTGAGCCCGGCGGGGACGTCGCACACCGCGCGGACGGCGTCGAGCAGCGCGAGCCCCGCGAGCAGCGGCAGCCAGGCGAACCGGGCGGGCGGCACGCCGGTGGGGCGCAGCAGCACGCTGACCGTGATCCCGGTGCCCGGTGGGGCCACCCAGGTGCGGCTGAGCCGTCCGCGCCCGGACTCCTGGTGCTCGGCGACGAGGACGGTGCGGTCCGGCGCGCCGTCGGCTGCGGCGGCGAGGAGGTCGGCGTTGGTGGAGCCGGTGCGCTCGACCACGTCGACCTGCTCCCACCGTCCGGTGAGCGCAGCCCGAAGGGCGGCTGCGTCCAGCGGCTCGACGGTCCGGTGCATGGCTGGTGACGCTACCGGCGAGTCACCGGGACCGCTTGGCTTTCCACGCACGGGCGACGGACGGCGGCCGGGCGTCGCCGGACGCGCTCCGGTCCGCGCCGACCCGCGCCGACCCGCGCGTGCAACCTCCCGGCTGCGTGACGCGCATCGCGTCGGCGCAGCCGCGGGCGGCGATAGGCTCCGGGGCCATGAGCGCCGCAACGGAGCCGTTCGCGTCCGGCCCCGACGAGCCGGACATCCACACCACCGCGGGCAAGCTGGCCGACCTGTACCAGCGCGTGGACGCCGCGGTGCACGCCGGCAGCGAGGCCGCCGTCGAGCGGCAGCACGCCAAGGGCCGCCAGACCGCGCGAGAACGCATCGACCAGCTGCTCGACCCCGGCTCGTTCGTCGAACTCGACGCGCTCACCCGGCATCGCTCCACCAACTTCGGGATGCAGGAGAAGCGCCCGTTCGGCGACGGCGTCGTCACCGGCACCGGCACGATCGACGGCCGGCCGGTGGCGGTGTTCAGCCAGGACGCCACGGTGTTCGGTGGCGCGCTCGGCGAGGTGTACGGCGAGAAGATCGTCAAGGTCATGGACCTGGCCGCCAAGATCGGCTGCCCGGTCATCGGCATCAACGACGGCGGCGGGGCCCGCATCCAGGAGGGCGTGGTCGCGCTCGGGCTCTACGGCGAGATCTTCGTGCGCAACGTCCGCAGCTCCGGTGTGATCCCGCAGATCTCGCTGGTGATGGGGCCGTGCGCGGGCGGCGCGGTCTACTCCCCCGCGATCACCGACTTCACCGTGATGGTCGACGGCACCAGCCACATGTTCATCACCGGCCCGGACATCATCAAGACGGTCACCGGCGAGGACGTCGACTTCGAGGAGCTCGGCGGCGGCCGGGCGCACAACACGAAGTCCGGCGTGGCGCACTACCTCGCAGAGGACGAGGCCGACGCCTTCTCCTACGTGAAGGAGCTGCTGTCGTTCCTGCCGTCGAACAACCTGTCCGACCCGCCGTCCTACCCGGCACCGGAGCCGACCGACGGCGCCATCGCCGACGCGCTCACCGACACCGACCTCGAGCTCGACGCGATCATCCCCGACTCGCCCAACACCCCGTACGACATCCACGAGGTGATCACGCGGGTGCTCGACGACGGCGAGTTCCTCGAGGTGCACGCGCTCTTCGCACCCAACATCGTCGTCGGTTTCGGGCGGGTCGACGGCAGGTCGGTCGGCGTGGTGGCGAACCAGCCCACCCAGTTCGCTGGGTGCCTGGACATCGACGCCTCCGAGAAGGCGGCCCGGTTCGTCCGCACCTGCGACGCGTTCAACATCCCGATCCTCACGTTCGTGGACGTTCCCGGCTTCCTCCCGGGCACCGAACAGGAGTGGAACGGGATCATCCGCCGCGGCGCCAAGCTGATCTACGCGTACGCCGAGGCCACCGTCCCCAAGGTCACTGTGATCACCCGCAAGGCCTACGGCGGGGCCTACGACGTGATGGGCTCCAAGCACCTCGGGGCGGACGTGAACATCGCGTGGCCCACCGCGCAGATCGCCGTCACCGGGGCGGCGGGCGCGGTCAGCATCCTCTACCGCAAGGAGCTCGCCCAGCTGTCGGGCGACGAGCTCGCCACGCGCAGGGTGGAACTCCAGCAGGAGTACGAGGACACGCTCGCCAACCCCTACATCGCGGCCGACCGCGGGTACATCGACGGCGTGATCCCGCCGTCGCACACGCGCGGTCACGTCGCGCGGGCGCTGCAGCTGCTCGCCACGAAGCGGGAGGCCGTCCCCGCGCGCAAGCACGGGAACATCCCGCTGTGACGGGAACCGAGGCGACGGGCACGCCGGAGGAGCGCAGGGCGGCGTTCCAGGTGGTCAGGGGCGAGCCGTCGGACGAGGAGCTCGCGGCGCTGACGGTCGTGCTCGCCGCCGTCGCCGCGCCCGCACCCGGCCCGGAGACGCCTCCGGCCCGGAGCCGCTGGTCCGATCCCGCCGCGCGGTTCCGGACGCCGCTCCACCCGGGCCCCGGTGCGTGGCGCACGTCGACCTGGCCGCGCTGACCGGCCGCTAAGCCGACCTCAAAGCTTCCTCAAGCCGGTGGCCGGGCCCGGTGGTGCAGCCCACACTCGGGGCATGGGCCGGGGCCGCCCGGCCACGAGGAGGCGATCGAGGTGGAAGCAGTCATCTGGTTCGGCATCGCCGCGATCATCGTGATCGCCCTGGTGATCGCCGCGATCGGCCGGCCGCCCGACGGCCCGGGCGGCGACCGCGAACCCGTCGCACGGGGCAGCTCGCGACCCGGAGACGACGGGTTCTGAGCCACCTCGCCCGACCGGCCCGTCCCCCTCGGGGGGCGGGCCGGTCTGCGTCGGGCGGTCGGCTCAGCCGGCCCGCACCACCGAGGTCCGGGCGAGGGCGTGCTCGACCAGCGTCACGAGCGTGTCCCGGCTGGAGTGCGGGTCCCGCGCGTCCATCCACACGAGCGGGCAGTCCGAGGACAGCGCGAGCGCGTCGCGCACGGTGTCGATGTCGTAGTCGTCGGCGCCCGGGAACCGGTTGACGCCGACCACGAACGGCAGCCGCCGGTTCTCGAAGAAGTCGATCGCGGGGAAGCAGTCGTCGATCCGGCGCAGGTCCACCAGCACGACCGCGCCGACGGAGCCGCGGGCGAGCTCGTCCCACATGAACCAGAACCGGGACTGCCCCGGCGTACCGAAGAGGTACAGGATCAGCGAGTCGTCGACGGTGATGCGCCCGAAGTCCATCGCCACCGTGGTGGTGGTCTTGGTGGGCACCATGTCGGCCTCGTCCACCCCGATGGAGGCGGTGGTCATGGCCTGCTCCGTGAGCAGCGGCGGGATCTCCGAGAGCGAACTCACGAGGGTCGTCTTGCCGACCCCGAACCCGCCGGCGATGAGCACCTTGAGCGGGACCAGGTCGTCGGGATCAGTGTGAGCGTGCACGAAGCCCCTCCAACAGCCGTTCCAAGATCTCGGGCGCCGGGCTGCCGTCCACCGAAGGCGGGAGGTGAACGGCCAGGTACCCGGCGTCGACAAGGTCGCTGACGAGCACCCTGGCCACCCCGACCGGTACGCGCAGCGCCGCGCCGATCTCGACCACCGAGATCGGACGCGCGGCGAGCTCGACGGTCGCGCGGTACTCCAGGTGCAGCTCGTCGGCTCGGTGGCCCGCAGGCGTGACGGTCACCAGCGTCTCCACCGGCAGCTCCGCACCGGTGGAGGAGCGGGTGCGCCCGCCGGTGAGCGCGTACACCGGCACCACGCGGCCGCCGTGCGCCTCCTGCACGCCGGACGGTTGGCGACCGAGGGCGTCCCGAAGCGACACCGCTACCGTCCCGCGCTCGCCCGCGGAGCGGGTGTGAGTGCGTGGCCCACCCGCGCAGCGAGCATCGTCATCTCGTAGCCGACCATGCCGATGTCGCACTGCCGGCGCGTGAACACCGCCAGCGTGGCTCCTTGGCTGACCGACGAGACGAACAGGTAGCCACCGGCCATCTCGAGGATGGTCTGGGTGACGGGCCCCGCGTCGAGCAGGTGCGAGGTGCCACGGGCCAGGCTGACGAGCCCCGACGCGGCGGCGGCGAGCTGGTCTCCCAGCGCGACGCTGACGTCGGGGGACAATGCCAGCCGCAGGCCGTCGCCGGAGACCACCACACCGTGGACGACCCCGGGCACGTCGCGTGCGAACTCCGCGAGCAACCAGTCCAGCTGCCCTGATCGGCCGCTCACTGACGAATCCCTCCTGCCGTTCCCGTTTCGTCGACGACGGCCTGCGCCGCCTGCCGGCTCGCCTGGTACCGCGACAGCGCACTGGCCGCGGCACCGTCGATCTGGGGCGCCTCTGCGCCTTCGCCCGCCACCGGCTGCCGCAGCTCCGGCGCGAGGTGCGCCTGTGGCACCCGCCGCCGCAGGCCCGGCTTGCCGTTCTCGGCGGCCTCCCCGTTGCGCCTGGGCGTCGGGATCTCCGGCTCGGCCGGGACGTCGGCGACGTCCGGCTCCGGGGCGGGCTTCGACGTCGCCTGCGGGGCCGAGGGCAACGCCTGCTGATCCCGGGGTGTGGGAGAGGGGTGCCACCCCGGCGACCGCTTCCCGTTGGCCCCACGCCCGCCGTCGACGGGCTGACGATCGGTGTGCCGGGTGGGCGAGCCCACCGATTCCGGGTTCCACCACCCGCGCCAGCCACCGTCGGGCGCGCCGTCGAGGCCGTGCCTGTTCGAGCCGAGCATCTCCGTCGGCACGGACCAGCGGGACGCCGACGATCCGTTCGTGCCCGCGCTGCGCACGGCGCCGGCCGTGGAGAGCGGCTCGACCCAGCCCGTGTTCTCCAGCGGGTGGTCGTCGAACCGCGGCTCGCGGCGGTGCACCCGGCCCGTGACGTACGGCCGCGCCTCCGTCACGCCCGTGTCGGGCGGGAGCACGACGTCGGCAGGCGCGACCGCGAAGAGCGCCGCGGGGAGCGCGATGACGGCGGTGACGCCGGAACCGGGGGTGTTGCCGAGCGAGACCGAGATGCCGTGGCGGGCGGCGAGCCGCGCGACCACGTGGAAGCCCAGCCGTTGCGCGACCGCGAGGTCGACCTCCCGTGGGCTCGCGAGGAGCTCGTTGGCGGCGACGAGGTCGGCGGCCGGCATACCGACGCCCCAGTCCTCGATCGTCAGCAGGTAGCCGCCCTCGTCGCGCCGGTCGGGCCTCGCCCGGATGGTCACCGCCGTGTCCGGTGGCGAGAAGCGCACCGCGTTCTCGGTGAGCTCGGCGACCAGGTGGGTGAGGTCGGCGACGGAGGCACCGGACACCGCGATCCGGTCGTCGATGGCGAACACGACGCGGTCGAGGTCCTCGGTCTCGGCGATCGCGGCGCGCACGACGTCGCGCAGCGGGACCGGGGCCGACCAGGTTCGCGGGGGCTGCTCACCGGCGAGCACCAGCAGGCTCTCGGCGTTGCGGCGCACGCGGGTGGCGAGGTGGTCCAGCGTGAACAGCTGGGAGAGGGCGTCGGGGTCGCGCTCCTTCTCCTCGAGCTGGTTGATGATGTCCAGCTGGCGGTAGAGCATGCTCTGGTTGCGCCGCGCGAGGTTGACCAGCATCTCGGAGGTGAAGCGACGGCGCCCGATCTCGGCGTCCGCCGTGATCAGCCTGCGGCCGAGCGCCTCCTTCTCCGTCTGCTCCTCCTCCGTGATCCGCCAGAAGATCACCATGCCGACGCACGCGAGGAGCACCGCGACGCCGTGGATGATCGACCACAGCCACGGGTGCGCCTGGGCCGCCGGGTGGTTGAAGATCAGGCTGCTGATCCAGAGCGTGCCGAGACCGTGGCTGATCACGGTGAACGCCACGTTCCACAGGAACGGCACCCAGTCCTGGTAGAGCGCGATGAACCCGATGATGATGAAGAAGTGGAAGTGCGCCTCGATGCTGCCCGAGGTGAGCACCACGAGGCCGATCGAGCAGAAGACGAGGCCACCCGTCGTGGAGAACGACGCCAGTCGGCGCGTGCGCAGCACGTGACCGAGCACCAGGAAGCCCACCGGCCCGATCAGCGTGTACCCGATGATCAGGGGTGAGTTGCCGAGAACGACGCCGAGTGCGGCCATGGCGGGCACGTGGATCAGCAGGACCCACTGCAACAGGCGGTGGCGTCGCTGCCACGACCGGTCGTCGAGCGTGTTGCCGCGAGGCAGGTAGGCCAGCAGGCGACTCACCGCCCGGCCCGTTCCGTCGGTTCCCTCCTCGGGAGGGCCGATCGGCGCACTGGTCTGCATGGAGGTCTACTCCGTCCGGTCGAGGCGGCCATTCCGTGCTCCTGGTTGGCGGACAGTACAAGGCGAACGGCGACGCTCAGCGGTAGTCATCAAGCCATTGCGCGAAATGGCCTAACCGCTGAACCGCTCGACCCTGCAGCTCGTCCGTTCGGCTCATTCACGACTCGGAGAAAAGCTGGCTGGCCACCAGGATCAATTACGGCTAGCATGCATCCGGATGCGAAGCGTAACTGCCAAGCGTCTCTGAGCGCCCGCGGGCAGCCGCTGGGCGCGCTGTACCGAACGGTGCGTGTTCGCGACGTTCAGCCTAACTGAATTACGCCAAATGGCCGCAGCACTGCGTCCGTTCGTTGCTGTCTAGTGCAGCCATCGGCCGGTTACAGTGCGATCACGCACCTCTTCTCGCTCCCCATAACGAGGCGGCGGGCGGAAGGGTTCAGTGAAACCCCGCGGGTGTCAGGGCCGGCACCCGTCATGGGAGCGCAGATGCACGGTTCGCCTATTCGGGCAACCGTCATTGCGCTGTGCTCGGAATCGCGACTACGGAGATCGGCGTGAGAATCCTCCTGCTGTGTTCGTCCTTCAATGGCCTCACCCAGCGGGTCTGGACGGATCTACGCGCGGCCGGACACGAGGTCGTGAGCCGCACGGCCGGGTCCGAAGCCGCGATGAGGGGGACCGTCACCGCCGTCGATCCGGACGTGATCATTTGCCCGTTCCTGAAGGAACGGATCCCGGCTGACATCTGGGCCTCCCGGCCGACCGTCGTCATCCACCCCGGGCCCGAGGGCGACCGCGGACCGTCGTCGCTCGACTGGGCGATCAGCGACGCGGAGCCGGAGTGGGGGGTCACCGCGCTCGGCGCGATCGACGAGATGGACGCCGGCCCGATCTGGGGCACCCGCACCTTCGCCCTCCCCGCCGAGCCGCCCCGCAAGAGCGCGCTCTACGCCGGTCCGGTCACCGAGGCCGCGGCAGCGCTCGCCGCGGAGGTCGTGGCGAAGGTGGGCGACCCGACGTTCGCGCCACGGCCGCTCGACTACTCCCGCCCCGGCGTCCGCGGCCGCCTCCGGCCCACGATGCGCCAGGTGGACCGGGCCTTCTCGTGGTCCGACCCCACCGAGCACGTGCTGCGGCGCATCCGCGCGGCCGACGGCTCCCCCGGTGTCCGCACCGAGCTCGCCGGCCTCCCCGTCTCGGTGTTCGACGCGCACCGCGGGCCGGCCACACCGGGCGAGCCGGGCACGATCGCCCTGCGGCGCCACGGGGCCGTGCTCGTGCGCACCGGCGACGGAGCGCTGTGGATCGGCCACCTCCGCAGGCGCGATGACGGCCCGCGGATCAAGCTGCCGGCCACGATGGTGCTGCGGGACCGGCTCGTCGGCGTCCCGGAGTCGCTCGAGCCGCTCGGCGCGCCCGGCGCGGGCTACCGCGAGATCACCTACCACCGCCACGGCCCCGTCGGGATCGTCAGCTTCGACTTCTACAACGGGGCGATGTCCACAGCCCAGTGCCACCGGCTCGCGGCGGCGCTGAGGGCCGCGGCCGCCCAGGACACCTCGGTGCTGGTCCTGCGCGGAGGGCAGTTCTTCTCCAACGGGATCCACCTGAACGTCATCGAGGCCCGGCCGGACGCGGCCGCTGAGGCGTGGCGGAACATCAACGCGATCAACGACGTCTGCCGCGAGATCATCACCTGCACCCACCAGCTCGTCGTCTCCGCGATGGGCGGCAACGCTGGCGCGGGTGGCGTCATGCTCGGCCTCGGGGCCGACCAGGTGCTGGTGCGCGCAGGCGTCGTGCTGAACCCGCACTACCGGACCATGGGCCTCTCCGGATCGGAGTACTGGACGTACACGCTGCCCCGCCGGGTCGGGGCCGCGGAGGCGCAGCGGCTCACCGGGGAGTGCCTGCCGATCGGCGCCGCAGAGGCGGCGGCCATCGGGCTCGCCGACGGCGTGCTGCCCGGGGCGCCCGACGAGTTCGACGCCGCGGTGCTGGATCACGCGTACCGCCTGGCCACCTCGGACGGGCTGGGCCAGCGCCTCGCCGCGAAGGCGGCGGCCCGGGTGGCCGACGAGCGGCACCGGCCGCTGGAGACCTACCGCATCCGCGAGCTGGCCGAGATGAGCCACGACATCTTCGACGACCGTCTCGGCTTCGCCGCCGCCCGGCATGCCTTCGTGATGAAGCAACCCGCCGCTACCGCGGAGCAGCACGACGCGAGGGAGCTCGCCAGGAGCGCCGGCTTCTAGCACCACTGCCGGGATGCTTCACGTGATGCTGTGAAGGCATCGGTCCATGCCGAATCGGAGTTGGACACCGGCACGGGCCTCCTCCTTACGCTCGCCCCGTGGTCGCGTTCCGGCACGGCATCTCGGCGGGAGCGGTCCCGAGATGATCGACACGCGGATCACCGGGCTCGAGGTCGTCCCCATCGCGTTCTCGGACCCGCCGCTGCTCAACGCCGCAGGCGTGCACGAGCCGCTCGCGCTGCGCACCCTCGTGCGGCTGCGCGCGGGTGACGTCGTCGCTTGGGGCGAGGGGCGCGGGGACGCCCTGCCCGCCGACGTGGTGCCGGCCGTCCGGGACGCCGTGCTCGGCCTCGACGTCTTCGCGACGTCACGCATCGAGGCCGCCGTCGACGCCGTGCTTCGGCGCCTGCGGCCCGAGCTCGGCCCGCGGGCCCGCCTGACCAGCTTCGCCCCCGTCGAGGTCGCCGCGCTCGACGCGCAGGGCCGCCTGCTGGGCAAGCCGGTGAGCGAGCTGCTCGGCGGGGCGCTGCGGGAACGCGTCGACTACAGCGCATACCTGTTCTTCAAGTGGGCGGGCCACCTCGACGCGGAACCCGACGAGTGGGGCGAGGCGCTCGACGCCGCCGGGGTGGTCGCCCAGGCCCGCGCGTTCATCGACCGGTACGGCTTCCGGTCGATCAAGCTCAAGGCCGGGGCGCTGCACCCCGACCGCGAGGTGGAGGCGCTGCTCGCGCTCGCCGAGGAGTTCCCGGGCCTCCCCCTGCGGATCGACCCCAACGGCGCGTGGAGCCACGAGACCACCCTTGCCGTCGCCCGGCGCCTCGACGGCGTGCTCGAGTACCTCGAGGACCCCGTGCTCGGCATCGACGGGATGAGCCGGGTGCACGCCGAGACCGGCATCCCGCTCGCGACGAACATGTGCGTCGTCGAGACCGCGCACCTGCTGCCCGCGGTGCGCACCGACGCCGTGCAGATCCTCCTGAGCGACCACCACTACTGGGGCGGCCTTCGCCGCACGAAGGACCTCGCCGCGATCTGCGAGGCGATGGGCGTCGGGGTGTCGATGCACTCGAACTCCCACCTCGGGGTGTCGCTCGCGGCGATGACGCACGTCGCGGCGGCCATCCCGAACCTCGACCACGCCTGCGACACCCACTACCCGTGGAACCGGGCCGACGACGTCGTCGTGCCCGGCGGGATCGAGATCGTCGACGGTGCGGTCGCGGTACCCACCGGCCCCGGGCTCGGTGTGGAGGTCGACGAGAGCCGCGTGGAGGAGTTGCACGAGCGGTACCGGGCGGCGGGCCGCACGGCGCGCGACGACGGCGGTTACATGCGCCGTCGGGACCCGAACTTCACCGACGCGCTGCCGCGCTACTGAGCGACATCAAGACCTGCCCAAGAAGCTGGCGGCCCGTCTGTGGCGCCCCCCACACTGCCGACGACGGAACGTAGGAGCATGGGGGTTCTCGTGGACGTCGTTGCAGCGTCTCTCCTGGTTTTGTTCGCGCTGGTCCTGGTGGTCGCGACCATCGCGCGGGCCGCAACCGCCCATTCGCGCACCGGCAAGCGCGCGGACGGGTCATCCTCCGGCGGCGGCTCGTGGGGCGTGTTCTCCAGCGACGGGGGGAGCGACTGCGGGGGCAGTGGCGGCGGTGGTGGTGGCGGCGACTGAGTCCGCGGCCGCTCGACCGCGTTCCCGGTAGGGGAGCTCAGATGGAGCTCGGACCAGGGGTCCTCGTCATCGTGCTCGCGCTGGTCGTGATCGTCGGACTCGGCGTGGCGACCCGTCCCGCGCGGACCACGAACCGTCCGAGGACCAGGCGGCCACGCCTGGCAGTCCGCCTCCGGCGCCGCAGACGGCGCATGACCGAGCGCGTCCGGACCAGCTGGCACTCGGCGACGACGCGGTCCGTCGGGTCGTACCGCAGCATCCCCGGCTGGTGGAGCGAGCACGGCTCGTCCGATACCGCGGGCTCGCCCGGCCACGACTCGTCGCCGGCCACTCCTCCAGCGGCGGGGGCAGCAGCGACAGCGGCGGCGGAGGTGGCGGCGGAGGCGACTGAGCAGCGCGCCTCAGGGGGTCTCGTAGGCTGACCCGCCGTGCGCGTCGTGCTGGCCTCCGCCTCCCCCGCCCGCCGGGCAGTGCTCCGAGCCGCGGGCATCGACCCGCTGGTCGAGATCGCCGACGTCGACGAGGAGGCGCTCCTCGCGGCGATGCCCGAGGCCTCGCCCGCCGAGAAGGTGACCCACCTCGCCGCGGCGAAGGCCACCACCGTCGCGAGGCGGATCGCCGGCACCCACCCGGACGCCGTCCTGATCGGCTGCGACTCGATGCTGCACCTCGGCGGCGAGCTCGTCGGCAAGCCGGGCGACCCGGACACCGCCCGCCGCCGCTGGAAGGCGATGGCGGGCGGCACCGGTGAGCTCGTCACCGGCCACGCCGTGCTCCGCCTAGCCGACGGCGAGATCGACCAGGTCGCCGAGGGGCACGCGGTCACGACCGTCCGCTTCGCCGAACCGACCGACGCCGAGCTGGAGGCCTACCTCGCCACCGGCGAACCGCTCGTCGTGGCCGGCGCCTTCACGCTGGACGGCCTGGGCGGCTGGTTCGTCGAGGGCATCGACGGCGACCCGTCCAACGTCATCGGGATCAGCCTCCCCCTGGTGCGGCGGCTGCTGGCGGCCGTCGGCGTCCGGGTCACCGACCTGTGGCGCCCGCCCACGGGCTGACCGCGGACGCGACTCGCGCGCGCGAGTCGCGGTCTGAGTGCGCGCGAGTCGCGGTCTGAGTGCGCGCGGAGGAAGCCTTACGGGCCGGGCACGCTGTCGCCTGTGGAAGTTCTGCTGCTCGTCGTCGGGCTGATGCTCGCGGCCGTGCTCCTGGTCGGGGTGGGCGACCGGACCCGGCTGCCGTGGCCGGCGTTGATGGTGCTGCTCGGGGTGGTGGTCGCTGCCGTACCAGGGCTTCCGGACGCGTTCGACCTCGATCCCGAGCTGATCCTCCCGCTCTTCCTCCCGCCGCTGCTCTTCGCGACGGCTCAGCGCACCTCGTGGGCGCTCTTCCGGGCCCGGTGGCGCAGCATCGCGCTGCTGGCCGTCGCGCTGGTCGCGGTGACGATCGCGGCGGTCGCCGGCACCGCGCTCGCCATCGTCCCCGGCATCACGCTCACCGCGGCCGTGGCGCTGGGGGCGATGGTGGCGCCGCCGGACCCGGTGGCCGTCGAGGCCGTCGCGGGGCCGGTCCGGATGCCGCGGCGGCTGCTGTCCGTGCTGCAGAGCGAGGGCCTGTTCAACGACGCCACGGCGCTGGTCGTGTTCCAGACCGCGGTGCTCGCCACCGTGCAGGGCGGCGAGCTGTCGGCCTCAGGGCTGGTGCTGCGGTTCGTGCTGGGCGCGCTCGCGGCCGTCGTCGTGGGGATCGTGTTCGCCCGGGCGGCCCGCTGGATCATCGACCGGGTCGCTGACCCGACGGGCCGCAGCGCGCTCACGCTCGTCCTGCCGTTCGCGGTCTACCTCGCCGCCGAGGAGCTGCACGCGTCGGGGGTGGTCGCCGTGGTGGTCGTCGCGCTCGACCTGCGGTCGACGAGCGCGGTGGACGAGGCGGCGGACCGGCTCGCCCAGCGCTCGTTCTGGGACGTCGTCGAGCTGCTCGTCACGGGCGTCGCGTTCGGCCTGATCGGCCTCGACCTGCGCCAGGTGATCGAGGCAGCCGGGGCGGACCTGCCGCGGATGCTCGCGCACGCGGCCGCCGTGTGCGGGGTCGTGCTCGGGGTGCGGGCGGTGTGGATGGCGGCCGCCTGGCTCCTGGTCCGCAACTCCCCCGACCCGTCGAGGGCGCCCCGCACGGGCCGGGAGGCCGTGGTGCTCGGGTGGTGCGGGATGCGTGGCCTCGCGACGCTCGCCCTCGCACTCTCCCTGCCGGCCTCGACCGTCGACGGCGCGTTCCCGGCGCGCGCGGAGCTGGTCGTGATCGCCTGTTCGGTGCTGGTCGTGACGCTGATCGGCCCGGGTCTCACGCTGCCGCTGCTCGTCAGGCTGCTGGGTGTGCAGGCCGACGCGGACGCGGAGCACGCCGCCGAGCGGGAGCTGACCCTGCGGGCCCGCCGCGCCGCGCTCACCCGGATGACGGCGCGCGAGCGCTCCGACGAGCTGCCGGAGGAGGCCGTCACCGCGCTGCACGAACGGATGGGCCGGCTCGAGGCGCTGCTGCGCGGCGATCCGCCGACCGCCGAGGAGCGGGACCGGTTCGACGCGCTGCGCCGCGGCCGGCGGGTCGTGGCGGAGGTGCAGGCCGACGCGCTGGCGGCCGCCCGCGAGGAGGTGCTCGCGGCCCGGCGCGAGCCGGGCGTCGACCCGGAGGCGGCCGACCGCGTCCTGCGCCGGCTCGACCTGCGCACGGTCCTGCTCGACTGATACGAGAGGACTAACCTCTGGAGCCATGGGACTGTCGAACGACCCCGACCCGAAGCTGGCCGAGTACGCGCACCCGGAGCGCCTCGTCACCACCGAGTGGCTCGCCCAGCACCTGGGCGACAACGGGCTCGTCGTCGTGGAGTCCGACGAGGACGTGCTGCTCTACGACACCGGGCACATCCCCGGGGCCGTCAAGGTCGACTGGCACACGGAGCTGAACGACCCGGTCGCCCGCGACTACGTCGACGGCGAGCGCTTCGCTCAGATCTGCGCCGAGCGCGGCATCACGCGCGACACCACGGTCGTGTTCTACGGCGACCGCAACAACTGGTGGGCCACATACGCGCTCTGGGTGTTCTCCCTGTTCGGGCACCCGGACGTGCGGATCCTCGACGGTGGTCGCGCCAAGTGGGTGGCCGAGAACCGCGAGATGACCACCGAGCAGGCCAAGCCCGCGTCCGTGGACTACCCGGTCGTCGACCGCGACGACACGCAGATCCGCGCGTTCAAGGAGCAGGTGCTCGCACACCTCGGCAAGCCGCTGGTCGACGTCCGGTCGCCCGGCGAGTACTCCGGCGAGCTGCTGCACATGCCCGACTACCCGCAGGAGGGTGCGGTGCGCGGCGGGCACATCCCGGGCGCCGCGAGCGTGCCGTGGGCCCGCGCGGCCGCCGAGGACGCCACGTTCAAGACGCGCGCCGACCTGGAGGCGATCTACCAGCAGGAGCAGGGCCTGTCGCCGGACGACGACGTCGTCGCGTACTGCCGCATCGGCGAGCGCTCCAGCCACACCTGGTTCGTGCTCACCCACCTGCTCGGCTTCTCGAAGGTCCGCAACTACGACGGCAGCTGGACGGAGTGGGGCAACTCCGTGCGGGTGCCGATCGTGCAGGGATCCGAGCGCGGGTCGGTATGACCGAGCAGACCACGGGCGCACTGCCGCCGCAGCTCGCGGAGCTGGTCGACGACTTCGCGAGCGTCGGGCCGAAGGACCGGCTGCAGCTGTTGCTGGAGCTCTCGCGGGAGCTGCCCGAGCTCCCGGAGCGGTACGCCGACGCGGCCGACACGATGGAGCAGGTGCACGAGTGCCAGTCGCCGCTGTTCCTGGCGGTGGAGGTCGACCCCGATCCCGAGCGGCGCGTGCACCTGTTCTTCTCGGCACCGCCGGAGGCGCCCACCACGCGCGGCTTCGCGTCGATCATGCACACGGGCCTCGACGGCGAGGCCGCAGGCGACGTGCTCGCCGTGCCCGACGACTTCTACACCGCCCTCGGCCTCGCCGAGGCGGTGAGCCCGCTGCGGCTGCGCGGCATGGCCGCGATGCTCGCGCGGATCAAGAAGCAGGTCAGGGCGGCCACCGCAGCCTGAGGGCCACCACGCCGCAACCTCAAGTCCTTGTGAAGAACGTTCCCACGCCTGCTGTGGCCCGCAACACTGTGAGCCGTCTCATGAAGACGGCTCAGGAGGTGTTCGATGGCCCTCGCAGCAGCTACCGCTGAGACCTGGGGCATCACCGGCACGACCTTCCTGCCCGCCTACCTCCTGATCGCCGCGACGGTCGGGGCTGCGGGCATCTGCACGCGAAGAACCCTCGCCGAACCCGGCGCCGCCAGACCCATCGACGACATCACCGCCCGCCTGCACGACGTCGCCTACCTGGCGGGCGGCGGCGAGCTGGCCGTCTGGTCCGCGTTGTGCGCGATGCGCCTGCGGGGCACCCTCTTCGCCGCCGAGGGCACCGTGCGGGCGGTCGGGCGCCTCGACCCCGACGCCGACGTGCTCGAGAAGGCCATCCACGCAACCGCCGGCTCGGCCGTCGCACACCGGCGGCTCATGTTCCACCGCTCGGTGCGACCGGCCCTCGCCGAGATCGAGGAGCGGCTCGTCGCGGCCGGGTACCTGCTGTCCGACGAGCGCCGCAGGCGGATCCGGCGGGTCGGGTTCTGGATGCTCGGCGTTGCGGCGCTCGGGCTCGTGCGGGTGCTCGCCGACATCGCCGAAGCACGCTCGGTCGGCCTCCTCGTCACGGTGCTGCTCATCGTCACGGTCACGGCCGTGACGCAGATCGCTCTTGCGCCGCGGCGCAGCCGGCGCGGCAACCGCGCGCTTGTCGCCCTGCGCGACCAGCACCGTGCACTCGCGCCGGAGCGGGAACCGGACTGGCAGTCGCACGGACCGACCGGTGCCGCGCTGCGAGTCGGCCTCTTCGGGGCGGGGGCGCTCGCAGCCTTCGCGTCCGGGCGCGTCCGCGAGATCGCGCCGCAGGTCGCGACCGCGGGTGACGCCGGCTCGGACAGGTCTCGCCGTCAGCGGAGGCGTGACGGCGGCAGTGGCGGTGGCGGCAGCGGGGGGTGTGCCGCCACCGCCGGATGAACCGGTCGGGGTGATCGGGATCGCCTGACGCAACCAGCGGCGGGTGATCGATGCAATCGCCTCGCCCCCGCAGCGCCGTCTCGAGGGGTGGCGGAGCTGCGGGGGTGAGCCCACATGGGTCACACCACGACCCGGTGATCAAGCATCGGTCCCTAAACTCCCGGGTAACCACTGCGCCGGGGCACAGGTCCCCCGGGCACGCCCACTCCAGGAGGCCGACCGTGCCGCGCTTGAGCAAGGTCCTCGTCGCCAACCGCGGGGAGATCGCAGTCCGGGTCGTCCGGGCCTGTCGCGACGCCGGAATCGCGAGCGTCGCCGTCTACGCAGACCCCGACCGCGACGCGCCGTTCGTGCGGCTGGCCGACGAGGCGTTCGCGCTGGGCGGCACCACCGCAGCGGAGTCCTACCTCGACTTCGACAAGGTGATCGGGGCGGCCCGCCAGGCAGGCGCCGACGGGATCCACCCCGGCTACGGCTTCCTCTCCGAGAACGCCGACTTCGCCCAGGCCGTGATCGACGCGGGCATCACCTGGATCGGACCCACCCCGCAGGCCATCCGCGACCTCGGCGACAAGGTCACCGCACGCCACATAGCGATGCGCGCGGGTGCGCCGCTCGTCCCCGGCACCTCCGACCCGGTGTCCGGACCCGAGGAGGTCGAGGCGTTCGCCGACGAGCACGGGCTGCCGATCGCGATCAAGGCCGCGTTCGGGGGCGGCGGGCGCGGCATGAAGGTCGCGCGGGAGAAGAAGGACATCCGCGAGCTGTACGAGTCGGCGGTCCGCGAGGCCGTTGCGGCGTTCGGGCGCGGCGAGTGCTTCGTGGAGCGCTACCTCGACAAGCCGCGCCACGTCGAGGCGCAGGTGCTGGCCGACACCCACGGCAACGTCATCGTCGTCGGCACGCGCGACTGCTCGCTGCAGCGCCGGTTCCAGAAGCTCGTGGAGGAGGCACCCGCGCCGTTCCTCTCGGACGAGCAGCGCGCCACGATCCACGAGGCCGCCAAGGCGATCTGCAAGGAGGCCGGCTACCACGGCGCAGGCACCGTCGAGTTCCTGGTCGGCCAGGACGGGCTCATCTCGTTCCTTGAGGTCAACACGCGCCTGCAGGTCGAGCACCCGGTCTCGGAGGAGACCTCCGGGCTCGACCTGGTGCGCGAGCAGTTCCGCATCGCCGAGGGCGAGGTGCTCAACCTGCTCGAGGACCCCGAGCCGCGCGGCCACTCGATCGAGTTCCGGATCAACGGCGAGGACGCGGGCCGCAACTTCCTGCCGGCCCCCGGCACCGTCACCGCGCTCGCGCTGCCGTCGGGGCCGGGCGTGCGGGTCGACGCAGGCGTCGAGGCGGGCTCGGTCATCGGCGGGCAGTTCGACTCGCTGCTGGCCAAGCTGATCGTCACCGGCTCCGACCGCGCCCAGGCGCTCGAGCGCTCCCGCCGGGCGCTCGCGGAGTTCCAGGTCGAGGGCATGGCCACCGTGCTGCCGTTCCACCGGCTCGTCGTGGAGGACCCGGCGTTCGCCGAAGACTTCACCGTCCACACGCGGTGGATCGAGACCGAGTGGAACAACACCGTCGAGCCGTTCACCGGCGGCGAGGGCGCGGACGCCGACGAGGCCTCCCGCCAGACCGTCGTGGTGGAGGTGGGCGGGCGGCGCCTCGAGGTGTCGCTGCCCGGCGACCTGACCATCGGCGGTGGCGCACCGGCCGCCGCGGCGAAGGCGCCGCCGCGCAAGCGGGGCGGCGGCAAGGGCGGCTCCGCGGTCTCCGGCGACGCGGTCACCGCGCCGATGCAGGGCACGATCATCAAGGTCGCCGTGACCGACGGCGACACCGTCTCGGCCGGCGACCTCGTCGTCGTCCTCGAGGCGATGAAGATGGAGAACCCGGTCACGGCGCACAAGGCCGGCACGATCACCGGCATGTCCGCCGCCCAGGGCAGCTCGGTGTCGCAGGGCACCGTCATCTGCGAGATCAAGGACTGAGCTGGACCCCGTAGAGATCAACGCCGGCCTCTGGTACCTGCGCGCCCTGCGGTGCGACGACCGGGTGGACGACCGGCCGGCGGTGGTCGCCTCCAGCCTCGACCCGGAGATCGCGCGGTGGCGCCACCGGCCACCCGCCGACCCCGCGGACGCCGAGGCCTACATCCGGCGGCGGGCCGCGGAGTGGCTGCGCGACACCCGCTACACGTGGGCCGTCTGCGAGCCGACCACCGGCGAGATGCTCGGCGAGGTGGAGCTCGCCGAGCTCGACCTCTGCCACGGCACCGCGGACGTCGCCTGCTGGGCGCTCCCCGCAGCGCGGGGCCGTGGGATGATCACGACCGCCCTGTCCGCCGTGCTCCGGTTCGCCTACGGCGGGCTCGGCCTGCACCGGGTGACCTACGCATGGGCCGACGGCAACACCGCCTCCGGCCGCGTGGCCGAGAAGTGCGGGTTCCGGATCGAGGGCCGCCAGCGCGAGGCCTGGCTGGTGGACGGGCGCCGGGTGGACGTCCACATCGCGGGCCGACTGGCGACGGACTGTTGACGATCGACTACACGGCGATTTAACGTCAGCGGGCCAGGTGATTCCACAGCGAACCGCACCGTGCTGAACAAGTGCATAGCGGAAGCAGTGACAACCCGTGTGACAACCGACCACGGGGCCCGGTGATCCCGCCACGCGGAACGCCGCGCCGCGGATCCGTTCACCACGCTGGCTCAGGCCGCGCCGTGAACACGCCAGCACGTCCACCACGGCGACCAGGATCCGTCATGCCCCCCGACACGTACGTAACCAGCCATATCCATACCGACGGGCCGATACCCGGCCCCCACTCCCTGCTCACCCTCGTCTCCGCTGCGTACCCGCGCAGCGACGGGCGACCGACCTCCGTGTTCACCACCAACATCCGAGAGCTGCCCGGAGCCACCCTCCACCCGCTCGCCCTCCAGTCCTGGAGGCGTCGGTCGGAGGACTGGCTCTCCACCCGGCGGGCCAGCCGACCCCCTGCCCCTGCGATGAACGCCTACGCCAGCTGGGTCCACCGGCTGCCGGGGCGTTCGGTGTTCGTCACCGACACCGCTGACCCGGACTACCTGTTCCTCTACTGGTACCTGCAGCGGTTCACCGGGGACTGGCCCTTCGCCAGCACCCGGGGCGACGCGGAACTCCGTCACCGCCTCGCCTGCACGACCCTTTGCCCGCTCACCGGGTGCCGCACCACCGATGCGGCGCTGGCCCGGACGAGCTGACGGAGTCCGTCGACGGCCGGTGCGTGGGCCCGCGCACCGGCCGTCGGCGTGTCCGGAACGTTCGCACTCGCACACGTTTCCCCAGGAACGCCCCTCTTCGCCGCGGCGGGCGACCTAGCGTCCCCGCTCGTGACCGAAACCGTCTCCGCTGTCCTCGACACCCGCCGGCACGTCCTCAGCACCGCGGAGTTCGACGTGCTGTGGGAGTGGCTCGGGCTGGCGGCCACCCCCGTCGTCCTGCAGCTCGCATCGCCCGGTCGCACCCACACCGAGCGCACCGCGATCCAGACGGCCGCGTGGCGGGCCCTGCGCGAGCGCGAGCTCGCCGGCCCGGACGGGCCCGACCCGGAGCTGGCGCGGCTCATGCACCTGCTCGCCCGGCCGGAGGAGCAGCTGGAGCTGCGGGCGTGGTGGGACCGGGAGGTGCGGGCGCTCGCAGCAGGCCGGCACGGCGCGGGCGCGCTCGCCCTGCGCGAGGCCGACAGCGTGGTCGTCACGGCGTGCGGCTCGCTCCCGTCGGCGATCCTCGGGGCGTTCCCACCGGCAGACCGCGGACCCGGCCGAGCGTGCACCGTGCCCAGCTCGGCACTCGCATCCGCCCCGACAGCCGGGCTGCGGGAGGCGCTGATCGCCGCCGGTGCGCCTTCCGCGGAGGCGGCGCTGCTCGCCACGATGGCAGCGGGCACCCGGCAGCGGGCCCAGGTCGTCGCGCTCGGCGCCGACCGGTGGGGCGTGCTGAGGCGCGCAGGCGGCGTGCTCGGCGTGCTGGACGGGCCGCGGGGCCGTTACCTGCTCACCCGGAGCACCGGCGAGGACGGGGTGGAGTGGGCGACCGTCGCCCCGGCCGACGACCGCCAGCTCCGGCACCGCATCGCCGACCTGCTCGCCACCGCGGTCGGTGCCGCCCGCCGCTGAGGGCTACTCACCGCCCCGGGCGGTCAGCCCGCGACCGGCGACGGCCCCGGCCACCCCCGCGAGCACGGTCAGCCCGGCGAGCACGACCGCCAGGAAGCCGAGCCCGGACACGAGCAGCCCGACCCCCGCCGACACCGCGCCGACGACGAGCCCGGTCCGGGCCACCCCCGCCCCGGTGCGATTGCGGCTGACGAGGCGGGCGGCGGCCGCCGTGAGCAGCACGGCGAGCAGCCCGCCCAGCGGGGCCAGCAGCACGGTCGGCGGGAGCACGAAGTAGGCGACGTCGTCCACGAACTGCGCGCCGACCCCGGCGAGCAGCGCGGCCGCGACGGGCACGCGGGATGTGGCAGGCAGGGTGGTCATGCCTCCGATGGTCCGCGCGGGATCCCCCCGCAACATCGGGGATCCCCCCGACCCACCCCCCACCCCCCGCGAGTCCGACATCTCGACACGGCGGGTCGGGCAGAACGCCAGGGCGAGTCCGACGTTCAGCCGGGCGAGGCTGACGCCGTACCCGGGTGAGTCCGGCGTCCCAGCACGGCGAGTCGAGCGTTCGAGCACGGCGAGTCCGCCGTCCCAGCACCGCGAGTCCAGCGTCCGAGCACGGCGAGTCCCTCGTTCGAGCGCAGCGCGAGTCCTGCATCCACTCCGGCGAGTCCGACATCCCGACACGGCGAGCCGGCAACCCCAACACCGCGACTCCGACAATCAAGGGCGGCAATCCGTCCAGTGGCCGGTAGTTGTCCACATCCTCGGTCATCCATCCACAGCTCTGCAGATCATCGGTACGCGAGCCGCTGGGTAGCGCATCGTGCAGGTATGGCTCTCCCGACCAGCGGTCTGCACGGTGCTCACCTTCGAAGCGACCTCGTGGGGTTGCTCGGACGAAGACGCGTGGCGAACGCCGTCGCCACCAAGGAGGTAACGCCCGTCTGGCGCGGCGTTCTCGTCGAGAGCACACGATTGCTGAACCCGTGGACACGCGCCAGCGCGGCCCTGCTGACAGCAGGCCCGCGCGCCGTCGTCTCCGGGATCACCGCCGCGCAACTGCACGGGTGTCGCGCCGTCGAGTCGCCCGTGACGCACATCCTCGTGCCATACGGCTGCGAGACCCGAAGTCGCGAAGGACTCGTCGTCCACCGTGGCAGGGCCTTCACCGACGACGCCGTCGAGCTCGACGGGGTTCGTACCCTCCCACTCGACCGGGTGATCGCCGACATGCTGTGCACGCTGCCGGCCCGTGACGCGCTGGCTCTGGCGGACGAGGCACTGGGGCTCGCAGGTGATTCCGCGGACACGTTCCGCAAACAGGTCGCGCACCGGATCGAACGACGGCACGACCCCCGGGGCACCGTACGCGCCGCGGGTCTGCTCGAACTCACATCAGAGGGTGTCGACTCGCCGGCCGAGAGCTGGATGCGCCTGATGATCGTGGAGCAGGGCTTGCCGCTGCCCGAGGTCAACTGGCCGATCCGGGATCTCGACGGCCGGCTGCTCTACCGCCTCGATCTGGCCTGGCCGCAGCTGCGCATCATGATCGAGTACGACGGGTACGCGGCGCACGCCGGGCGAGAGGAGGAAGACCGTGCCCGGCGGGCCGACCTGGAAGCACGAGGGTGGATCGTCGTGGTCGTCCGCAAGGACGACCTTCGCCCCTTCACGCGCGTGATCAATGCTCTGCGCGCCGCCTTCGCATGCCGCGGCTACACCTGGTGATTCGAACTCGCGTCCCGAATGCAGGACTCGCCGTGTCGATACGTCGGACTCGCGGGGTTCGTCAGAGGGACTTGCGGCTGGGGCGGCTGCGGAGGGCGGCGACGTAGTCGTCGGGGGCGCCTGCCTGCTCGGCGGCGTCGGCGATGACACCCAGGTAGCGCGCGCTGGGGAGGCCGCCCTCGTAGGCGTCCAGCACGTACACCCAGGCGAGGACGTCGCCGTCGAGGGTGTGCACGCGTAGCCGCAGCTTCTTGTGCAGGCCGAGCTCACCGCCCTCCCAGCGGTCGAGCTGGGCGGTGTCGAGGTCGGAGACGTCGTAGAGCACGACGAAGACCTGCGAGTCCGGGTCCTCGACCACGGTGGAGAGGGCGCCCTCCCAGCCGAAGTCCTCACCGCCGAACGTCAACCGCCACCCCATGAGCCACCCGGTACCCGCCATCGGCGAGTGCGGGGCACGCTCCTTCATCTGGGCGGGATCCATGTTCGACCCGTAGGCGGCGTACAGCGGCACCGCCACAGAGTAGAGCGACGCCTCCCGCGTACCGTGCTCGGGGAACGAAATACGGACAGGAAGGGCGTGCCCCGGTGACGCGGATCGTGATCATGGGTGGCGGACCGGCGGGCTACGAGGCCGCTCTGGTGGCGGCCCAGCACGGCAGCGACGTCACGGTGGTGGAGCGCGACGGCATGGGTGGCGCCTGCGTGCTGGACGACTGCGTGCCGTCGAAGACCTTCATCTCGTCGGCGGGCGTGCGCGTCGACATGCACCGGGCGCCGGATCTCGGCGTCACCACGGATCCCAAGGCGATCGGCGTCGACCTGCCCACCGTTCACGCACGGGTGAAGGGGCTCGCGCTCGCCCAGTCGGCGGACGTGCGGGCCCGCGTCGAGCGGGAGGGGGTGCGGATCATCAAGGGCACGGCCGCCTTCACCGACGAGCCGTCACCCCACGCCCCGCACCTCGTCGAGGCCCGAACGCTGGACGGTGGCCAGGAGGAGCTCCCCGCCGACGTCGTGCTCATCGCCACCGGAGCCACTCCCCGCGTCCTGCCCGACGCCGTGCCCGACGGCGAGCGGATCCTCACCTGGCGCCAGCTCTACGACCTCCAGGAGCTGCCCGAACACCTGATCGTGATCGGCTCGGGCGTCACGGGTGCGGAGTTCGTGTCGGCGTACGTCGAGCTCGGCGCGCACGTCACGTTGGTGTCGAGCCGCGACCGGGTGCTGCCGGGCGAGGACGCCGACGCCGCGGCGGTGTTGCAGGACGTCTTCGCCGAGCGGGGCGTCGAGATCCTCTCGCAGGCGCGGGCCGACTCGGTGAAGCGCGACGGCGACGGGGTCGTCGTCACGCTCGCCGACGGTCGTACGGTCACCGGTTCGCACGCCCTCATGACGGTCGGATCGGTGCCGAACACGGCCGACCTCGGGCTGGAGAAGATCGGCGTCGAGACGGGTCGCGGCGGCTTCATCCCGGTGGACCGGGTGTCGCGCACCTCGGTGCCCGGTGTTTACGCGGCCGGCGACTGCACCGGGCTGCTCATGCTCGCCTCGGTCGCCGCCATGCAGGGCCGGATCGCGATGTGGCACGCCCTCGGCGAGGGCGTCGCGCCGATCAAGCTCAAGACCGTGGCGGCCGCCGTGTTCACCCGGCCCGAGATCGCGACGGTGGGGATCAGCCAGCGTGCGATCGACGCGGGCGAGGTGCCTGCCCGCACGATCATGCTGCCGCTGTCCACGAACCCGCGCGCGAAGATGCAGGGGCTGCGTCGCGGGTTCGTGAAGCTGTTCTGCCGTCCGGCCACCGGGGTCGTGGTGGGCGGCGTGGTGGTCGCGCCCGTGGCGAGCGAGCTGATCCTGCCGATCGCGCTCGCGGTGCAGAACAGGCTGACGGTGGCCGACCTCGCCCACACGTTCTCGGTCTACCCGTCGCTGTCGGGCTCCATCACGGAGGCCGGGCGGCAGTTGATGCGCCACGGCGACCTGGACTGAGCGGCTCGGCCCCGCCCGGGCCCGGAGTCGCGCGTGGTCCGGGCTCGGGCGGGGTTGCGGCCGTCAGGTGGTCAGGGCGGTGAGGGCGGCGTTGGTCAGGACGCGGACGCCGAAGGGGAGGGCGCGCTCGTCCAGGTCGAACGTGGGCTGGTGGATGTCGCGCATCGGGCCGTGGCCGGACCAGACGCCGAGGCGCGCCATCGCCCCCGGGACGTGCTCGAGGTACCAGGCGAAGTCCTCGCCGCCGCTGGACTGCAGGGTCTCGGCAGCGGCCTCCGGGCCACCGACGGTGATGGCAGCCCCGGTGAGCATGCCGGAGCTGACCGCCTCGTTGACGACCGGTGGCACGCCGCGGATGTGGTCGAGCTCGTAGGTGACCCCCGTGGGGGCGAGCACGGACTCCACGAGCCGCTGGATCACGTCCTCCAGCTCGCCCCAGGTGGCGTGGTCGGCGGTGCGCAGCGTGCCGCGCAGCACGCCGTGCTGCGGGATCGCGTTGGCCGCCTCGCCTGCCTGCACCGCGCCCCAGACGAGGACGGTGCCGGAGCGGGGGTCGACCTGCCGGGTGAGCAGGAGCGGGACCTGCGTGATGAGCAGGCCGATCGCCTCGACGAGGTCGGCGGTGAGGTGCGGGCGCGAGGTGTGGCCACCCGGGGAGGTGAGCCGGACCTCGAGGACGTCGCACGCGGAGGTGATCGGACCGACCCGGGTGCCGAGCCGACCGACCTCCAGGCGTGGGTCGCAGTGCAGCGCGAAGATCCGCTCGACGCCCTCCATGGCGCCGTCGGCGACCATGTCGATGGCGCCGCCCGGCTGCACCTCCTCGGCCGGCTGGAAGATCAGCCGGACGCGGCCGGGGAGCGCGGGCGCCGACGCCAGCGCGAGGCCGGCGCCGAGCAGCATGGCGGCGTGGGCGTCGTGGCCGCAGGCGTGCATGACGCCGTCGACCGTGGAGGCGAACGGGAGGCCGGTGTTCTCCTGGAGGGGGAGCGCGTCGAGGTCGGCGCGCAGGGCAACGCACCGGTCGCCGAACCCCACGTCGCAGACGAGACCGGTTCCGCCGGGGAGGGTGCGGGGCTCGAGGCCTGCCGCCATCAGCCGCTGGGCGATCACCTGCGTGGTGCGGTGCTCGGAGCGGCCGAGCTCGGGTACGGCGTGGAACGATCGGCGCCAGCCCACGACGTCGGCGCGGTGGGCGTCGAGCCAGGCGTCCAGCCAGGCAGGGCCACTACCCGCGCCGAGGTCGGGAACGGCGAGGTCGGCGACGGCAAGGTCGGTGTGCGCCTCCAGGAGGGTCACCGGGCACCACCTGCCCGGCGGGCCCCCGGTCGGCCCGCCACGGCGCGGTGCGTCAGCGAACCGCGCATCGAGGCTGCTCTCACGTGCATCTCCCAATCGTGCTCACCCGGACGGCGGTAGACCAACCAGAACTGGGGCTGTTCCCGGTTTCGGCGCCGAGGTGTTGCCGACGTGAGGCGGGCGGGCCCGTAGCTGCGGACGAACGGTCGTCACGCCACGCGCCGAACGGGGACTCGCGCCGTTCGTCGCATGTGTTACGCGCGCGACGGCTCCCCGCATGCTGCCCACAAGGGCGATTTCGAGGCGCGAACATGAACTTGCGCTACCCGCTGGGGGGCCGGTGACGCGCAACGGCGGCGACACCACCCGGAGGAGGGATCGGGGGCCGGGGGCGCAGCACGCGCCCGGACTGGCCAGAATGGGTGGGTGGGACAGGATGGCTCGGACTCCGAGCAGGTGCGGCGGATCGGTGGCCGCTACACGCTGTCCGGGCTGCTCGGCGCGGGTGCCATGGGCACGGTGTGGTCGGGCTTCGACGAGGTGCTGCAGCGCCGGGTCGCGGTCAAGGAGCTGAAGGTCCCTCCCGGTGTCCCGTCGCACGAGGCGGCCGAGGCGCGGGAACGGATCATGCGCGAGGCGCGTGCGCTCGGCGGCCTCTCCCACCCCAACATCATCACGGTCTTCGACGTGGTCGACGTCGAGGGCGAGCCCATGGTCGTGATGGAGCTCGTGCCGTCGCGCAACCTGGCGACGATGATCAGCGAGCAGGGCACGCTCACGATGTCGCAGGTCGCGGTCGTCGGCTTCGCGACGGCCGGTGGGTTGCGCGCTGCGCACCGCAGCGGGATCACCCACCGGGACGTCAAGCCCGGCAACGTCCTCATCGCCGACGACGGCCGCGTCAAGCTCACCGACTTCGGCATCGCCCGCAACGTGGCCGATGCGCCGATGACGAGCGCGGGCCTCGTGCTGGGCTCGCCTGCATACATCGCGCCCGAGGTGGCGATGGGCAAGGCCGTCACGCCTGCTGCGGACCTGTGGGGCCTGGGCGCCACGCTGTTCGCGGCCGTCGAGGGCCGCCCGCCGTACGACGTCGGCGGCGACCCGGTCGCCACGATCACCGAGGTCGTCGACGGCGACGTGCCGCGTCCCCGCGGGTCCGGGCCGGTCGCCGACGTGATCACCGCGCTGATGCGCAAGGAGCCGGAAGCGCGGATGCCCCTCGAGGAGGTGCGCCAGCGCCTGCGGCCGCTCATCGAGGACCCGGACGACCCGGTCTACCCCGGCTCGCCGGACGCCCCGACGATCGGGGCGGGCCTCCACGTCCCGGCCCCGGCCCCGCGCAGCGAGATCTCCGGTCCGCGGCCTGCACCCCTGCCGCCGAGTCCGACGGCGACGCGCGCCCCGGTCGGCGCTGCACCGCTCGCGCCGTCGCCCGGCCCGTTGCCGGGCGGGTCGCGGTCCCCGTCGGGCTCCGGCCGCGCTCTGGCCCGGCCCGGGTCCGGTGCCGCGGTGACCGGCGTCGCCGCGATCGGGTACGTCCTGGCCGGCGCCGCCGTCGTGCTGGTGGGGATCCTGTTCGGCTGGAGCGTCACCCGCCTGCTGGGCGGCCAGTCCCCCGCCACCACGGTGAACGTGACGTCCGTGAGCACCCAGCTGTCGCAGCACACCGACCAGCTCGGGTTCACGATCCCCGTGCCGTCGAACTGGACCGCCTACCCGCACGAGCCGGTCGACGGCGAGCCCTCGGTCAGCTTCGTCAGCCCGGACGGCAGCGAGGAGCTCACGGTGCAGCGGGCGGGCTCGGCCGAGTCGGCCCGGTCGGTGCCCGGCACGGTGCTGGACGGGCCGACGGAGACGTCCGACGGAGCCGTCCAGCTGCAGTACACCGACGAAGAGCGCACCTCGTGGCGGCACGTCCAGCCGGCGGGCAAGGGCGCGTGGACGGTCACCCTCACCGTTCCGCAGAGCGTGGCGGGAGAGGCGTCCGCGGAGCTCTTCGACCTGCTCGTGGACGGGTTCGCACCGACCACCGCCTAGGCTCCGGGCTCATGAGCGCCGACGACCCCGCCGCTGCAGCAGCGGCCATCGCGAAGGCCACCGGTGTGGACAGCCACGACGTCGCCGTGGTGCTGGGCTCCGGCTGGCGCCCCGCCGCCGACGTGATCGGCGAGCCGGACGACGAGCTGGCGATGGCCGACCTGCCCGGCTTCCGGCCGCCGGGCGTGGCAGGCCACTCCGGCACCGTGCGGTCCGTCACCGTCGCTGAGCGCCGCGCGCTGGTGCTGCTGGGCCGTACGCACCTCTACGAGGGCCACGGCGTCGAGCCGGTGGTGCACGGCGTGCGCACCGCCGCGGCGGCCGGGTGCCGCACGGTGGTGCTGACCAACGCGGCGGGTGGGATCCGCGAAGGCATGCGCGTCGGTGAGCCCGTGCTGATCTCCGACCACCTCAACCTGACGAGCCTGTCGCCGCTCGTCGGTCCGCGGTTCACCGACCTGACCGACCTGTACTCGCCGCGGCTGCGGGCCATCGCCCGCGAGATCGACCCGGAGCTGTCCGAGGGCGTCTACGTGGGCCTGCCCGGGCCGCACTTCGAGACGCCCGCGGAGATCCGCATGTTCCGCCTGCTGGGTGCCGACCTGGTGGGCATGTCGACGGTGCTGGAGGCGATCGCCGCGCGCGCCGAGGGCGTGGAGGTGTTCGGGCTGTCGCTCGTCACGAACCTCGCCGCCGGCATCACCGGCGAGCCGCTCGACCACCACGAGGTGCTGGCCGCGGGGGCCGCCGCGGCCGGGCGGATGGGCGCGTTGCTGCGCGACCTGATCGAGCGCGCATGACGCGGGGCACGACTCTGCGGCCCGAGCTGCGCGACGCGGCGATGCGCTGGATCGCCGACGACCCGGACCCGGCCACGCGCACCGAGCTGCAGCGGGTGCTGGCCGCGGCGATGGTCGGCACGGCCGGGGCGGTAGAGGACCTCGCCGACCGCATGTCCGGGATGCTGAGCTTCGGAACGGCGGGCCTGCGCGGTCCGGTGCGGGCGGGGCCTGCCGGGATGAACGTCGCCGTCGTGCGGCGGGCGACGGCCGGGCTGGCCGCGTGGCTCGCCCGCGGAGGCGAGCGCGGCACGGTCGTGGTCGGGCGGGACGCGCGACACGGGTCGGCGGCGTTCGCGACGGCGGCGGCGCAGGTGCTCGCCGGTGCCGGGTTCGCGGTGCGGGCGCTGCCCGGTCCGCTACCCACGCCGGTGCTCGCGTTCGCGGTGCGGGAGCTGGGCGCCGTGGCCGGAGTGCAGATCA
Organism: Pseudonocardia cypriaca; assembly: GCF_006717045.1. Lineage (NCBI taxonomy): Bacteria > Bacillati > Actinomycetota > Actinomycetes > Pseudonocardiales > Pseudonocardiaceae > Pseudonocardia > Pseudonocardia cypriaca. The sequence goes on from NZ_VFPH01000003.1 coordinate 44,941, forward strand.
CGGCCTCGCACAACCCGCCTGCCGACAACGGCTACAAGGTCTACCTGGCCGACGGGGCGCAGCTCGCCCCGCCGTCCGACGCCGAGATCGAGGCCGCGATCGCCGCGGCGCCCGCCGCCGTCTCGATCCCGACGGCCCCGACGGCCACCGAGGTGGACGTGACCGACGCCTACCTGGAGCGCGTCGCGCGGCTGCCCCGCGGGACGGCCCGTGACCTGCGCGTCGCACTCACGCCGATGCACGGTGTCGGGGGCGCCACCGCCGTGCACGCGCTGCACCGGGCCGGCTTCCCGAACGTGCACGTCGTCGGGTCGCAGGCGGCGCCGGACCCCGAATTCCCCACGGTGGCGTTCCCGAACCCGGAGGAGCCGGGCGCCACCGACGCGCTCATCGCGCTCGCCGCCGACGTGGACGCCGACCTGGCGATCGCCCTCGACCCGGACGCCGACCGCTGCGCACTCGCCGTGCCAACCGGGTCGGGGTGGCGGATGCTCACCGGCGACGAGACGGGCGTGCTGCTGGGGGACCACCTGCTGCGGTCCGGCGGCTTCGTGGACCCGCTCGTGGCCACCACCGTGGTGTCGTCGTCGATGCTCCGGCTGGTCGCGGCCGCGTACGGGGTGCGGTACGCCGAGACGCTCACCGGGTTCAAGTGGATCGTCCGTGGTGGGCCCGGTCTCGTCTACGGGTACGAGGAGGCGCTCGGCTACTGCGTCGACCCCGACGCGGTGCGGGACAAGGACGGCATCGCAGCGGCCGTGCTGGCCTGCGATCTCGCGGCCTCGCTGAAGGCCACCGGGCGGGGCGTGCCGGACCGGCTCGACGAGCTGGCCGTGGCACACGGGGTGCACCTGACCGAGGGGGTGTCGCTGCGGATGGAGCCCGCCGCGCGGGACGCGGCCGCGGCGCGGCTGCGCTCCGCCCCGCCGGAGGGCTGGACGAGCGAGCTACCGGCACCGGACGTGCTGGTGCTGCGCCGCGACGGCGAGCGCCTCGTGATCCGGCCGTCGGGCACGGAGCCCAAGCTCAAGGCCTACCTGGAGGTGGTGGAACCGGTGCCGGACGCCGCCGCGCTCACCGCGGCCCGCACCGCGGCGAAGGACCGCCTCGACGCCCTGCGCGCAGAGGTCAGGACCCTGCTCGACGGCCGATGACGTCCAGGATCTGACGCTCCCACATCGCGGCGATCATCCGGTAGCCCGTGGCGTTCGGGTGCAGCCCGTCGGCCAGCTCGTCGGATTCGAGGGGCTCCGAGACGTCGAGGTAGCGCATCGAGTGGCCGCGCCGCCTGAAGTCCCCGACGAGGGCCGCGCCCAGCCGGTTGAACTCCGCGCGGTCGCGCGCCTCGCCAGGGAGCGGGGCCCAGACGCCCGCCACGACCACGTGCGCGTCGGACACCATGACGATCTGCGAGAGGACGTCCTCCAGGCGGCTGACGGCCTTCTCCGGCGATGCACCCTTCAGCAGGTCGTTGGTCCCCATGTGCAGCAGCACGACGTCGGGGTCGGCGCGGCGCACCCATTCCGCGACCCGGGGGCGCATGTCCTCGAGCGTGAGACCGCTGCGGCCCTCGTAGTCGCAGTCGCGTACCGAGGCGGGCCCCGAGCGCTGCGACCCGACCATGTCGACCGTGACGCCGTCGCGCGCGAGCAGCCACTGCAGCGGCCCCCGGTAGCCGGCGGTCTCCGGGCTGCCGCTCCCCACCGTGCTCGACGCACCCAGCGGCATGATCCGCAGCACGACGGGGGCCGGCACCGGGGCGGCGGCGGCCCTGCGCTGCACCGGCACCGCGCCCGCGCTCACGCCCACCAGCACCATCAGCAGGACCGCGACGGCGAGCAGACCACGACCGAACCACGAACCGACCCCGGCCATCCCGCCCCTTCGTCCCGTCCGCGAGTCAATCTAGTTGCTGCGCAGGGGTGGGAACATGCTCTTCGTGGCCCGGTTGTTGATCGTCCATCACACCCCGTCGCCCGCCACCGCGGAGCTCCTCGACGCGGTCGTGCGCGGTGCGTCCGACCCGGACATCACCGGCGTCGACGTGGTTCGCCGGGCGGCGCTCGCCGCAACGGCCTCCGACCTGCTCGCCGCCGACGCGGTGGTCCTCGGCACGCCGGCCAACATCGGCTACATGTCCGGCGCGCTCAAGCACTTCTTCGACACCGTGTTCTACGTGTGCGGCGACGACACCCGCGGCCTTCCCTACGGCTGCTACGTGCACGGCAACCTCGGCGTGGAGGGGGCGGTGCGCGCCATCGGCTCGATCGCCGACGGCATGGGCTGGACGCGCGTGGCCGAACCGGTGGAGGTCATGGGCGCGCCGGACAAGGCGGCGCTTGAGGCGTGCTACGAGCTGGGCGCGGTCGTCGCGGCCGGGATCGCGCCGGACGAGGACGGCTAGGCCGGGATCCGCCGAGTGTGAGCACGGAGCCTCAGATGGCCCCGAACTGCCGGTCGCCCGCGTCCCCCAGCCCCGGCACGATGAACGCGGAGTCGTTGAGGCGCTCGTCGATGCTGGCCGTGATGACCCGCACCGGGAGGCCGCTGTCGCGCAGGTGCGCGACGCCCTCCGGCGCGGCGAGCACGCAGATCGCGGTGACGTCGGTGGCGCCCCGCTCGGTGAGCAGCCGGATCGTGTGGGCCATCGAGCCGCCGGTGGCGAGCATCGGGTCGAGCACGAACACCGGCCGGCCCGCGAGCGTGGCCGGCAGCGACTCCATGTACGGCACCGGGCGGTGGGTCTCCTCGTCGCGCGCGAGCCCGACGAACCCCATCTGCGCCTCCGGCATGAGGCCGAGCGCCGCGTCCGCCATGCCCAGCCCGGCCCGGAGCACGGGCACGAGCAGCGGCGGGTTCGCGAGCCGGTAGCCCACGGTGCGGGCCACCGGCGTGTGCAGCGGGGCCGTGGCCAGCGGGGCGTCGCGGGTGGCCTCGTAGATGAGCATGAGGGTGAGGTCGGCGAGCGCCGCGCGGAAGGCGGCGTTGTCGGTGCGCGCGTCGCGCAGCTCCGACAGCCGGGCCTTGGCCAGTGGGTGGTCGACGACCTGCACGTCCATGGGGCAGAGGCTAATGCGTCGGAACTGTTGCGGTTCGCTCCGTGGAGCGGTACAGCGCGGCGGCGAGCCAGGCGAGGCCGGTCGCGGCGAGGACGAGGCCGGGGTTCAACGTGACGTCGGGCAGGACGCCGCGCAGCCCGATCGCGACGGCGCCGATCGCGTACAGCGCGACCGCGACGGGCGGGTGGCCGCCGCGCGCGAGCGCCGCGGCGAACAGCAGCGCACCGACGAGGAGGACGGCCTGGGTGCCGGTGAAGACGGCGCCGGCGAGGCCGTCGAGGAGGTCGGCGACGGTCGCGGGCGGCACGAACGGGAGGACGAAGTTCACGACGTACTCGCAGCCGACGAGCCCGGCGAGGCCCAGCGAGTTGAGCGCGTAGCCGGCGAGCCCGAGTACACCGGTCCGCTCGCGGGTGCTCGTGTACAGGCCGGTCAGCAGCCAGAGCCCGAACAGCTGGGCCAGCGGCGCCGCCGCGCGGGCGAGGTCGGTGCTCGGGACGAGCCCGCCGCGGCGGGCGGCGTTGAAGCAGATGGCGAACGCGCACAGCATGCCGGCGATCGCGGCGAGCCGGTGCAGGGTGGGGACGGGCACTGGGGATCTCCTCTCGGGTGCGCTCGAAAGGGCGCGGGGCCGATCAGAGCGCGCGCCCGGCCGGATCCCCCGTCCCGCGTGGGCAGGCCAAGACATCGGCAAGGGTCCTTGCGTTTCGGTGACGTCCGCTTCCGGTCGGCGACGCCACTGCCCGCTCGCCCTACCGTCATCCCCGTGACGCACGGCTCGTCGTCGAGGACGACCCCACGCTCGCCGAGGTGGTGGGCATCTACCTCGGCCGCGCCGGGTTCGTCGTCGAGCACGCCGTCGACGGCGAGCAGGCGCTGCTGGCGTGCGCCCGGAGGTCGCCCGACCTGGTGGTGCTGGACCTCATGCTGCCGGGCGTCGACGGGCGGGAGGTCTGCCGCAGGCTCCGGGCCGCAGGGCCCACACCGGTGATCATCCTGACTGCGCTGGGGAGCGTCGGTGACCGGGTGCTCGGACTGGAGCTGGGCGCCGACGACTACGTGACCAAGCCGTTCAGCCCCCGGGAGCTGGTACTGCGCGCGCAGGCGGTGCTGCGGCGCGTCGGACCGGCCCCCTCCCCCGCTCTCCTGGTCGACGGCGACCTCGACCTCGACGTCGTCGGGCGCAAGGCCCGCCGCGGCGGGCGCGATCTGCCGATGACCACCAGGGAGTTCGACCTGCTCGCATTCCTGCTGCGCCACCCCGGTCAGGCGTTCACCCGCGACGAGCTGCTGCGCCGGGTATGGGGCTGGACGGTCGGCGGGCACGCGACCGTGACGTCCCACGTGCGGCACCTGCGCGAGAAGGTCGAGGACCAGCCATCCCGGCCGGAACGGCTGGTCACGGTGTGGGGAGTCGGCTACCGCTGGGAGCCGGCGCGCCGTGCGTGAGGTCCTCGTGGCCGCGGCGATCGCCGCCGGCTACAGCCTGCTCGTCGGCGGCGTCGGGGTGCTGGCCGTGCCGCTGCTGCGCCGCCGCTCGATCGGCACGGCGCTCGGTGCGGCGGTGCTGACGAGCCAGCTCGCGGTCGTCCTCGCCATCGCCGGTGCCGCCGCCGGGATGTTCGTCGCCGGCGAGGACCTGGCCATGGTGGTGGCGGCCTGCGCCGTCGCAGCCGTCACCGGGCTGTGCGTCACCGGTGTGCTCGCCCGCCAGGTCGCGGGGGGCACGGACGAGCTGCGGTCCGCCGTGCGCGACCTCGCCGGCCGCGGCACGTTCACCCCGCCACCGGACCCGGCCCCCGAGGTTGCCGCGCTGTCGGCCGACCTGGCCGGCGCCCTCGACGCGCTGGACGCCGTGCGGCAGGCACGCCGCGAGCTGGTGGCCGGCCTGTCGCACGACCTGCGCTCACCGCTCGCCGGGATCCGTGCGATGGCCGAGGCGCTGGAGGACGGCGTCGCGCCCGACCCGGCCCGCTACCGCCGGACGATCCGCCGCGACGCCGAGCGGCTCACCGCGATGGTGGACGACCTCGTCGCGCTGGCGCTGCACGACAGGGAGCCGACGCCTCGCGCGGACCCGGTGCCGGTCCCCCTCGCCGAGCTGGCCGCGGAGGCCGTCGGTGCGGCCGAGGCCGTCGCGGCCGGGGCGGGGGTGCGGCTCCACTCGGCGGGTCCCGCCGTGACCGTGACGGGGGACCGCGACGCGCTGCGCCGGGCCACCGGGAACCTCCTGCAGAACGCCGTCCGGCACACGCCGGACGGCGGCAGCGTCGCCGTGACGGTCGGCGTCGACGGGCCGGACGCCCTGCTCACGGTCACCGACGGCTGCGGCGGGATCGCCGCGGAGCACCTGAGCCGGGTGTTCGACACGGGCTGGCGCGCGAGCCCCGCCCGCACCCCCGACGGCGGCGCGGGCCTCGGCCTCGCCGTCGTCCGGGCGGTGGCACGGGCGCACGGCGGCTCCGTCGCGGTTCGGAACGTGCCGGGTGGTTGCCGCTTCGAGATGCGGCTGCCCCGGGTTCAGGGAGCGGCGGGCTCCGGCGTCTTCCGGGCGTCGTAGGAGCTGCGGGCGGCGGCGATCTCGCGCTGGTGGGCGTCGGTCCAGCTCACGAGCGCCTGCACGGTCTCGTGCAGCGACGACCCCAGCGGCGTGAGCTCGTAGTCGACTCGCGGCGGCACCACCGGGTGGACGGTGCGGTGCACCAGCCCGTCGCGCTCCAGCTGGCGGAGGGTCACGGTGAGCATCCGCTGGCTCACGCCGTCGATCTCGCGGCGCAGCTCGGTGAACCGCATCCGCCGCTCGTCGAGCAGCGCGATGACCAGCAGCGACCACTTGTCCGCTATCCGGTCGAGGATCTGGCGGACCTCGCAGTCCTCGCGGGTGTCCCACTGGTAGGCGTCGCTCCACTCGCAGGAACTACCGCCCACGGTGCCTCCCGCGTGCGTCGGTGACTTCGAAGTGCCTTCTTCCACAGTGGTCGATGGTGACGGACGATGCGGTCGGTTACAAGAGGGAACCGAACGAATGGGAGAAGACGCCGTGTCCGCACGAACCGCCACACCACGCGCCGAACGCATGACCGCGCGTGCGTGGGGCCTGCTGCTCGTCCTCTCCGGGGCGATCTTCCTCGAGGGCATCGACGTCTCGATGATGGGTGTCGCGCTGCCGTCCATCCGCGCCGAGCTGGGCATGTCGACCAGCTCGCTGCAGTGGGTCGTCAGCGCGTACGTCCTCGGCTACGGCGGGTTCGTGCTGCTCGGCGGGCGAGCCGCCGACCTGCTCGGCCGTCGCCGGATGTTCCTCGTCTGGTTGGTCGTGTTCGTGGCCTTCTCCGGCCTCGGTGGGTTCGCCGAGGACGGGTGGGTGCTCATCCTCGCCAGGTTCGTCACCGGTGTCGCTGCCGCGTTCCTCGCCCCGGCCGGACTGTCGATCATCACGACGATGTTCGCCGAAGGCCCGGTGCGCAACCGGGCGGTGCTGGTCTACGCAGGAGCGGCCGCCGGCGGGTTCTCGCTCGGCATGCTGACGGGCGGGCTGCTCACGGCCATCGGCTGGCGCTGGGTCTTCTTCGCGCCCGTCGTGGTCGCGGCGGCGATCCTGATCGCGGCGATCGTCCTGATCCCCCGGGAGGAACGGCGCGAGCGGACCGCGGGCGGTTTCGACATCCCCGGCACGTTGACGCTCACCGGCGCGATGCTGCTCCTGGTGATCACGGTCGTGCACGCGCCCGAGGTCGCCATCGGCACCACCCTCGTCACCCTCGCCGGTGCAGCCGTGCTGTTCGCGGCGTTCGTCCGGATCGAGCGGCGCTCGGCCGCACCGCTCGTCCGGCTCGGGATCCTGCGCTCGGCGCCGCTCCTGCGAGCGAACGCGGGCGCGATGCTGCTGGTCGGCGCGTTCATGGCGTTCCAGCTCGTCGCCGTGCTCTACATGCAGGAGCTGCGTGGCTGGTCGACCGTGCAAACGGGGCTCGCGCTCGCCGTCGCCGGCATCGACGCCGTGCTCGCCCCGACGCTCACGCCGGTGCTCGTCAACCGGTTCGGCAACCGGCGGGTGCTCACCGCCGGGATGGTGCTCGCCGTGCTCGCCTACCTGCTGTTCCTCCCGGTTGGGGCGGCTTGGAGCTTCTGGGCGATGCTGCCGGCATTCCTGGTGCTCGGCCTGGCGTTCACACTCGCGTACGGGCCACTCACGATCGCGGCCACCGACGGCGTGGCCGACGAGGAGCAGGGCCTTGCCAGCGGCCTGCTGACGACGTCGTTCCAGTTCGGGGCCGCGCTCGGCCTCGCCATCGTGACCGCCGTGATCGTCGCCGCCACCGCCGACGCCTCACCGGAGGCCGTGCTCGAGGGCTACCGGGCGGGCCTGCTGGTGCCGGTGGGCGCAGCGGCGATCGGCGCGCTGCTGATGGTGACGGGCCTGCGCCGGACCGGGCGCTGACCCTCAGGGGACCGGCCGGCCCGGCGTCTCGCTGTGCCACTCCCAGCGGCCGTCCGCCTCCCGGACCGCCCGTGCGGAGTCCTCGAGCACGGGGTCCAGCTCGTGCTCGCGGCATCCGGTGGCCGCCCAGCAGGTGATGACGATCTCGTCAGGGGCGATGTTCAGGCGCAGGAAGCTCTTGAACTGCGGCACGGCGTTCGAGTCGAACAGCAGCGACATGAGGTTGTGCGCGGGCGCCGAGCCGCGGGCCGGGAGCGGGAACACCCGGTCCGCGGCCCGGCGAGCGCGGTCGCTCACGACGACGGGCGACGGGCGGGGCGGCTCGATCCCGATCCGCTCGGCCATGATCGTGGTCGCCTCCTCGGGGGAGATCACCAACCGGCCGAGCCCCAACCCGAGCACGTCGTCGTAGCGGCGGCTGAAGTGCGCGAGGGAGTCGCCGCGCAGCGGGTAGCAGCGGAAGTCCTCCTCGTGCACGGCGGGCGCGAGGCGGTCGACGTTCGGGATCTGGTGCGTGGCCGACAGGTAGGCGCCCGATCCGCCCGCCACCAGGTACTGGATGGTGCGCCCGTCGCGCTGCAGCACCGGGTAGCGCTGGTAGTTGTGGTCGTCGCCGCCGATGCAGGCCACGTAGTTGAACTCCGGGTCGGTGACGATCTCGTTGACGTCGCCGCCGCCCTCGATCGGGCTGTCCTGCCGGCGCGCGTAGGTGTAGATGGGGCGACCGGTGAGCAGGATCTTGGGCCGGTCACCCGCGGAGATCTCCCGCAGCCACTCGGCCTGGTCGCGGTCGATGTGCCCGTCGATGCCGGTGTCGATCAGCACCAGCCGCACGGGACCGGCGTCGATCGCGCAGTACGGCCCGGGCTGCCCGCCCTGCTGCGACTCGGCGTCGCGGTACCAGCGCATGTCGGCGACGTCCTCGGCCGTGGCCGACGGGGCCGGGCGCCAGAGCAGCCTGCACAGCAACCGCCGCCACCACGAGCCGGGGAACACCGGCCGCGGGGCGCCCGCGTCCGGCGGCGCGTCGCAGAAGGTGGTCATGAACCCGGCGAGCCCGTCGTACCAGTCGTGGTTGCCGGGCAGCGCGTAGATCGGACCGGGGTAGTCGGCGTACGGGCGGTAGAAGCGGTCGGCGTAGGCCCGCACCCCGCCCGCCGGGTAGATGACGTCGCTGCACAGCACGGCGAAGTCCGTGTCGCGGGCGACCCGGTCCAGCACCGGCACCACGACGTACTGGGAGGCGTCACCCTCGCCGGGGTCGCCGAGCAGGGCCACCGAGACGCGCTCGCGGTCGGCGTAACGCGTGATCAACCGGTCCCGGGGCGGGAGGGGAGCGCCCGCGGCGCGCGCGTACTCGTCGAGCCGGCGTAGCCACTCGCGGCGCTGGTCGTCGGTCGGGTCGCCGAACCTGCGGGCGAGCACGTCGTTGCGCGACTTGATCAGCGGCCCCGGGCGCAGCCACGACAAGCGGCTGTCGCGCGGTGCCAGCCCGGCCCCCACACCCGGCGTCCGGCATCCCCAGCCTGCCCCGCGGGTAGAGGTGCGGGAGGGTCCGGAGCCGGCGGAGAGCGGGAGGGAGCGCATGGCCTGGATCCTGGCAGCGCGGGCGTACGCCGGTCACCCTTCGCAACCAGAGCGACATCGGGGCGCGGGCGCTCGGAACGCTGCGCCCGGCCTCCCGAACCCCTTCGGCGAAGCCGTCACACGATCAACTACACCCCGGGGCCATCCAGCCCTCAACTGATCACCGACCGTGCCGGTTGCGTGACAGAAATGACCTTTCCGCCCAGCCCCACGTGCCCACTGTGCCGTGGGCAGCACAAAGGGTGATCAAGTCGAACTTTCACCCTGACCCGAACGGGTGGTCTGGCACGAACACTGTCACGCGGAGAGCCCCGGCGACGCTGTACTTAGTGACTAGGAGGTGATCCGGTGCCGGAGAACACGACTTCCGACGAAGCGACGCTGGTCGCAGCGGCGGAGAAGCTCACGCAGTGCGACGGATACGTCGTACTCGCCGTCGACCCCCAGACCGGGGAGGTCGACGCACACGGCCCGTTCGACGGGCTGACGGCCACCGTCAAGGCCGACCAGCTCCGCCGCGATTTCGACCGCGGTGGGCTCGAGGACGTGACCGTGGGCGTAGTGCGGCTGCACAGCTCCACCTGACCCCACAGCAAGAACCGCGCGGGTCCCCCATTCGCGCGACAGCACGGCCGCACGAAAGCATTACCCCCGCTCCCCCTGCACTCATCCCCGCCCGCCGCCCCTCCCGCGCGGCGGGCGGCGTGCTGTCCAGGGACTGCCTCCGCTCCGCTGCAGCGGGCTCGCAAGCCTTTGGTGAGCCCGCCCCGCTACCCCGGTGCTCGGTCATTCGTTCCCTGCGCAGCTCCTCCGCGGGACGTCGTCGGCCCGCTCGCTCGGTTACGGGGTTCACCTCGATCCAGCAGGCTCGGCGGAAGGCCTCTGCGCGCCTTTCCACGCCTAGACTCGCCCGCGTGACCACGACCGTTACCGCCCCGAGCACCGCAGGCGGCCGCGACGGGAGGTTCGCCGACGCCGTCCGCGACGATGCGTCGCTGCGGCGGTTCCTGCACGGCCTGCCCGGCGTCGACCACGTGGGCGTCGAGCGGCGCGCGGCGACGCTGGCCACCCGGAGCATCAAGAAGGAGTCCAAGCTCCAGGCGCTGGACATGGCGATCTCGATGATCGACCTGACCACGCTGGAGGGTGCCGACACCCCGGGCAAGGTGCGGTCGCTGTGCGCCCAGGCCCGCAGGCCCGACCCGGACCACCCGGACGTCCCGTCCGTCGCGGCCGTCTGCGTCTACCCCGACCTCGCGGGCGTCGCCGTCGAGGCGCTGAAGGGCTCCGGCGTCGCGGTCGCAGCGGTCGCCACCGCTTTCCCGTCCGGACGGTCGTCGCGCGCGGTCAAGCTCGCCGACACCGCTCTCGCCATCGAGGCGGGGGCGAGCGAGATCGACATGGTCATCGACCGCGGCGCGTTCCTCACCGGCCGCTACGGCGCGGTGTACGACGAGATCGTCGCGGTGAAGGAGGCGTGCGGCACCGCCCATCTCAAGGTCATCCTCGAGACCGGCGAGCTCGCGGGCTACGACGACGTGCGCCGCGCGTCCTGGCTCGCGCTGCTGGCGGGCGCCGACGTCATCAAGACCTCCACCGGCAAGGTCTCCCCCGCCGCCACGCTGCCGGTCGTGCAGGTGATGCTGCAGGCCGTGCGCGACTGGCACCGCGCAACCGGCGAGCACCGCGGGGTGAAGGCCGCGGGCGGCATCCGCACCGCGAAGGACTCCATCCGCCACCTCGTGGCCGTCAACGAGGTGGCCGGGCCCGCCTGGCTGACGCCCGAGCTGTTCCGGTTCGGGGCGTCCGCGCTCCTCGGCGACCTGCTGCGGCAGCGGCGCACCCAGCTCGAGGGCCACTACGCCGACCGCGACCACATCGGAGGGGCCTGATGGCCTGGGATTACGCGCCCGCACCCGAGTCGGCCGCGCTCGCGAACCTCAAGCCGACGTACCGGCCGTTCGTCGACGGGGAGTTCGTCGACGGCGGCGGCGAGCCGCTCAAGACGCTCAACCCGGCCACGGAGGAGGTGCTGGCCGAGGTCGGCACGGCGAGCCAGGAGGACGGCGACCGGGCGGTCGCTGCGGCGCGCAGGGCGTACGAGCAGGTGTGGGGCCCGATGCCGGGTGCGGAGCGGGCGAAGTACCTGTTCCGGATCGCGCGGGTCGTGGCCGAGCGGGCCCGCGAGCTCGCCGTGCTGGAGACGCTCGACAACGGCAAGCCGATCCGCGAGTCGCGCGACGTCGACGTCCCCACCGCCTCGGCGCACCTGTTCCACCACGCGGGGTGGGCCGACAAGCTCGGCTACGCGGGCCTGGGGCCGGACCCGAAGCCGGTCGGCGTGGTCGGCGCCGTGATCCCGTGGAACTTCCCGCTGCTCATGGCCGCCTGGAAGATCGGGCCGGCGCTGGCGTGCGGCAACACGATCGTCCTGAAGCCGGCCGAGACCACCCCGCTCACCGCGCTCGTGCTCGCCGAGATCGCCGCCGACGCCGGCCTCCCGCCGGGTGTGCTCAACGTGCTGCCGGGCGCCGGTGACGTCGGCGCGGCGGTCGTGGGCCACGACGGGCTCGACAAGGTGGCCTTCACTGGCTCCACCGACGTCGGCAAGGAGATCCAGCGCCGGCTCGCGGGCACCGGCCGCCGGCTCACGCTGGAGCTGGGCGGCAAGGCGGCCAACATCGTCTACGACGACGCCCCGCTGGACCAGGCGGTCGACGGCGTCGTCGACGGGATCTTCTTCAACCAGGGCCACGTCTGCTGCGCCGGCTCGCGGCTCCTCGTGCAGGAGTCGGTCGAGGAGGAGTTCATGGAGCTCCTGCGGACCCGGATCGAGACGCTGCGGGTGGGCGACCCGCTGGACAAGAACACCGACGTCGGCGCGATCAACTCCCGTCCCCAGCTGGACCGGATCGTCGACCTCGCCGCCGCGGGCGACGCAGAGGGCGCGCACCGCTGGACCAGCTCGTGCCCGCTGCCCGAACGCGGCCTCTTCTTCCCGCCAACCGTGTTCTCCGGCGTCGAGCAGACGATGCGGGTGGCGCGGGAGGAGATCTTCGGGCCGGTGCTCTCGGTGCTGACCTTCCGCACACCCGACGAGGCGATCGCGAAGGCGAACAACACCCCCTACGGCCTGTCCGCCGGGATCTGGACGGAGAAGGGGTCCAAGGCCCTCTGGACGGCCCAGCGGGTGCGGGCCGGTGTCGTGTGGACGAACACCTTCAACCGGTTCGACCCCACCGCACCGTTCGGGGGGTACCGGGAGAGCGGGTTCGGGCGCGAGGGCGGCCGGGTGGGGCTGGAGGCGTACCTGCAGGCGTGAGCCCGGACCGGGCTGATGCCGTTGTGGCGGCAACCTTTCGAAGCTGTCCATGGCTGCCGCTACTTCGCTGCGGCTGGTCACGGCGAGCCGTACGCCAGAGCGGTGCATCCAGCGAGGAGGTACTTCTCGCGGCGATCATCGCTCGCTCAGGGGCCCGCGGTCGAGTGCCCGGCCGTCACGGATCGGCCCTGGGATCAGTCGACCAGCCGCAGCCGCCCGTCCCAGCCGCCGGCCAGCAGCCCGGGCAGCAGTTCGGCGAGTTGGAGCGGGTAGATGGTCTCGGTCGTGGCGCGCAGGTCGTCGGCGCTCCACCAGCGGTGGCCGCGCACGGTCCGGTTCTCCAGGTCGGTGAAGCCTGCCGTGTCGACGTCGGCGGCGTCGGTCAGCGCGGCCAGGAAGAACCATTCGTCGCTGTCGTACGCGACGCTCTCGAAGGTGAACTGCACCCGGCGCAGCCACACCGGCCCGACCAGCCCGTCCGGTGGCAGCAGCAGGCCCGTCTCCTCGCGCAGCTCTCGCCGGGCCCCGGCGAGCAGCTCCTCCCCCGGTTCGAGCCCGCCGCCGGCGGTGAACCAGAACGACTCGTCGGGCACGTGCGGGTCGAAGCCCTCGAACAGCAGCAGCCGCCCCGCCGGGTCGACCAGGAGCACGCGCGCGGACACCCGCACGCCCGGGCGAGGGCCCAGCTCGTCGATCGACTCCCCCACGCTTCGGACGCTACGCCTGTGACTCAGAGCACATTCCTGACTGTCGAGGACCGGTGGTCGGCTCCGTCTCACCCGCACAGAGGCCGGAACGACAGGAGGACACCATGGACCGCAACGACGTCACCGAGGTGCTGAACAAGCCGATCTCCCAGGAGCTGCTGGGCTCGTCGATCCCGGCCCGGCTGGCGTACACCGGGGTGGACGGGGACCCGCGGGTGGTCCCGGTCAGCTTCTGGTGGGACGGCGCGCAGCTGTTGGTCTTCACGATTCCGAACGCGGCGAAGGTGCCGGCGCTGAAGAAGAACCCGCGCGTGGCGATCACCATCGACACGCAGGAGCAGTGGCCGCCGCGGGTGCTGCTGGTCCGCGGCGCTGCGAGCGTCGAGCCCGTCGACGGCGTGCCGCAGGAGTACGTCGAGGCGTCCCGCAAGGTCACACCGGTCGAGGTCTTCGAGGACTGGGAGGCCGGGGTGCGCGGGCTGTACGACCGGATGGTGCGCATCACGATCGAGCCGGACTGGGCGAAGCTGCTGGACTTCGAGACCACCCTCCCCAAGGCGGTCGAGGAGATCATCAACGCGAAGCTGGCGCAGCGCGCCACCTGAGCAGCGCTCCGGCAAGCCCGGTCACCTGACTGATTCGAGCCGCCCCCTCCCGTTCCTAGCGTCGGTTGCGTCCGATCGACGAGAGGAGCGACCGATGGACGCGACGCCGTTTCGACTGGTGGTCGTCATCGCCAGCACGCGGGAGGGCCGGTTCGCACCGAACGTGGCGAACTGGTTCGTGGAGGAGGCCCGCGCGCGGGCCGACCTGGACATCGACGTGCTGGACCTGGCCGAGGCCGAGCTGCCCGACCGCCTCACGGGGTGGGGGACGCCGCCGCCGGCAGCGGTCGCGGCAGTGACGCCCCGGCTGGCGGCCGCCGACGCGTTCGTGATCGTGACGCCGGAGTACAACCACAGCTACCCGGCGCCCGTGAAGACGCTGATCGACTGGCACTTCACCGAGTGGCAGGCCAAGCCGGTGGCGTTCGTGTCCTACGGCGGCATGTCCGGGGGTCTGCGTGCCGTGGAGCACCTGCGGGGCGTCCTCGCCGAGCTGCACGCCGTGACGGTGCGCGACACCGTCAGCTTCCACGGGGCGTGGGACCGCTTCGGGTCGGATGCGCGCCCCGTGGATCCGGCCGAGTGCGCCGCGGCGGCGAAGACGATGCTCGACCAGCTCTCCTGGTGGGCCCACGCCCTGCGCGAGGCGCGCGCGGCACGGCCGTACGTCACGGGTTGACCTCGACCTGACTTCAACTCTTAACGTCGCCTCGAAGCATCCAGGAGAGGTAGGAAGATCATGACCACGGACGCGGTGACGCTCCAGCGCACCAAGTGGGCCCCGGTGGCGGCGCTCGGGCTCGCGATGCTGGTGGTCACGTCGGAGATGACCATCGCGGCGGTGACGCTGCCCGGGATCGGGGCGGACCTGCTGGTCTCGCCCGCGGCGACGGCCTGGGTGCTGCTCGCCTACGCCCTGCCGATGGCCGCGCTCGCCATCCCGGCCGGGCGCTGGGCCGACGGCGCGGACGTGCGGGCTGCGTTCGCGCTCTCGATGGTCGGGATCGCGGTCGCGAGCGTGCTCGTCGGTCTGGCGCCGGCGTTCTGGCTGGTCGTGGTGGGGCGACTGCTCCAGGGCGCGGCCGGTGCGCTGATCGTCGCGGTCTACATGCCGATCATCACCGCGAGCGTGTTGCCCGCGCAGCGCGGACGCGCGATCGGCTTCGTCATCACGATCATGACGGTGGGCGCGATGGCCGGTGTCCCGCTCGGCGGCCTCATCGCCGACATGTGGGGCTGGCGCGCGGTGTTCCTGGTGAAGCTGCCGGTGGTGGTCGCGGTGCTGTGGGTGGGGTTGAGCACGATCACCCGCATCCCGGGTCGTGGGTTGCCGCGGCCCGGCGCGGCCCTCCTGCGTGAGGCGCTGCTGCTGGGCGGGGCGGTGGCGGTGCTGCTGCTCGCCTTCGAGGAGGTGGGCGGGCGGCCGCTCCTCGCCGGGGCGCTCGCCGTGGCCGCGATCGGGCTGGCCGTGTGGTGGTCGCGCCTGGCGGCCTCCGGCCCGGTGCTCCGGCTCGTCCGGAACCCGGCGTTCGGGTTCATGATGATCTCGCTGCTGGCGGTCTCGTCCACCGCGGGCCTCGTCTCGTTCCTGCTGCCGTACTTCGTGGCCGACGTGCTGCACGGCGGCCCGGACCTCACCGGGGTTGCGCTGCTGTTCTTCGTCGGCGCGATGGCGCCGCTCTCGGCGGCGGCGGGCGCACTGGCCGACCGTCTCGGCAACCGGGTGGTGGCGGCCGCCGGCAGCGCGGTGTCCCTCGCGGGGGTGCTCCTGATGCTGACGCTCGACGGCGACGCAGGCCTGGTCGACATGGCCTGGCGGCTCGTGGTGCTCGGGATCGGGGCCGCCCTGTTCAACCCGGCCGTCAACGCTGCGATGCTCACGGCCGCACCGGCGGGCTCGGAGGGCGTGGCGGGCGGCGTCGGCATGACGGTCCGGACGGTCGCGGTGACGGTGGGGTCCGCGGCGTCCGCGCTCGCATGGACGATGGCCGGCGGCGGCATCGCCGGCTTCCGCAGCGGCATCCTCATGATCACGGTGGCCGTCGCGGTCGGGCTGGCGGTCCTGCTCGTCCCGGTGCGGCGGCCGTGATCACGCTGCCGGAGGCGCCTCCGCTGCGCGGCCGCGACGCCGAGCTGGAGGTCGTGGACCGCCTGCTCGCAGCGGCCCGCCGCGGGAGCAGCGCGGCCCTCGTGGTGCGCGGTGAGGCGGGGATCGGGAAGTCGGCGCTCCTCCTGCACGCGGCGAGGCGGGCGACCGGCATGCAGGTGCTGCTCCAGGTCGGCGTCGAGACGGAGGTGGAGCTGCCGTACGCCACGCTGCACGCGCTGTTCGCCGACGCGTGCGAGGCGCTCGACCGGCTCCCCGAGGTGCAGGCGGGCGCGTTGCGCGTCGCGCTCGGGCTGGCCGCCGGGCCACCGCCCGACCGCTTCCTCGTCGGGCTCGCCGTGCTGAGCCTGCTCGCCGAGCTGGCCGCCGAGCGTCCGCTGCTCTGCGTCGTCGACGACGCGCACTGGGTCGACCGGGCGTCGGCCCAGGCGTTGCTCTTCGCGGCTCGCCGGCTGGGGAGCGAGTCCGTCGTGCTGCTCTTCGCCGCGCGCACCGGGCTCGCTCCGGACTTCCCGGCCCCTGGTGTGGAGTCGCTCGACCTCCCTCGGCTCGACGACGCGAGCGCCCGCGAGGTGCTGGACGCCGAGGTGGGCGACCTGCCCCGCCCGGTGCGCGACCAGCTCCTGCGCGAGGCGGCCGGCAACCCGCTCGCCCTGCACGAGCTGCCCGCGGCCCACCGGATGGGCCGCGCGCCGGTGTACCCGCTCGCGCCGCCCGACGCAGGCCGCGGCGGGGTCCCGCCGACGAACAGCCCGGTGGAGCGGGAGTTCGCGGCGCGCATCGCCGCCCTTCCCGCGGCGGCCCGCACCGCGCTCCTCGTTGCCGCCGCCGACGGGACGTGCAACGCCCGGGTGGTGCTCGCCGCGGCCGAGCGGCTCGGGGCCGGGCCGGCCGACCTGGAGGTCCTGGAACGCGAACGGCTGCTGCTGTTCTTCGACGGCTGCATGGGGTTCCACCACCCGCTGATCCGCACGGCCGTCTACGGCGCCGCGACCATGGCGGCGAAGCGGGCGGCGCACCAGGCGCTGGCCGAGGTGCTCCACGAGAGCGACGAGGAGGATCGGCGCAACTGGCACCTCGCGGCGTCGAGCCTCGGCCCGGACGAGGCGGTGGCCGGCGCGCTGGAGCAGAGCGGGCTGCGGGCTCGCGACCGCGGGAGCCACGAGACGGTGGCCGCTGCCTTCGAACGCGCCGCCGCGCTCACGCCGTACGGCCCGGATCGGGCGCGACGCATGGTGGCGGCGGCCGAGGCCGCTGCTGAGGCGGGGCACCACGAGTGGGCGGCCGAACTGGCCGGCCGCAGCGAGCCGCTCACCGAGGACCCGCAGCTGCGGGCGCGCCTCGCACTGGTGCGGGCCCGGCTCGCCGACGAGGAGGGCGACGTCGCCGAGACCCACCGGTTGTTGCTGGCCGCGGCCGGGTCCGCGGCGCCCGCGGCGCCGGACCTGGCGGGCGAGATGCTGCTGTGGGCCGTGGAGGCCGGCTGGTCGGCACGCGACCGCGGGATGGTCGAGCAGGTGGCGACCGCGGCGAGCGGGCTCGGGGCACCCGGGGCGGACCACATCCGCGCGTACGCCGCGCTGGCCGCGGCCCAGCTCCCGGACGACCCGGACGCCCCGCTGCCACCGGCCAGTGCCGCGTTCGCGCGGATGGCCGACTGCCGCGGCGAGGGCGAACCGCGTGCCACCGCGAGCCTCGCCGCCTGGTACATGGTGGCGGGCGACGACACCACAGCGCTCGCGGTGGCGGCAGCCGCGGAGCGAGAGGCCCGCGCCACCGGGGCGCTGGGTGCCCTGCCCCGCGTGCTCGCCGTGCTCGCGACCGGCCGCTGGCACCTCGGCCACTGGCGCGATGCGGCCGCGGCAGCCACCGACGGCCTGCGCATCGCCCGCGACGTCGGGCAGCTCCAGGTCGTCGACCAGCTGGCCGGCGTCCTCGCCCACCTCGCTGCGGCGAGCGGGGACGAGGTGCGGTTCGCCGCCGCCCTCGGCGAGCTGGACGGGCAGCGCCCCACGGGGCGCTCCGCAGGGATCATCGGTTCGGCCCGCGGGCTGCTCGACCTGGGCCTCGGCCGGTTCGACGCGGCCGCGGACCGGCTCGCCGAGGCGGCGGCGTCGCGGGGTTGGTGGCGCGGGCTGCCCGACCTCGTGGAGGCGGCGGCCCGGGCCGGCCGCACCGCGGAGGCGCGGCGCGCCGCCGACCGGTACGCCCGGTGGGCCGAGCACACCGGGCAGGAGTGGCCGCGGGCGATCGCGGCGCGCTGTGGGGCCCTCGTCGCGTCCGACGACGGGGCGGCCGAGCTCTTCGCGAAGGCCGCAGCGATGCACCGGACCGACGGCACGCACCCGTTCGAACGCGCCCGCACCGACCTCCTGCACGGCGAGTGGCTGCGCCGCGCGCGCCGCCGGAGCGAGGCTCGCGGCCCGCTCCGGGCAGCCGCTGACGCGTTCGACGAGCTGGGCGCCGGGCCGTGGGCCGAGCGGGCGCGCGCCGAGCTGCGGGCCACCGGCGAGACCCGATCGACATCGACGATGGCGACCGGGCCCGCCCCGGACCAGCTCGCCGAGCTCACCCCGCAGGAGCTGCAGGTCGTCCGGCTCGCCGCGGCGGGACTGTCCAACCGCGACATCGCCGCGCAGCTGTTCCTGTCGCCGCGCACGGTCGGCTACCACCTCTACAAGGCGTTCCCCAAGCTCGGCGTGGCCTCGCGCGCGCAGCTGGTCCGCCTGGATCTCCCCGCGTAACCTGCGCCTGTGACGTCCACCGACCGGCTCACCGTCGCCAAGACCTACAAGCTGTACGTCGGCGGCGCGTTCCCGCGATCGGAGTCGGGCCGCAGCTATCCGGTCACGAGCACCGACGGCACGCTGCTCGCCCACGCCGCGCTCGCCTCCCGCAAGGACGTGCGCGACGCGGTGAGCGCGGCCCGGGCGGCGTTCCCCGGCTGGTCCGGCGCCACCGCGTACAACCGCGGCCAGGTGCTCTACCGGGTGGCCGAGATGCTGCAGGGCCGGCGCGGGCAGTTCGTCGGCGACGTCGTGGCGGCCGAGGGTGTGCGCAAGGGGCAGGCCGCGGCGCTCGTGGACGCCGCCGTCGACCGCTGGGTCTGGTACGCGGGGTGGACCGACAAGATCGCTTCCGTGCTCGGTTCGGTGAACCCGGTGGCCGGGCCGCTGGTGAACTGGTCGACCCCGGAGCCCACCGGCGTGGTCGGGGTGCTGGCGCCGCAGGGGTCGTCGCTGCTCGGGCTGGTCGACGTGCTCGCGCCCGTGCTGGCCACCGGCTGCACGGCCGTCGTCGTGGCCTCCGAGGCCAGGCCGCTGCCTGCGGTGGAGCTGGCCGAGGTGCTCGCCACGTCCGACGTGCCCGGCGGGGTCGTCAACGTGCTCACCGGGCGCACCGCGGAGCTGGCGCCGTGGCTCGCCGCGCACGGCGAGGTGCAGGCCCTCGACCTGGTGGGGGCGCCCGCCGAGCTGGCCGCCGACCTGGAGCGCGCCGCGGCCGAAGGGGTCAAGCGGGTGCTGCCGAGGCCAGCCGCCGAGCCCGACTGGACCCCGGTCCCGGACCTCACCCGGCTGCGGGCCTGGACCGAGATCAAGACCGTGTGGCACCCCGTGGGGCGCTGACCCCGCACTCCGGCCCGATCACGCCTGCGACTCGTCGATCGGGCAGCTGGTCCGCACGTCGGACAGCGCGGTCCCGGTCCGGGGCGCGGGACAGAGGAACTGCGTGTAGCGGGTGTCGTCGTCGACGAACCGCTTGAGCCACGCGATGCTGTAGCTGGCGATGGTGGTGTTCGGGCTGTTGGGCGCGAAGTGGCTCGCCCCGTTGAGCTCGAGGTAGGCCCGCTCCTCGGCGTTCGTCAGGCTCTCGTAGAACGGGATCGAGTGCCGCGCCACCGGCGCGGTCGAGTCGTTCTCCGCCCCGACGACCAGCGTCGCCGCCTGCACCCCCGGCCACGTCTTGTCGGCGTTCCACCCGGTGAGCGGAATGGCGGCCTCGATCGAGGTGCGCTCGGCGGCCGCCTCCAGGGTCCCGCCTCCACCCATCGAATGGCCCATGACGGCGAGCCGGTCCGGGTCCACCCGGTCGCGGACCGCGGACTCCTGCGTGAGGTAGTCCAGCGCCGCGAGCAGCTGTTCGCCCCGGGCGGCGGGCTGGTCCGAGGTCGAGTTCGTGTTGAAGCTGATCACCACGAACCCCTGGGATGCGATGCGCGGCCGCAGCCAGGCGATCGACGACTCCCGCGCGGTGTAGCCGGGGACGATCGCGACGGCGCCGAACGTCCCGTCCGCGGTGGTCGTCGGGTACGTGATGACGGCCGATCCGAAGCCCGGGGTCCGCAGGTCGGACACCTCGAGGTCCTCCGTGGCGTACGGCCCGCGGCTGGCCTCGATGCTCTGCGTGGTCGGGTCGGGACCGCGTTCGAACGGGTTCGGCGCCGGCTGGGCCGCGGCCGTTGCGGGTGCCAGCACCAACGCGAGCGCCGCGAGCGCGCCCGCGGCGGGGACACGGGTGTTCCTGAACATTCCTGCCGCCTTTCGAGGCAGTGCACCCCGGACGATCGGGGGAGCCGGATCGACCGGTTGGGGGAGCGAAATGTGCAGAGATGATGCAACGTGCCCCTGAGCGCGTCAACGACGGCGGGACGAACCGCCGGTGACGCGCGTCCCTCCCGCACCGTATGCCACACCACCGGCCGGGCGGGTCGAGGCGTGGTCCTAGGCTGCCCGCGTGGCCAGCGACATCGTCCCGATCCAGCTCTCCCTGACGGAGGGCGACCTCGTCACGCTGTGGGCCCCGCGGTGGCGCGAGGACGGCGAGGAGTGGGAGGCCTTCCTCGGCGACGACGACTCGTTGTTCGCCTTCCCGGAGGTCCCCCAGCTCGCGGCGTTCGTCCGCACCGCCACCGAGCACGACCTGGTCGACCACCCCGCGTGGCCCCTGGTGCCCGATCTCACGGTGCAGGAGCTGACACCCGACGACACCCAGCGGTACGACATCGTCGGCGTCCCGGAGCTCGTCGCCGAGGACCCCGACACCTGGACGGTCGGCGAGCTCGCCGAGATCACGGAGATGATCCGCTCGATCGCGGACGTCTGCGAGCTGGACGCGGTCACGGACGTGCTCGGGTCGGCTCCCGCGTTCGGCCTGCTGCGCCAGGGCACGCTGCCGTTCGCCGGGCGCGAGGGCCAGCGGCTGTGGACCCAGATGGTCGAGACGATCGCCGAGCGCTGGGACGAGGTGATCGACGCGCTCGACGACATCGTCGAGACCCCCGAGGTCGACCCCGCAGCGCTCGCGGCCGCGGAGAAGGAGGTCCTGGTCGTCGAGGACACCGACGAGCCGACGGTCACCGAGGCCGACGAGGACGGCACCGCGGAGGAGGACGACGAGGAGCCCGGGTTCTGGGAGGAGGTCGGGATCGACCCCATCCGGATCACCACGCGCGAGGGCGACCACTACACGCTGCGCTGCTACCTCGACGACAAGGCCGTCTTCCTCGGCTCCGACGGCCGGATCGACGTCTTCCGGTCCGAGCGGGCGCTGGCCCGCTGGCTCGGCGAGGACGGCGCCGCCGGGCACGACCTGGCGGCCGCCTCCACCTGGCCGGAGATCGTCGAGCGGGCCGGCGTGGGCGAGCTGGACGTGCGCGTCGACGACCTCAACGCCTACACGCTCACCGGGCTGGCCGATGACCTCGCCGAAGGCCCGCTCGGCGTCGACCCCTCCCAGCTGGAGCTGGCCACCGAGCTGATGCTCGACGTCGGCGACTGGGCGGGCGACGACGAGGCCCGTCGCGGCCTCGCCGAGTCGCAGGCCCTCGGCTGGCTGGTCAACTACATCACCAAGCCCGACCCCACCCGCCTCGCCCCCAGCCCGCCGTTCGACGCGGAGTCGGCGCGCTTCCGCGAGCTGGTCGAGGACGTGACCAACCGCTTCCGCACGCACTGACCGCTCACTCCGTCCGGAGGCCGGCCTCCCTCGCCAGCAGGCCCAGCTGGGTGCGGTTGGTGCAGCCGAGCTTGTCGAGCGCGTTGGAGACGTAGCCCTTCACCGTCGCCTCGGTGAGGTGCAGCCGCCGCGCCACCTCGGCGTTGGAGCACCCCTCGCCCAGCAGGGCCACGACGTCGCGTTCCCGGTCGGTCAGCCGGGCGAGGCGGGCCGCTGCGCGACGTCGGGCCACGTGGGCGTCGCCCGCGTCGCCCACCAGGCGGCGCGCCGCCGACCGGGACAGCACGGTGTGGCCCTGAGCGGCCACCCGCACCAGCGCGGCCAGCTCCTCGGGTGGTGTGGACTTGAGCAGGTAGCCGGCAGCTCCGGCGCGCAGTGCCCGGTGCACGTGCTCGTCGCCGTCGAACGTGGTGAGCGCGACGACCGGGGGCGCGGCGGGGAGCTCGACGATCCGGGCGGTCGCGGTGATCCCGTCGACGCCGGGCATCCGCAGGTCCATGAGCACGACGTCCGGCTCGTGCAGCACGACGGCCTCGACGGCCTCCGCGCCGTCGGCCGCGCTGGCGACGACCTCGATCCCGTCGGCGGCGCCGAGGATCGTGCGCAGGTGCGCGCACACCATCGGCTCGTCGTCGACCACGAGCACGCGTACCGGCACCGTTCCCTCCCTCATCGGCCCACCGGGAGCTCGGCCCGAACCGCGAACCCGCCGTCGGCGCACGGCCCGGCCTCGAGCGTCCCACCGATGATCGACACGCGCTCCCGCAGGCCGCGCAGCCCGCTCCCCGAGCCGGTCGGCGCGAGCGCCGCGTCGGCGGTGGACGACGTGTTGGTCACCGCGACGCTCACGGCGTCGGCCCCGTAGCGCACGTCGACGAGCACCCGGCCGCCCGGCGCGTGCTTGTGCACGTTCGTCAGCGCCTCCTGCACCACCCGGTGGACCGTGCGCAGCACCGCCGACGGCACGGCGTCGGTGTCCCCGCCGCACTCCAGCCGAACGTCCACACCGGCGGCGACGGAGGCGTCGACGAGCTCGCGCAGGTCGGCCCGCGGCGCGGGCGGCCCGACCGACGGCGACTCCCCGGTCCGCTCGCCGCCGAACACGCCGACCAGCTCGCGCAGCTCGTCGAGCGCCTGCATGCCGGCGTCCCGCAGCCCTTCCGCGGCGCGGCGGGTCCCCGGGTCGGTCGCCGTGACCTCGATGGCGCCGGCCTGCAGCACCATCAGGCTCACCCGGTGGGTGACGACGTCGTGCATCTCGGCCGCGAGCCGGGCCCGTTCCTCGGCGCGGGCCTGCTCGGCGAGCAGGCGCTGCTCCCGGTCGGTGCGCTCGGCGCGCTCGCGCAGGCTCGCCATCAGGTTGCGCCGCGCCGCGACGTAGCGGCCGAGCAGCGCGGGGAACGCCGTGGTCAGCAGCCCGAGCGAGACGGTGAGCCAAGACGGGTCCCACGGCCGGGTCGCGAGCAGTGTGAGGATCCCGACGAGCACCCACGTGGAGCGCCGGTTCCGCACCTGGACCACGACGTTGACGACGACCGGTGTCGCGGAGAGCGTCAGCGGGTCGCCGGAGAGCACGGGCGTCGCGACGAGCAGGCCGGGGCTCAGCAGCTCGGAGAGCTGGAGCGCGACCGCGCCTGCGATCGTCAGCCACGTGACCAGGAGCGGGGCGCGCAGGACCGCGAGCACGGCCGTGTCGAGAACGAGTCGCAGGGCGAGCCCGGCATATGGACCGGCCGGGCCGCTGGTCCGGGACCCGAGCACGGTGTACAGCACGTCGAGCGCGGCGAAGAGCAGCACGGCGGCGACGAGGAAGACCACGGCCCCGGTCGAGTGGTCTCGCGGACCCGCCTGCTGGCGCACCGGAACACGGTAACCGCGCCCCCGGCCTCGCGATCACCGTCGTCCAGTGGGGCGCCACACCTACTTCGGTAGGGGGCCTGGCCATCCGTCGGCCCTGGTCAGCGCCGGTCCGGCGACGGTCTGATGACGATCGTGACCACCGTCGAGACCCGTCTGACGCAGCGCGCACCGCACGCGGTGCCCTTCGCCCGCCTGCCCGTCCTGACGATCGCGGCGGTCGTCGGGGTGGCTCAGCTGGCCGCGAGCGTGGGCCGCGGGTACTGGTTCGACGAGGTGTACATGCTGGCCATCGGCCGCCACCACCTCGACTGGGGCTCGGCGGACCAGCCGCCGCTCACGCCGCTGCTGGCCGCGCTGATGGACGCGATCGCGCCGGGCTCGATCGTCGTGCTGCGACTCCCGGCCGTGCTCGCGACCGCCGCCGCGGTCGTCGTCGCGGCGCTGGTCGCCCGCGAGCTCGGTGGTGACCGCCGCGCGCAGATCCTGACCGCGGGCGCACAGGCCACCGCGGTGTGGATCACGCTGGCCGGGCACTGGCTCACCCCGTACACCCTCGAACCGGTGCAGTGGCTGGTGCTCTGCTGGCTCCTGGTCCGCTGGATCCGGCTGCGCGACGACCGGATCCTGCTGGCGCTCGGCGTGACGGCCGGCATCGCCGCCGAGACCAAGTTCCAGGTGCTGCTGCTCGCCGCCGTGCTGCTCGCCACCGTCCTCGTCTGCGGTCCCCGGGAGCTGCTGCGCAGGCCCCTGCTGTGGGCGGGCGCCGGGATCGGCGCGCTGATCGCGCTGCCCACCCTGGTCTGGCAGGCGGTGAACGGCTGGCCCCAGCTGCGGATGAGCGCCGTGGTGGCGGCGGAGGCCGACGTGCTGTACGGCGGACGTCCCGGCGTGGCGGTGACGCTGATCATCTTCGCCGGAGTGGCCGGCACCGCGCTCCTGTTCCACGGCCTGTGGATCCTGCTGCGCGCCGGGGAGATGCGTCCGTACCGCTTCCTCGCGGTGACGTTCGTCGTGCTGTTCGCCGTGTTCGTCGCGGCCCCGGGCCGTCCCTACTACCTGGGCGGGCTGTACGGTGTCATCGCAGCGGCAGGCGCGCTGGGGCTGCAGCGGCGCCGGGAAGCGGGACGGCGCCGGTTCCGCTGGGTCGCCTGGCCCGGCTACGCGCTGAGCGCCGCCGCGGCGGGCTGGCTCCTCTTCTTCTCCGCCACGACGATCACGGCCACGTCGGACGAGGTCGGTGAGACGATCGCCCGCACCGCTGCCGCCGCGGTCCAGGCGCTCCCACCGGAGGCGCGCGAGCACACGGCGCTCATGGGCGAGTCCTACATCATCGCCGCGTACCTCGACGGCTACTCGACGCAGTACGACCTCCCGCAGGCCCACAGCACCAACCGCGGCTACGGCTGGTTCCCGCCCCCGCCGGAGGACGACACGGCGGTGCTCTTCGTCGGCGGCTCCCCAGATGCGCTGAGGCCGTACTTCGCGGACGTGCGCATGGTGGCGGACGGCGGGGAGAACGCGAGCGTGTGGTCGTGCACCGGCCGGCAGGAGCCGTGGGCGCAACTGTGGCCACGGCTACGTACCCTGAGTGTCGGTTGATGCCGTTAGGGCAGGTTAACCTCACGCGGTGAAGCACTTGCCCGCCATCGCGCTAACCGCGCTGCTCACCCTGGTCACAGCGTGCGGCTCACCCCAGCAAACCGCACCGGCGGAGGCGCCCTTCCGCGTCGTCCAGCACGCCATGGGCGAGACCGCGATCCCCGCGCAGCCGAAGCGGGTCGTCGCGCTCGACCAGAGCTTCGTCGACGCGGTGCTGACGCTGGAGACCCAGCTCGCGGGCTACACCACCTACCGGGCGATAGAGGGCGGACTACCGACGTACCTCGGCCCGCTCGCGGCGACGTACGGCACGGACGCCGTCCCGGTCGGCCGGCTGGAGGAACCGAGCCTCGAGCAGATCGCCGCTCTGAAGCCCGACCTGATCCTGTCGGCCAAGGTGCGCCACGAGGCGCTGTACGGGCAGCTGTCCCAGATCGCGCCCACCGTCTTCAGCGAGACGACCGGCCCCACCTGGAAGGAGAACCTCCGCCTGGCGGGCCGGGCCCTCGGCAAGGAGGACCTCGCGGAGGCCGAGATCGCCGAGTACGAGCAGCGCGCCGCCGGGATCGGCCGGGAGATCGCCGCCGGGTCCGGTGGCACCCTGCCCACCGTCTCGATCGTCCGCTTCGCCGGCGAGGACACCGTCCGCCTCTACACCGAGAAGTCCTACGCCGGGATCGTCCTGCGCGACGTCGGGTTCCCGCGCCCGCCCACGCAGCCCACCACGGACAAGATCGCGGTCGACGTCTCGCAGGAACGCATCCTCGACCTCGACGCCGACCGGATCTTCGTCGCGACCTGGGCCGACCCGACCGCCACCGGGCCGAAGGCGCAGTTCACCAGCAACCCGCTGTGGAGCCGGCTCACCGGCGCCCAGCACGAGGTCGACGACCTGACGTGGATGAGCGCCGTGGGCCTCCAGGGCGCGCACACGCTGCTCGACGACGTCGCCGAGACCTTCTCCGTCGACCTGTTCAGGCCATGAGCGCCGCGTAGCCGGGCTTGATCACGTCGTTGATCAGGGCGAGCCGCTCGTCGAAGCCGATGAAGGCCGACTTCATCGCGTTCACGGTGAACCACTGCAGATCCGCCCAGCTGTAACCGAACGTGTCGGCGAGCGCGGTCATCTCGCTCGTCATCGACACGTCGGACATCAGCCGGTTGTCGGTGTTGACCGTGACCCGGAACCGCAACTGCGTCAGCAGCCCGATCGGGTGGTCCGCCAGTGATTTCGCCGCACCGGTGTGCACGTTCGACGTGGGGCACATTTCCAGCGGGATCCGCTTGTCACGCACATAGGCGGCAAGAAGCCCCAATCGAGGGGTTCCGTCGGCACCGAGGGTGATGTCGTCGACGATGCGGACACCGTGGCCGAGCCGGTCGGCGCCACACCACTGCAGCGCCTCCCAGATCGACGGCAGCCCGAACGCCTCACCTGCGTGGATCGTGAAGTGCGCGTTCTGCTGGCGCATGTACTCGAAGGCGTCCAGGTGCCGCGTGGGCGGGAAACCGGCCTCGGCACCCGCGATGTCGAACCCGACGACGCCCAGGTCGCGGTAGCGCACCGCCAGCTCGGCGATCTCGCGCGACCGCGCCGCGTGCCGCATGGCGGTGAGCAGGCAGCCCACCCGGATGTGCCTGCCGCGCTCCGCCGCGCGGGCCGTGCCCACCTTGAACCCCTCGAGCACCGCCTCCACCACGGCGGGCAGCTCCAGGCCTGCCTCCACGTGCAGCTCCGGGGCGAACCGCACCTCCGCGTACACGACACCGTCGGCCGCGAGGTCCTCCGCGCACTCGGCGGCCACGCGGACCAGGGCGTCGGCCGTCTGCATCACGCCGACGGTGTGCCCGAACGTCTCCAGGTAGCGCACCAGCGACCCCGAGTGCGCCGCGGCGAGGAACCACCCGCCCAGCTCGGCCGCGTCCGTCGACGGAAGGCCGCGGTAACCGGCGGCGTCGGCGAGCTCGATGACCGTGGCGGGGCGGAGCCCGCCGTCCAGATGGTCGTGCAGGAGCACCTTCGGTGCGTCGCGGATGGTGTCGACGGTCAACGGCGCATGCACCCGGCCACGCTAGAACACGCCCCCTAACCTGGGGTGTCTGGGCGCGGTGCACTGCTCCGAACGGGGCACGACACCTCCGATCGGGGAGCCGCGGAAGGGTGATCCACCCGGGTCGCTACCCTCATTGCCGCACCACACTCGATGTCCGGCTCAGAGGAAGCTCCCCGCCGCCATGAGCAATGACTCCAATCTCTCGTTCGACCGCATGCGCGGAATGCTGATGCGCGCAGCGGAGATCCGCGACAGCGAGCAGCAGCAGATCTTCGACTCGCTCGACGAGATCCACGCTCGGCTCGCGGCCCTCGACGCGCTCGGCACGGTGCGCAAGCGCCTCACCGAGCTGCCCGACCGCACCGAGGTGAGCGTCCTCGCCGAGCGCCTCGACGAGACGGTCGCCAAGCTCGACGCTCAGGACGCCTCGATCGCGTCCGTCCTGAGAGCGGTCGAGGCGATGCCGGACAAGCTCGCGAAGCCGATCGCCCAGCTCGACGGCCGCCTCGACGGGATGGCCGGCCGCCTAGAGGGTGTCTCCGGGCGGATGGACGGCCTCGACGACCGGCTCGGCGGCCTGCACAAGCGCCTCGACGACCTGGACAACCGCCTCGACCGGCACGAGATGCGCCTCGACGCGATGCCGTCGTCGGTGGGTGCGCCGATCAAGGAGCGCGTCGACGGGATCGAGCGCATGGTCCGCGAGCAGCTCGACAACGCGCTCCGCTCGGTGGACGAGTCCGGCGAGGGCCTGCGCAACCTGCTCGGCGACACCAGCGTCGGCCTGCACCGCAGGCTGGAGGACCTGGCCGCCCGCCCCGCCGTCGACCCGACGGAGCCGCTCAACAACCTCGAGAAGCGCCTCGAGAACCTCGCCGCCCGCCTCGACGCCATCGAGGACAGCATGTCCGGGCGCCTCGGCAACCTCGGCGGCACCATCGACGAGCGGCTCGGCAAGCTCGACGCCGCGATCGTGGAGCGGCCCGACACCAGCTCCCTGCGCTCGCTCGTGGAGCGCGCCAACGCCGAGTCGGAGCGGCGCAACGCCGGCCAGCTGGACGAGGCCATGGCCACGTTCGCCGAGCTCATCCTCGGCCGCGGCCCGTCGGTGCACCAGATGCCGCCGCCCCCGCCCCGCCAGACCCCGCGCCGCAACCGCAGCAAGGTCACGGTGAAGAGCCCGAACGGCGCCTCCGCCCACGACACGGTGACGGACGACCCGGACGACTGACCGGCGACAGCTCGACTCGCCCGCACTCACGGCGCGAGTCGCGGAAGTGCAGAGCCCCACCTCCGCGAGTCGCGCTCTCGATGCACGCGAGTCGCGGTCTCGATGCACGCCAGTTGCAGCTCGTCAGGCGCGGATCGTCTCGCTGAGCAGGGCCGGGCGGACAGCGGGTCCATCGGACACCACGACGCCACCGTCCAGCGCCGCTCGGGCGCCCGCGACCGCGTCCGGGGTGTCGGTGTGCAGCTCCAGCAGGGGCTGCCCGGCCTCGACCTCGTCGCCGATGTCCACCAGCAGGCGGACGCCCGCTGCGGCCTGCACCGCGTCCTCCTTGCGGGCCCGGCCTGCTCCGAGCCGCCAGGCCGCTACACCGACGGCGTAGGCGTCCATTCGGGTGAGCACCCCGGACCGGTCGGCCACCAGCTCCTCCACGTGGCCTGCGACCGGCATCGGGGCGCCTGGGTCGCCGCCCTGGGCAGCGATCATCCGCTCCCACACCGCGTGGGCCTTGCCGGAGGCGAGCACCTGTGCCGGGTCGACGTCCTCGATGCCGGCGAGCGCGAGCATCTCGCGGGCCAGCGCCACGGTCAGCTCCACGATGTCGGCCGGCCCGCCGCCGCGCAGCACCTCGACGGACTCCTCCACCTCCAGCGCGTTGCCCACCGCCCGGCCGAGGGGCACCGACATGTCGGTCAGGAGGGCTGTGGTCGCCAGGCCGTGGGCTGCACCGATCGCGACCATCGTCTCGCCGAGCTCCCGCGCGCGCTCGGGCGTCTTCATGAAGGCCCCCGAGCCGAACTTCACGTCGAGCACCAGGCCGCCGGTGCCCTCCGCGATCTTCTTGCTCATGATCGAGCTGGCGATCAGCGGGATCGACTCGACGGTGCCGGTGACGTCGCGCAGGGCGTACAGCTTGCGGTCGGCGGGGGCGAGCGTCGGGGTGGTCGCGCAGATCACGGCGCCCACGTCGGCGAGCTGCGCCGCGATCTCCTCCGTGCTGAGCGAGGCCCGCCAGCCGGGGATCGCCTCCAGCTTGTCGAGCGTGCCGCCGGTGTGGCCGAGCCCGCGCCCGGACAGCTGCGGCACCGCCGCCCCGCACGCGGCCACCAACGGGGCGAGCGGCAAGGTGATCTTGTCGCCCACGCCGCCGGTGGAGTGCTTGTCCACCAGCGGGCGCCCGACGTCGCCCAGCTCGAGCACCTCGCCGGAGTCGATCATCGCCTGGGTCCAGCGGGCGATCTCGCCCGCATCCATCCCGTTGAGCAGGATCGCCATCGCGAGCGCCGCCATCTGCTCGTCCGCGACGGACCCGCGGGTGTAGGCGTCGACGACCCAGTCGATCTGCTCGTCGCTGAGCCGGGCACGGTCGCGCTTGGTGACGATCACGTCGATCACGTTCACGAGCCCGACCCTATTCCGATTCCGACGAACGGCGCGTTCGTCGGATAGGTACCGACGAGCGCGCCGTTCGTCGGAATCAGGCGGGTAGATCCTCCGGACCGAACGCATCCGGGAGGACCTCGCTCAGCGGGAGGATGCCCCGGGGCGTGTCCAGGAGGCAGTCGGGGCCGCCGAACTCGTAGAGCACCTGGCGGCACCGGCCGCACGGCATGAGGAGGTCACCGGTGCCGGAGCGGCAGGCGACGGCGGTGAACCGGCCGCCGCCGGTGAGGCGCAGCTGCCCGGCCATCGTGCACTCGGCGCACATCCCGAGGCCGTAGGAGGCGTTCTCGACGTTGCACCCGGTGACGACGCGCCCGTCGTCGCACAGCGCGGCGGCGCCCACGTTCAGCCGGGAGTACGGCGCGTAGGCCGATCCGGCGGCCGCGATCGCGGCGTGCCGGAGGGCAGGCCAGTCTGGATCAGAATGTGTTCGAGAAGCCCGAACGTGGGCCGCGGACGCCGGTGATCCAACAGGTTCCGACTGTCCCTCGCTGCCCGCTCCGCGCTTCTCGAACACATTCTCAGTCACCTTCGCCTCGCCGGTACTCGAGCCCGACCGCGGCAGGCGGCCGCAGCCGTTGCGACGCCACCGCGAGCACGAGCAGCGTCACCAGCTGCGGCGCGTAGGAGGCGAACTCCCGCGGCACCTCGGGGATCACCCAGTACACGGCGTAGACGACCAGACCCGCGGCGAGCGCCACCGCGGCCGAGCGCCAGTGCCGCCGTGCCGCCCAGAAGATCGCGAGGATCACCGCGAGGATCGAGGTGGCGTAGAGCAGCGCGTGCACCGCCTCCCCGCCCGCGCGCAGCTGCACGCCGTCGACGTACCCGAACAGGGCGGCGCCGGCGAGCAGCCCACCCGGTCGCCAGTTGCCGAAGATCATCGCGGCGAGGCCGATGTAGCCGCGCCCGCCGGTCTGGCCCTCCAGGTAGCCGAGCTGGCCCGGGTTGAGCGTGAGCGCCGCGCCACCGAGCCCGGCGAACCCGCCCGAGATGATCACGGCGAGGTACTTGTAGGTGAACACGTTCACGCCGAGCGACGCGGCCGCCACCGGGTTCTCCCCGCACGAGCGCAGCCGCAGCCCGAATCGCGAGCGCCACAGCACGTAGTAGCTCACGGGCACGAACAGGAACCCGAGCACGACGAGCGGGGTGAGGCCGGAGACGACGCCGCCGAGCAGCCCGGCCGCGTCGGAGAGCAGCACGCGTTGCTGGCCCTCCAGTTCGGCGAGCCAGTCGGCGAGCGGCTGGATCGAGAACGTCTCGAAGCCCTCGATGCGCGGCGACTGCCGCGGGTTCCGGGAGAGCGGCACGAAGATCAGCTGGGCCAGGTACTGCGTGATACCCATCCCGAGCAGCGTGATCGCGACGCCGGACACGATGTGGTTGACGCCGAACGTCACCGTGGCGATCGCGTGCAGCACGCCGCCGAGCGCGCCGAACACGAGACCGCCGATCACGGCCGCCCACGGCCCCCAGTAGAAGCCGGCCCACGCCGCGCCCCAGGTGCCGAGGATCATCATGCCCTCGAGCCCGATGTTGATCACGCCGGAGCGCTCCGCCCAGAGCCCGCCGAGCGCGGCGAACAGGATCGGCAGGAGCAGCCGGACCGCGGCCTGGGTGGTGCCGCTCGAGGTGAGCTGGTACTGCCCGGTCAGCGTCGTGGTGATCGCCAGGATGCCGACCCCGATCGCGACGACGATCGCGGCGCGGGCCCAGCCGGGCAGCCGCCGCCCGTTGCGCGCCTGGGGGACCGGCGCGGCCGGCTTCGTCTCGACCGCGGTCACGACCCCACCTCCGCCGGCACGCCCGTCACGGCGCGCAGCTGGGCGGCGACCCGCCGCTGCTCGGCTGCGAGCTCGTAACGGCGGACGATCTCGTAAGCGATGACCACCGATAGCACGATCGATCCCTGCATGATCAGCACGATCTCGCGTGGCACCCCGACGTTGTCCAGGGCCAGCGCCGACTTGTCCAGGAACGCCCAGAGCAGCGCGCCGAGGGCGATGCCCACCGGGTGGTTGCGCCCGAGCAGGGCCACCGCGATCCCGGTGAAGCCGTAGCCGGCGGGCGAGGTGAGCGTGTAGGCGTGGTCGCGACCGAGCAGCTCGGGCAGGCCGACGAGGCCGGCCATCGCACCCGAGAGCAGCAGCGCCACGATCACCATCCGGCGCGCGTCCACCCCACCCGCCGCGGCCGCTGTCGGCGACTCGCCCGACGCCTTCAGCTCGAACCCGAACCGCGTCCGGTTGAGCATGAAGCCGTAGGCGAGCCCGAGCGCCGCTGCCAGGAACACGAACCCGAAGATCGTCCCACTGGCCCCGAAGGAGATGCCTGGGAAGTGCCCCGTGGGCTCGATGGGGTCGGTCGAGATGTTGTTGCCCCGCAGCACGCCGAACCCCTCGGTGCTGATCAGGTAGGCGATCACGCCGGTGGCGATGAAGTTCATCATGATCGACGAGATGACCTCGTGCACGCCGCGGTAGGCCTTGAGCAGAGCCGGCACCGAGGCCCAGAGCGCGCCCACGGCCGCGCCGACCAGGATGATCACCAGCGTGTGCAGCCCCGGTGGGAGCGACAGCGCGCCGCCCGCGATCGCGGCCACGCACGCGGCGAGCCGGAACTGGCCCTCGACGCCGATGTTGAACAGCTTCATCTGGAAGCCGATGGCCACGGCGAGCCCGGCGACGTAGTAGATCGCCCCGGTGTTGATGATGTCGACGGCGGTGGTGCCCTCGCCGACCTGGGTGACCATCACCCGCAGGGCCGTGAGCGGCGAGTCGCCGTTGATCAGCAGGGCCACCGCGCACAGCAGGGCGGCGAACACGATCGCCAGTACGGGTGGCAGCAGTACGGTCCGGATGCGCGTCACGCGGCTCCCTCCGCATCGGCGCCGGTCATCGCGGCCCCCAGCTCCTCGGGTGTGACGGTGGCCGGGTCGGCGTCGGCGACGAGCCGTCCCCGCAGCATCACCTTGATCGTGTCGGACAGCCCGATCAGCTCGTCCAGGTCGGCGCTCACGAGGAGCACCGCGAGGCCTTCCGCACGGGCGCGCCGCAGCACGTCCCAGATCCCGGCCTGCGCGCCGACGTCCACGCCGCGGGTCGGGTGGGCGGCGATCAGCAGCACCGGGTCGCCGGAGAGCTCGCGGCCGACCACCAGCTTCTGCTGGTTACCGCCGGACAGGGCCGCGGCCGGCACGTCGACACCGGGCGTCCGCACGTCGAACTCCTCGACGATGCGCTCGGTGTCGCGCCGCGCGGCCGCCCGGTCGAGCACGCCGAGCAGCCCGCCGGAGGCCACCGGCCTGCGGCTCTGGTAACCGAGGATCCGGTTGACCCACAGCGGCTGGGTGGCGAGCAGCCCGTGGCGCGTGCGGTCCTCCGGCACGTACCCGATGCCCGCCTCGCGGCGCTGCAGCGTGTGGGCCCGGGTGATGTCCTTGCCGTCGAGCACGATCGTGCCGCCGCTCGCGCGTCGCATCCCCATGATCGTCTCGACGAGCTCGGTCTGCCCGTTGCCCTCGACGCCCGCGATCCCGAGCACCTCGCCCGCCCGCACCACGAGGTCCACCCCGTCGAGCACCGGGCGGCCGCCGCCCTCGGCGTCGAGGGTGAGCCCGGTGACCCGCAGCACGTCGCGGTCGGTCACCGTCGACTCGCGCGTCTCCGGGCTCGGGAGCTCGCTGCCGACCATCATCTCCGCGAGCTGGCGGCTCGTCACCGCCTTCGGGTCGGCGCTGCCGACGCACGCCCCGCGACGGATCACGGTGACGGTGTCGGCGATGGCCCGCACCTCGTCGAGCTTGTGGGAGATGAAGACGAACGTGAAGCCCTCCTCGCGCATCCTGCGCAGGGTGGCGAACAGCTCCTCGACCTCCTGCGGGACCAGGACCGCGGTCGGCTCGTCGAGGATCACGGTGCGGGCTCCGCGGTAGAGCACCTTGAGGATCTCGACGCGCTGCCGGTCGGCCACCCCGAGCCGCTCGACGAGGACGTCCGGCCGGGCGCGCAGCCCGACCGTGCCCTCCAGCTCGGCGATGCGCTGCCGGGCCGTGGCACCCATGCCGTGCAGCCCCTCCGCTCCGAGCAGGATGTTCTCGGCGACGGTGAGGTTGTCGGCCAGCATGAAGTGCTGGTGCACCATGCCGATGCCGGCCTTGATCGCGTCGGCGGGCGACCGGAAGTGCACCACCTCCCCGTCCACGGAGATGGTGCCCTCGTCGGGCTGCTGCATCCCGTAGAGGATCTTCATCAGCGTCGACTTGCCTGCGCCGTTCTCCCCGCACAGGGCGTGCACCTCGCCGCGGCGCACGCGCAACGAGATGTCGCTGTTGGCGACGACACCGGGGAAGCGTTTGGTGATCCCCGCGAGCTCCACGGCGTACTCGCCGCGCGGTGGCGCGGTATCGGCTACGGCCATTCCCTCCAGCCTTTCGGGGATGTACGCGGGGGCCGGGATCCGTGTGGACCCGGCCCCCGATGGTGCCCCACGCGTGAGGTGCCGTGCGCTACTGCCGCTCGCTGGGCACCTTGATGTCGCCCTTGATGATCGCGGCCTTGTAGGCGTCCAGCTGGTCGGCGATGTCGTCGACCTTGCCGCCGGAGGTGGAGTAGCCGACACCGTCGACGGAGAGGTCGAACGCCTTCGGCAGCGAGCCAGTTGCGCCGGCTGCCACCGCGTTGATGTAGTTGAACACCGCGACGTCGACGCGCTTGAGCATCGAGGTCATGATCACCTCGTTGACCGGCGGCGCGACCGTGTTGTACTGGTCGGAGTCGACGCCGATCGCGAGCTTCTGCGCGTCCGGCTTCGTCGCCGTGTTGACGGCCTCGAACACGCCCTGGCCGGAGGCGCCCGCCGCCTGGTAGACGATGTCGGCTCCGCCGTCGAGCTGGCCGCGGGCCACCTCGGTGCCGCGGGCCGAGTCGTTGAAGCCGGAGAAGTCACCGGCCGGGCTGATGTAGTCGACGTCGACCTCGATGTTCGGCGCCACTGCCTTCGCGCCTGCCACGTAGCCCGCCTCGAACTTGTGGATCAGCGGGGTGTCGACGCCACCCACGAAGCCGATCTGGCAGGACTTCGTCTTCAACGCGGCAGCTGCGCCCACGAGGAACGAGCCCTGCTCCTCCGCGAAGACCAGCGGGGTGACGTTCGGCAGCTCGACCGTGGAGTCGTCGACGATCGCGAACTGCACCTGCGGGTTCTCCGTGGCGACGGCCTTCAGCGCAGTCGCGTACTTGAAGCCCACCGCGATGATCGGGTTGAAGCCGTCGGCGACGAGCTGGCGCAGGCGGGTGGCCGCCGCGTCCTCGCTCTCGTTCTCGGCAGCGGCGAGCTCGCGCGTGTTGGTCTGCACCAGGCCGAGGTCGCTGATCGCCTTCTCGAGCCCGGCGGCCGCCGAGTCGTTGAACGACAGGTCGCCGCGGCCCCCGATGTCATAGGCCATTCCCACCTTCAACGCGCTTGCGTCGGCGTTGGGGGCGATCGGTGCCGGGGTCGCGGCGGCGCCACCGGCTGCCGCCGGAGCGGGGTTGCGGGTGCACTCGGTGCCGGCCGCGCCGCCACCGCCCTGCTGCTGGCCGCCCGTGTCGCGAGCGCAGCCCGTCACCACCAGTGCGCTGGTCAGCACGGCGGCTGCCAGAACGAATCCTCGACTGATCCGCAAGGGAGACCTCTCCTGTTCCGGCCTGGGACGACGGTGGGGAACCGTATCCGAGGGCCGCCGGTGTTCACATGATCGACCGCGGGGCGTGACCGAATCGTCGACTCCGGAGCGTGACGGGCTGAGCGCGTCCCCCATTCGATGATCATCGTCGCTTTCGCTCGGCGGATGCGGTCGGGCTCGATCTACAGTCGATGGCGTGCGATGGGTCGCAACGGTGACGGTGCTGCTCGCACTGGCGTGCCCGGCCGTCACGGTCGCGAAACCGCAGCCGGTGGCGAGCGTGACGGTCGGCTGCGCGAGCCAGCAGGTCCCACCCGGCCCGCCGGTCGAGGAGGAGAAGGCCGCCCCGGCATCCGCCCCGCTGCCCTGGCCGCCCGAACCGGTGGGCGGGCCGCAGATGGGCACGTGCGACCGGATCGGCCCGGACGGCGCTCCCGATCTGACCGCCGCCTCGTGGGTGCTCGCCGACCTCGACACCGGCGCTGTGCTCGCCGCGCGCGCCCCGCACGCCCGGCACCGCCCCGCGTCGACGCTGAAGGTGCTCACCGCGCTCACCGCCGTGCGGGAGCTGAACCCCGACCGGGTGGTCCAGGGCACCGCCGAGGACCAGGCGATCGACGGCAGCAAGGCCGGCATCGGCCCCGGCGGGCAGTACACGGTGCGCCAGCTGCTCGCCGGCCTCCTGCTCAACTCGGGCAACGACACCGCGGAGGCGCTGGCCCGCACCATGGGCGGTGACGGCCCCACGATCGCCAAGATGACCGTCACGGCGCACGAGCTGGGCGCCCTCGACACCCGCCCCGCCACCCCGTCCGGGCTCGACGGGCCGGGCATGGCCAGCTCGGCGTACGACCTCGCCCTGATCTTCCGGGCGGCGATGCGCGAACCCCTGTTCGCCGAGACGACCGGGCTGCACTCGATCCCGTTCCCCGGCTACGGCGACCACCCCGGGTTCGTGCTCTACAACAGCAGCAAGCTGCTCGCCCACTACGAAGGCACGATCGGCGGCAAGACCGGATTCACCGAAGCCGCCCGGCACACGCTCGTCGCCGCGGCCGAGCGGGGCGGGCGACGCCTCGTCGTGGCGCTGATGCGGGGCGAGCAGTCCCCGACCCCGATGTGGAGGCAGGGCGCCCGCCTGCTCGACTGGGGGTTCGACCTCCCCGCGACGACGCCCGCGGTCGGCGAGCTCGTGGACGCCGCCCCGGCCCCACCCCCGCCGCCCGTGGCGGACCCGGCGACCAGCCAGACCCTCGCCCTCAAGCCCGTCCCCCCGCTGCTCCCGGTCGGCCTCGGCGTCCTCGCGGTCACCGGGATGGTCATCGGCGGCATCGCCCTGCGCCGGCGCCACTGACCGGATTCGCAAGACTCGCCCGACCCGAACGGCAGACGCGCGGGCCCATTCGTCAGACTCGCCCGGAAGAACGCCGGACCCGCCGGCTCGGACGCAGGACTCGCGCGACGGGGCGAGTCCGACGTTCCAGCACGGCGAGTCCGACGTTCGAACGCGCCGAGTTCCGCGTTCCGCCTCAGGCCGGCTGCAGCGCGGGGAGCGGGAACTCGAGCTCGGGGCTGTAGCGCGGGGCTCCGTCCGGGGCGTCACCCAGGTAGAAGTGGGTAGCCATCGTGAGGTGTTCGACGTCGAAGACGGTGCGCCACAGCGTTCGGACGGGGTAGGGCGTGTCGGTCGAGGCGTCCACGCGGACGGAGTCGAGGGCCTCGCGCATCCGGTCGGCGGAGAGGCGGGTGCCCGCCGAGCGTTCGGCGATCGTCCGGTGGCGGTGGTAGGTCAGCATCGTCTCGTCGGTGTCCTCGGGCAGCGGCCCCGAGTACCGGTGGAGCAGGTGGTTCGTCACGCAGAGGGCCCCCGCCGTCGGCGCGCACCACGTGCTCGTCGCCCCCGGGCCCCCGTTCCCAGACGAAGGCGTCCCCGCGGGCGTCGGCCACCAGGTAGTGCAACGGCGTGCCCATGTCGTATTGCTTGGCGGCGTACAGCGCGTCGACCGCATCGGCCGCCGACGCGCACGTGTCGAGCAGGAAGCGCGGGATCTGGCTGCTCGACAGCCCCACCTGCGGGCCGGCGTCGACCGGCGGACTCGCGTTCTCCGCGTCGGCCAACAGCAGGACCACCGCGAGGCCGTGCTCGTTGATCCCCTCCATGCAGCCGTCGAGCTCGTTCATCGTGAGCACGGTGGTGGCGGGTCCGTCGTCGGGGACGCTCGTGATCACGTAGGGCCGCGCGCTCATCGGCATCTCGCCGCTGGCCGGGGCGTCCTCCCCTGCGAGCATCGCGAAGAGCTCCGTCGTGCTGGTGGTGAAGAAGTCGTAGTTGCGGCCGAGCACGCCGCGACCGTCGACCGTGGCCGGTGGCGGGTAGAAGGTCGCGGAGCAGGCCGATCCCAGCGGGATCCCGCCTGCGCCGTCCAGGTACACCTCGTCGGTGTCCGGGTCGAGGCCCAGCTCCTCGCCCGCGCCCCGCATCCGGGCCAGGTGCTGCGGCCAGTGGCGGGCGAACCAGGCCCGGCGCGCGCGGGCCTTGACGGGGTCGGCCGGTGCGGGTGTCCAGCCGTACGTGCGCTGCGCCTCCGCGGCGAGCGCACGCCCGATACCGGCCTCGCTGCCGGACGCTGTGACGTGCCGGACGGTCATGAAGTCGGCGGCTCCGCCGGCGACGACCCGGGTGGTGACGGGCATAGTTCCTCCTGATCAGGGATGGACGGGGCGCCACATCGGCCACAGGGTGGGGCCGTCTGGCAGGTGAACGGGGTCGCCGGTGTCGCGGAAGCCGTGCCGCTCGTAGAGGGCTCGACTGCGCTGCGAGGTGGCCTCCAGGTACGCGGGCAGGCCCTCGGCGTCGGCGCGATCGAGGCGCTCGCGCAGCAGCGCGCCGCCGAGCCCGCGCCCCTGCGCCTCCGGCAGGACGCCGAGCAGCACCAGGTACAGGTGCGCTGTGCCGGTCGGGTGCCGCGCCTCGGTCAGCTCCATGAAGGTGCGGAGGTGGGCGAACGCGTCCGGGATCGGCTGCCGTTCACCCACCGGTTCGGTCGGGCGCGGCAGCCACACCGCGGCCGCCGTGCGGTCCGGTGCGACGGCGAGCTCGCCGGCCGCCGCCGAGGCCTCCACGAGCGGGCCGAAGACGATCTCGGCGGCCAGGTCGGCGGGAAGCAGCCACCGGGCCAGGGGATCGTCGGCGAAGGCCGCAGCCAGCACCCATACCACGGTCTCGGTCGACGTCATGCGTACACCGTAATCAGACGATCAGATCATGGGCTACACCGCGCAGTGTGCTTTGCTTGCGCACTAGTACGGTTTCGCCATGACGGAACCGCCGTACCTGCACGTGGCCGCGGCCATCCGCCGGCGGATCGCGACCGGCGCGCTGCGCCCTGGGGACCGGGTGCCCTCCACGCGGCAGGTGGTCCGCGATTTCGGAGTGGCGATGGCCACCGCGAGCCGCGCCCTCGCGGTCCTGCGGGACGAGGGCCTCGTGGTCACGCGTCCCGGATCGGGCACCGTCGTGCGCGCCCCCACGCCGCCGTCCCGCAGGCGGCTGCCGGACCAGGAGCTCGACACGGAGCGGATCGTGGCCACCGCGATGGCCGTGGCCGACGACGAGGGCTTGGATGCCGTCTCGATGCGCAGGCTCGCCGCCGAGCTCGGGGTCGGCCCGATGTCGCTGTACCGCCACGTGGCCGGGCGCGACGCGCTGGAACTGCTCCTCGTCCGCGCCGTGTTCCGGGCGCACCCGTTGCCCGAGCCGGGGCCGCCCGGCTGGCGGGCGAAGCTGGAGCTGGTGTGCCGCCTGCAGTGGCGCGTCTTCCGCGCCCACCCGTGGCTGGCCGAGCTGATCTCCATGACGAGGCCCGTGCTGATCCCCGAGGCGATGGCGCACACGGAGTGGACGCTGCAGGCACTCGCCGGCCTTGCCCTGACCGAGGCCGAGCGGGTGCGCGAGGCGCTCACGCTGCCCGCGCTGGTACGGGGCCTGGCCGCCAGCCTCGCGGCGGAGACCCGGGCCGAACGCGAGACCGGTCAGGACAACGACGAGTGGTGGGCCACCCTCGACGGCGAGGTGCGGACGCTGCTGGGCTCGGGCCGCTTCCCGCACCTGGCCGCGGTCCAGGACGGGATGCCCGGGGACATGGACGGGCTGCTGGAGCACGCCGTGGCCCGCCACCTCGACGGCCTGGAGATGCGCCTCCTGCGCGCTACCTCCGCCGGTGGATCAACCAGCCGGTGAGCGCGCCTGCACCCAGGAGGCTCAGCGCGGTCGTGGCCGTCGGTCCCTTCCGCAGCACCACCTCCGTGCGCAGCACCGGCGGCTCCGGAACGGGCACCGGCTCCTCCTGCTCGTTCTCCCGGGCGGTGGCGGCCCACGCCGTGACGAAGAGGACGAAGCGGGACGCGAAGAACACGAAGACCAGCAGACCGAGGAACGAGCCGAAAACCGCCCCGCTCGGCGACGACGTCACGCTCGCCAGGTAGTAGGTCATGATGATCTTCAGGACCTCGAACCCCACGGCACCCAGCAGAGCGGCCTTGGCCGCGCTGCGCAGAGTGGCGTGCTCGCGCGGGAGCCGGGCGATCACCCACAGGAAGATCAGCCAGTTCGCGACGATGCCGAGCAGGAAACCGAACAGGCCGAGCAGGAACAGGGCCCAGCCCTGGTCTCCGAGCCCGACGAGCCCGAGCAGGGTCTCGGCGAACCCGGCGACCGCACCCGTGATGGCGAAGGATCCGACCAGCGCCAGGCCGAGCCCGCCGAGCGTGAGCAGGTCGAACAGGATCCGCTTCGGCAGGGCAGGAACGGCCGGCACCTGCGCCCACTGCTCCGAGAGCGCCTCGCGCAGGTTCGACATCCATCCGATTCCGGAGTACAGGGCCGCGAGCAGACCCAGGAACCCGACGGTCCCCCGCTGGTCGATCGCCTGCTGGATGACCTGATCGATGGTGTCGCTCAGTCCGGGCGGGACGTTCTCCGTGATCGCGGCCAGCAGCTCGTTCAGCAACTCCGGGTTGAAGAACAGCACGTACCCGGCGGCGGCGAACGCGATCATCAGCAGCGGCACCACCGACAGCACGCTGAAGAACGTGATCGCCGCGGCGTAGTGGTCACCGTGGCGCTCGGTGTAGCGCACGCCGGCCCGCACCATGTGGTCGAGCCACCCGTACCGCGCGCGCAGCCGCTCCAGCTTCGATGGCGTCTCGTCAGCGGCCACGCGTCATCCCATCAGGTCGGCGGCAGAAAACCGATCTTCTCGTGGACGACGGCGAGCGTGGCACCGGCGACCTCACGCGCCCGGGTGGCTCCACGGGCGAGCACGCGGTCCAGCTCGGCCGGATCGTCCCGGTAGGTACGTACCCGTTCCCGCAGCGGTTCGACGAACTGCGCCACGACCTCGGCAAGATCTTTCTTCAGGTCGCCGTAGCCCTTGCCCGCATAGTCGGCCTCGATCTCGGAGACCTTCCGGTCGGTGAGCGCCGAGTAGATCGTGAGCAGGTTGGAGATGCCCGGCTTGGCCTCCGGGTCGAACCGGATCTCCCGCTCGGTGTCGGTGACCGCCGAGCGGATCTTCTTGGCGCTGACCTTGGGCTCGTCGAGCAGCTCGATGATGCCGGCCGGGCTGGAGGCCGACTTGCTCATCTTGGCGCTGGGGTCCTGCAGGTCCTGGATCTTCGCGTTCCCGCTGGGGATGAACGGCTCCGGCACCGTGAACGCCTTGCCGAAGCGGGTGTTGAACCGCTGCGCGAGGTCGCGGGTGAGCTCCAGGTGCTGGCGCTGGTCCTCGCCGACCGGCACGCCGTCGGCCTGGTAGAGCAGGATGTCGGCGGCCTGGAGGATCGGGTAGGTGAAGAGGCCGACGGTGGCGCGGTCGGCGCCCTGACGGGCTGCCTTGTCCTTGAACTGGGTCATCCGGCTCGCCTCGCCGAAGCCCGTGAGACACCCCAGCACCCACTCGAGCTGCGCGTGCTCGGGCACGTGGGACTGCACGAACAGCGTGCAACGTTCCGCGTCCAGGCCGAGCGCCAGCAGCTGCGCCACGGCGTTGCGGGTGCGGTCGGCGAGCGTCTTCGGATCGTGCTCGACGGTGATCGCGTGCAGGTCCGGGATGAAGTAGAACGCGTCGTAGGAGTCCTGCATCGCCACCCACTGGCGGACCGCGCCGAGGTAGTTGCCCAGGTGGAACGAGTCCGCGGTCGGCT
The DNA here is from genome assembly GCF_006717045.1 of Pseudonocardia cypriaca. Taxonomy (NCBI): domain Bacteria; kingdom Bacillati; phylum Actinomycetota; class Actinomycetes; order Pseudonocardiales; family Pseudonocardiaceae; genus Pseudonocardia; species Pseudonocardia cypriaca. The sequence continues at coordinate 86,780 of NZ_VFPH01000003.1, forward strand.
GGATGCCGGAGAGCACCCGCTGGCGACGGTCGGTGGGGGCGGTCATACCCCCGATTCTCGCAGCTCCCGCGATCGGGCTTGGAGGGTCCTGGACAACTCCGGCCGTAGCGAGCGGCGTCCAGGTCGGTGCATCGCAGGGCGGAGGAGGAGTCCGATACCGCTGTTGTATCGGCGACGACGACAACGCAGCGAGGCGCCGGCCTGGGCGCCGCGCAGTAGGTCGGAGTTGTCCAGGGCGCTCCTAGGCCGGGGCGGTTCCGTCCTGCTCGGGCTCGTCCGCGACGACCCGCTGCACCTGAACGGTGCGGTTGTCCAGGTCGATCGGCCCGAGCTGGAAGTGCTCCTGGCCGTCGCCGGACTCTGCCGACTCGTCCGTGATCTTCCGCCCGGGGAACATCTCGCCAAGCACACCCATGCGCGCCACGGTACGCGTCGCAGGATGAGACAACCGGAGGTGACCTCCGTCACTAGCGTCGCCTGAGCCGAGTCCGGCACGCGACCAGCGGAGGCAGCAGATGAAGGCACTCGTCTACCACGGTTCGGGCAACAAGGCCTGGGAGGACGTCCCGGACGCCGCCGTGCGGGAACCGACCGACGTCGTCGTCAGGGTCGACACCACCACGATCTGCGGCACCGACCTGCACATCCTGCACGGCGACGTCCCCGCGGTCACCGACGGGCGGATCCTCGGCCACGAAGCCGTGGGAACCGTCGTGGAGGTCGGAGACGCGGTACGGGGGTTCTCCGTCGACGACCGGGTACTCGTACCGGCGATCACCAAATGCGGCCGCTGCGAGTACTGCGGGCGCGGGATGCCGTCGCACTGCCAGACCGTCGGCGGGATCGGCTGGATCTTCGGGCACCTGATCGACGGCACCCAGGCCGAGTACGTCCGCGTCCCGTACGCCGACACCTCCCTGTACGTGGTTCCCGGAGGCGTGACCGACCAGCAGGCGATCTTCCTGGCCGACTCGCTGCCCACCGGGTACGAGGTCGGCGTGCTCGCCGGGAACGTCCGGCCCGGGAACACCGTCGCCATCGTCGGTGCCGGGGCCGTCGGGCTCGCCGCGGTGCTCACGACCGGTTTGTGGGGCGCGTCCAAGGTCATCGCCGTCGACACCAACAAGTTCCGGTTGGAGAAGGCGATCGAGTTCGGCGCCACCGACACCGTGGAGGTCGGCCCCGGCACGGTCGACGAGGTCACCTCGCTGACCGACGGCCTCGGCGTGGACGTCGCGATCGAGGCCGTCGGCTACCCGGAGACCTTGCTCACCGCCGCCGCCCTGGTCCGGCCGGGTGGCACGATCGCCAACATCGGCGTGCACGGAACCCCGGTGGAGATCCCCATGCAGGACATGTGGATCCGCAACGTCACCCTGACGATGGGCTTGGTCGACACCGTCTCCATCCCGACCCTGCTCAAGATGGTCGCCGGCGGGCGCATCCCGGCGGAGAAGATGGGCACCCACTCGTTCACGTTCGACCAGATCGACCAGGCCTACGACGTGTTCGCGAACGCAGCCGCCAACCAGGCGCTCAAGGTCGTCATCACGCCGAGCTGAGGGACTCGGTACTCGATCGACGCCGACGAGGCGCCCACCTACGATCGCGCCGATGGCTGACGTCGTCGTGGTGGGCGCCGGGATCGTCGGGGCATCGGTGGCCTACCACGCTGCCGGGCTCGGGGCGGACGTCACGCTCGTGGACAAGGCGCTTCCGGGCTCGGGCGCCACCGGCGAGTCGTTCGCATGGATCGGCGATTCGGAGCGCGAGCCCGGTCCGGGCGGCGCCCTGCGCGCCGCCGCGACGCGCGAGTACCGGCGGTTGGCGGCCGAGGTCCCCGCCGTTCGGGTGCGGTGGGCGGGCTCGCTGCAGTGGGGCGGGCGGGAGCCGCTGGACGACCTCGAACCCGGACGGCACGTCGTGGACGCCGAACAGATCGCCGCCCTCGAGCCGAACCTGCGCACGCCGCCGAGCCGGGCCGTTCACATCCCCGGCGACGGGGCCCTGGATCCGGTCGCCACCACCGACGCCCTGATCAGCGCGGCCTGCGAGCGCGGCGCCCGGCTCGTCGCGGGCACGGCGGTGACCGGACTGCGGATCGGGAAGGACCGGGTCGCCGGCGTCGAGTCGACGAGCGGCTTCATCGGAGCCGCCCGTGTGGTGCTGGCGAACGGCGCCGACGTCTCCCTGCTCTGCGCACCGCTGGGCGTCGCGGTTCCGGTCGAGCCGTCACCGGCGATCCTGCTGCGGCTCGCCGGTCCGCCGGACCTCGTGCGGACCATCGTGGCCGCACCCGGCGCGGACGTGCGCGACACGGGCGACGGCGAGCTGGTCGCGGCCGTCGCGTACGCCGGGGAGACCACCGCCGCTGAGCTCGCGCGTTCCGCGGGCCGCACCCGCGACCGGATCGCCGAGTTGTTCCGCGGCGGTGCGGACGTTCGGCTGCTGGGTGCGCGGGTCGGGATGCGCCCGATGCCGCTCGGCGGGCACCCGCTGGTCGGCCCGCTCCCCGCCGCCCGCGGCGCCTACCTCGCGGTGATGCACTCCGGTATCACCCTCGCCGCGGTCGTCGGGCGCCTGGTCGCCGAGGAGCTGGTCCATGGCATCGAGGCCCCTGAACTACGCGGCTGCCGCCCGGGGTGAACGGCCCGACTCGCGCGCACTGACTCGCGGGGTGGACGCGCGGTCAGGCGTCGAGCGAGACCACCGTCATGCCCGCGGGGGTCGCGCCGTCCATCGCGGCCAGCGCGGCACCGGCTTCCTCGAGCGGGACGACGCGCCCCACCAGGGTCGCCGGGTCGAGGCCGGCGGTCGTGAGGAGGTCGAGCAGCGCGGCGTACTCGTGCGCCGCGATCCCGTGGGAGCCGTGCAGCGACAGCTCCCATGCGAGCACGCGGTCCATCGGCAGCGGTGGGGTGGCGGCCTCCCCGAGCAGCAGGCCGACCTGCACGTGCCGGCCCCGGCGACGCAGCGACAGGACCGACGCCACGGCGGTGGCGGGCGAGCCGAGCGCGTCGAGCGAGACGTGCGCGCCTCCGCCGGTGATCTCGCGGATCGCGGCCGGGACGTCGTTCGACGCGGAGGCGTCGAGGACGGCCTCCGCCCCGCGGGCCCGTGCGAGCGCGAGCGCGTCGGCCGAGACGTCGACGGCGACCACCCGCGCTCCGAGCGCCGTCCCGAGCAGCACGGCCGACAGGCCAACGCCGCCGCAGCCGTGGACGGCGAGCCACTCCCCCGCGGCGAGCCCGCCGTGCGCGGTGAGGGCCCGGTAGGCGGTGGCCACCCGGCAGCCGAGCCCGGCCGCTGCGACGAACGACATCGAGTCCGGCAGCCGCACCAGGTTGAACTCCGCGGCCCGCACGAGCACCTGCTCGGCGAAGGACCCGTGGTGGGTGAAGCCGGGTTGCGTCTGGTCGGGACACACCTGCGGGTCGCCCGCCCGGCAGAGCTCGCACACCCCGCACCCGCACACGAACGGGGCCGTGACCCGGTCGCCCGGTCGCCACGACTCGACGTCCGCGCCCACCCGCGCGACGACCCCGGCGAACTCGTGGCCGGGCACGTGCGGCAGCGCCACCGGGTCGTGCCCGCGCCAGGCGTGCCAGTCCGACCGGCAGACCCCGGTGGCGCGCACGTCGAGCACCACGGCGTCCGGGAGGCACTCCGGCTCCGGCACGTCCCGAACGGTCAGCGGCCCGCCGACGGTGTCGAAGACGACCGCTCGCACTCAGCGACCCGGCCGGCCGGTCATGTCCGGGCGGGAGCCAGCGGGAGCAGCCTCGGCCCAGGGCGCTGGGCCGGGACGAGGCGCTCGACCGGTTCGCGGTACGTGGTGCTGCGCTGCCGCACCGGGCGCCCGGCCGCGGTGGCGATCGCCGCCAGCTCGGTGACGGTGCGGGCGGAGCCGTTCTCGGATCCGGCCATCCGGCTGATGGTCTCCTCCATGAGGGTGCCGCCCATGTCGTCGGCGCCGCCGCGGAGGATGTCGGCGGCGAGGTCGTCGCCGAGCTTCACCCACGAGCACTGGATGTGGTCGATCCGTCCGTGCAGGGCGAGCCGGGCGAACGCGTGCACGGCCCGGTTGTCGCGCACGGTGGGGCCGGGGCGGGCGATGCCCGCGAGGTAGATCGGCGCGTTGTGGTGCACGAACGGCAGCGGCACGAACTCGGTGAACCCGCCGGTCTCGTCCTGCAGTGCGCCGAGGGTGCGCAGGTGGCCCAGCCAGTGCCGCGGCTCGTCGACGTGCCCGTACATCATCGTGGACGACGAGGGGATGCCCAGCCGGTGCGCGGTGCCCACCACCTCCAGCCACTGCGCGGCCGGCAGCTTGCCCTTGGTGAGGACCCAGCGCACCTCGTCGTCGAGGATCTCCGCGGCCGTGCCGGGGATCGACCCCAGCCCGGCGTCGCGCAGCTCGGTGAGCCACTCCTCGATCGACACGCCCGCCTTGGCCGATGCGGACACGATCTCCATCGGGGAGAAGGCGTGGACGTGCATGCCCGGCACGGCGGCCTTCACCGCGCGCACGAGGTCGGCGTAGAAGGTGACCGGCAGCTGCGGGTCGATCCCGCCCTGCATGCACACCTCGGTGGCGCCGGCCTCCGCCGCCTCCACCGCCCGGGACGCCACCTCGTCGAGGGAGAGCCGGAACGCATCGGTGTCGCGCTCCCGCTGCGCGAACGCGCAGAACCGGCAGCCGACGTAGCAGACGTTCGAGAAGTTGATGTTGCGGTTGACGACGTAGGTGACCTCGTCGCCCACCACGTCCGCGCGCACCGCGTCGGCGAGGCGGGCCAGCTCCTCCAGTGCCTCCCCCGAGCAGGTGAGCACGGCCATCGCCGCGGCCTCGTGCGCCGGGTCGAGCAGCGCCGCCGGATCCGATGCCGCCAGGTCGAGTCCGGCGCGCACGTCGGAGTCCAGCCGCTCGGGGGCGGACCGTTGCGTGGCCGCCAGCTCCTCGGCGACCGCATCCCAGTCGCCGTAGACCGACGCGAAGTCTCCCCGCCGGTCGGCGGTGCGGCCATCGGTGTCGATCGACGTGTTCAGGTCGATCCGGCCGGTGGAGGCGAACCCGCCGTCCGGCTCCTGCCACGGCCGCCCGACCACGTCGGCGCTCTCGTCGGCGAGCCCGGTTGCCGGGTCGGCGAGCGCGGCGACGTGCGCGGATACGCGGGAGTCGATCCACGGCGAGCCGGCCAGCACGTACTTCGGGTAGACGGCGAGCCGCTCGCGGATGGTGAACCCGGCCGCGGCCGAGCGGGTGGCGAGCTCGTCGATCGCGGGCCAGGGCAGCTCCGGGCTGACGTGGTCGGCGGTGACCGGGGATACGCCGCCCCAGTCGTCGATCCCGGCGCGCAGCATCAGCGCGAACTCGTCGCCGATCAGGTTCGGCGGCGCCTGGATCCGCATCTTCGGGCCGAGCACGATGCGCGCGACGGCGATCGTGGCGGCCAGGTCGTGCAGGTCGGCGTCCGGGTCGTTGGCCATGGCGGTGTCCGGCTTGGCCCGGAAGTTCTGGATGATCACTTCCTGGATGTGGCCGTGGGCCCGCGCGGCAGAGCGGATCGCGAACAGCGACTCGGCCCGCTCGGTGCGGTTCTCCCCGATCCCGATCAGGATCCCGGTGGTGTACGGGACGCCGACCCGCCCGGCGTCGGTGATCGCGCGCAGCCGGACCGCCGGTTCCTTGTCCGGGCTGCCGAAGTGCGGCCCGCCCGGCTCGCTCCACAGCCGCTCGGCCGTGGTCTCCAGCATCATCCCCATGCTCGCGGCCACCGGCTTGAGCCGCGTGAGCTCGTCCCACGACAGCACGCCCGGGTTGAGGTGCGGCAGCAGGCCGGTCTCCTCCAGCACCGCGATGGCCGACGCGCGGACGTAGTCCAGCGTGGACGAGTACCCGCGCTCCTCCAGCCACTCCCGCGCCGCGGGCCAGCGGTCCTCCGGCCGGTCGCCGAGGGTGAACAGCGCTTCCTTGCACCCGGCGGCGGCGCCCGCGCGGGCGATCTCCAGTACCTCGTCGCGCTCCAGGAACGCCGCAGGCAACCGGTGCGGCACCGTGGCGAACGTGCAGTAGTGGCAACGGTCGCGGCACAACCGCGTGAGCGGGATGAACACGTTCTTCGAGTACGTGACCACACCCGGCCGGCCCTCGGCCACCAGGCCCGCGTCCCGCACCCGCGACGCCACCGCCAGCAGGTCGTCCAGGGCCTCCCCCCGGGCCGCCAACAGGACCGACGCCTCCGCGACATCGATCGTGACGCCGTCCCTCGCCCGCCGCAGCGCGCGACGGAGGGCGTTATCGGACGGCGCGGGCTCGGGGGTCACCTCGACCATGAGGTGAACAGTAGGTCGACGGAGCGGGCACGGTCGACCACGACGCCGCCCGGACACATCACAGCGCACACGGGAATACGACGCGCCGCTCGCCACCATGGCCCGGTGCTCACGCGATCGCTCGCGGCCGGCCTCGCATGCCTGCTCACGCTGGCCGGATGCGCGGCCACGCCGACGACCGACCGCAGCATCGTGGTGGCCACGGCCGACGGCGACCGCACCACCCACGTCCACCACCCGGAGAGCGCGCCGCCGGGTGCGCCCCTCGTCGTCGTGCTGCACGGCGCGGGCGGCTCGGGCAGCCAGGTCGAGGCCGACCTCGGCTGGGACGCCCTCGCCGACCGCGAGGGGTTCGTCGTCGCATATCCCGACGGCCTCGACGGCACGTGGAACGGCGGCGGCTGCTGCGGGCAGGCCCGCTCCCGCGGCGTCGACGACCTCGGCTTCCTCGGCGCCATGGTGGGCCGGATCGCCGCGGAGGACGAGACGGACCCGCACCGCGTGTACGCCGTCGGGTTCTCCAACGGGGCGATCCTCGCCTACGCGTGGGCCTGCGGCCGGCCCGGCGAGCTGGCCGGGATCGGGCCCGTGGCGGGCGCCGTGCTCGTACCCTGCGCCGCGCCGGCCCCGCTCACCGTCGTCGCGGTCCACGGCAGCGCGGACGACCGCGTCCCGTTCGACGGTGGCGCCGGTGCCGGCGGGGCGCAGTACCCGACGGTGGACGGTTCGCTCGCGCCCTTCCTGTCCGCGGACGGCTGTTCCCCCGACCCGACGCTCGTGGAAGACCCGCCGGCCAGGGTCGGCACGTGGACGTGCACCTCCGGCCACGACGTGGTGCGCGACGTCGTCACGGACGGCGGGCACGGGTGGCCGGGCGCGGGCCCCGAGGCGGGCACCACGGACGCACCCCTGGACGCCACCGGCTTCCTCTGGGCCCGCCTGACGGCTCGGTGATCAGGTCAGGACGGCGGAGATCTTCGTGACCAGCGCGTCGACCACGGTCGGGATGCTGAGCACCGTGCCCCACGTCCAGGCGGCGGAGACGAGCGGGTGGTCGACGAACACGGAACGCCCGGCCTGCACGACCTCCAGCCGCGAGTACAGCGGGGCCCGCTCGACGTCCCGGCGCACCTCAGGGGAGAAACCGATGTTCCAGAGCAGGACGTCGCGGTCGAGCAGAGCCATCTGCTCGTCGCTGATCGGCGCGCCGTCCGCGTCGCCCGCGAGCTCACCGATCTCGGGCGGGATCGTGAAGCCGAGCGCCGCCACCAGCTGCGAGCGGGGGTCGTTCGGCGAGCGGACGAAGGAGACGCCCCTCTCGAGCCGCTCCGCGATCACCGCGGTTCGCCCCTCGAACCGGGGGTTCGCCGCGGCCGCGGCCTCGAGCTGCGCGTTGACCCCGGCGACCAGCTGCTCGGCCCGGTCCGGGTTGCCGAGAGCGCGGCCGGCGAGGCGGGCGTACTCGTCCCACGGCGCGCCCCACTCCGGGTAGCCGGCCGGCGGGGCGACGGTGGGCGCGATCTGCGAGAGCGTCTGGTACTGCGTGTCGTCCATCGACGTGTACAGCCCGATGATCAGGTCCGGGTCGAGGGCGGCGATCTCCTCGTACCGGTAGTCGGGGGTGCCGGTGAACGCACCTCTGTTCAGCACCACCGGCCGGGCGTCGCCGAGCTCGTCCTGCGCCCACGGCCAGGTGGCGTACGGGTGGTTGCCGTACCAGTCCGTGACCCCGACCGGCCGGACGCCCATCGCGAGCACGGGGTCCTGGTCGCTGAACCCGACCGTCACGACGCGCTGCGGGGCGCTCGGGATCTGGGTGGCGCCCTTGCTGTGCTCGACGCTGAGCGGGAACGCGCCCGCCGGGGCCGGCCCGGCCGCAGGCGGCGGCGGCGTGGAACCGCCCCCGCAGGCGGTCAGCAGGCCCACGGCCCCGAGTGCTCCGGCGCCGGCGAGCAACTGGCGGCGGCTGAGGTGACCGAGGCGGCGGGGAACGGCAGGCACGGTGCCTGAGGTTAGCCTCCCTTAACGGCCAGCGTCGCGCCGGTGCCGTTCATGCCGGCCCCGATCCCCGGGGCGGCGTCTCCCAGGCGGTGGCGGTACCCACCGGGGTTCCCGACCCGTCGACAGCGATGAATCGGAACCGGTGGATCGTCCTGGACTCGGTCTCGCCCCGACAGGACGGGGTCGCCGGACGCCGGGTGTAGAAGTCGTCCCTTCCGTCCGTGGGGTCGATCTGAATGCCGATCGATGTGCCGTCCCGGTTGAAGTCGCAGGCCGCGAAGATCGTCCAGGATTTTCCCTCGACGTATTCCAGGCTCCCGATGTCGGTGGTGCTCTCGCCGGGATCCGGGGTGCCGCCGGGCCACCACCGGCGAATGCACTCGAGCCGGCCACCACTGACCTCCGCGCAGCTGCCGGCCGTCGTCGAGTTCTCATCCGAGTCGTCGTCCGGGGCCTGGCTCGGTTCGCGAGTCCCGGCGCGGTCGTCCTCGGACGACGGCGGTACGGGTGCATCCGGCTCCGGCGGGGTGTCGAGGACCCGCAGCAGGGTCGCAGGCTCCGCCGCCCGCGCCGGCTCCACCGTGCTCGTCGCGACCGACAGGATGGACGACAGCGCGACCACAGCCATGCCTACAAAGGTCATCCTCAGGAAAGCAGTCACCGCAGCTCCGTTACGCAGATGAACGATTCAAGGCGTATCTGCTACCGCCGGGCCCAGAGGACCTTTCCGTCGGGCGTACGCAGGGTCAGGTTCTCGTCGTCCTGGACGTGCAGGATCACGTTCTTGCCCTTGGTGCCGGTGTGGAACAGCGCCTTGCCGTTCTTCGTGACCGTGAGGTTCCCGTCGGCCTGCATCGTGGCCACGGCGCCCGCGTTCGGGGCCGTAGCCGTGTGCCACAACACCTTGCCCGCGGCGTTGGTCAGGACGAGGTTGCCGTCCGTCTGCATGCGCAGCGTGTTCTTGCCGTTGAACGACTTGCGCTCCTCGCCGCCCTTCAGGGCCTGCCCGGTCCGGAGCTCGGCCTTCGACTGGTTCACGTCGCTGAGCGCCCAGAGAACCTTGCCGTCGGGCGTCCGCAGAGTGAGGTTGCCGTCGTCCTGGACGTGCAGGGTCACGTTCTTGCCCTGGGTGCCGGTGTGGAACAGCGCCTTGCCGTTCTTCGTGACCGTGAGGTTCCCGTCGGTCTGCATGGTGGTCACAGCACCCTCGTTCGGGGCCGTGCCGGTGTGGAACAGCACCTTGCCCGCATCGTTGATCAGGACGAGGTTGCCGTCCGTCTGCATGCGCAGCGTGTTCTTGCCGTTGAACGACCTGCGCTCCTCGCCGCCCTTCAGGGCCTGCCCGGTCCGGAGCTCGGCCTTCGACTGGTTCACGTCGCTGAGCGCCCAGAGGACCTTGCCGTCGGGCGTGCGGACGGTCAGATTGCCGTCGTTCTGGATGTGCATGTTCACACCGGCGCCCGTGGTGCCGGTGTGGAAGAGCGCCTTGCCGTTCTTCGTGACCGTGAAGTTCCCGTCGGTCTGCATGGTGGCCACGGCGCCCTCGTTCGGGGCCGTACCCGTGTGGAACTTCACCTCACCCTTGTCGTTCAGGAAAACGAGGTTCCCGTCCGTCTGCATGCGCAGGGTGAACGTCCCGTTGGCGGACTTGACCTCCTGGCCGCCCTCCAGCTTCTCCCCGGACTTCAGCACCCCGCTCGTCGCGGCCGCCGACGCTGCGCTCGCCGCTCCCACCGGCTGACCCGCCAAGGCGGTGCCCGCGGTGGTCAGGATCGAGCCCGCGAACACCGCGGCGGTCGCGACGGCGGCCGCCCCGGCCCGCAACCCGACACGTCTCGGCCTGATCGACATATGTCCCCCACTGTTACGAGATGCGTTCGGACCCGATTCGTTCCCATCCTTCGGCCGCTGACGCGCAAATTCGAGCCGAGGTGTCGGCGAATGCGCGAATCAGGCCGGAGGGAAGATCTCCGGGCGTGCGGACGCTATCAACGAAGATCTTCCGGCCGGAAGGCGGAGAATGGACAAGGATCGCCCTGTTCTTGCCACGCGCCGTTCATTCGGCGACAACGAAACGGGACAACATATCCGATCCGATCCGGCCTGAATCATTCGGGGTGGGCTCGCAGCGCCCTTCGCGGTCCTGATCCGACGCGAGCCCGCACCGGCCACATCGCGACGAGCGGCGGCAGTCGACGAACGTCCGTCGGGGCAGCCCCGACCCCTCTCAACCCGTAGACAGGTCTCGGTCGTGGTTGTAGGTTAGTCACCTAACTAACTCGCGACCGGCAAGGTCGTCGGCGCCTCGCAGCCCCGGACCTCCTCGTCGCGCTCGAAGGAACCGCGATGGATCGAGGACTCCGATGGTGCAGCTCAATGACAAGGCGCGAACGCTGTTCGATGGCAAGAACTTCGCTGTGCTGTCGACGCTCGAACCCGACGGCAGACCGCATTCGACGGTGGTGTGGGTGAAGCGCGACGAGGACGACCTCCTGTTCGCGCTGCCCAAGAGCCGCCGCAAGACCGCCAACCTGTACCGCGATCCGCGGGCGACCGTGGTGGTCTTCGACGCTGCCAACCCCTACGACAGCGCCCAGGTGCAGGGGACCGCCCGCCTCGAGGACGACCCGGACGCGGTGCTGGTCGACGAGCTCTCGCACAAGTACCTGGACGGGCCGTACCCCGGGTTCGCCGGACCGAACGCGCAATGGGTCGTCGCCAGGGTGACGGCCGACAAGGTCATCGCCTGACCGGGTTCACCAGATCCCCGGCCGGCAGGGCGGCCCGACGACACCAACCTTTCGGCCGACGTGGCGGCCGAAGAACCGGCAATGTGGCCGAGGCCGCCCGACCCGAACCCGCTGACGATCGCCTCTGTGCACGAGGTGATCAGTGGGATCGGCTTGACTCCGATCGAAGCAGTGCTGGTGGTGGGCGCATTCGCGCTGGTGTCGGCCCGCTGGCTGCCACCGCGGTTCCGGCGCCGGGTCGCGATCGGCGCCGCAGCGGTGTCGGTGGCGTCGGCGGCGGTGCTCGCGGTGGTCGGTCCTCGCTGGCAGATGGTCCCGGTGCTGGTGGCGGTCGTGGTGGTGCTGCCGTTCACGGCCCGGACCATCATGGGGAAGCCCGGCGGTCGGCGCGCCCGCTGGTGGCTGGCCGGACCGGGTTCGGCGGCCTGCGTCCTGGCGATCGTCGCCGGTGTGGGCGCGGCGATCGCCTTCCCAGTCCCGGACTTCCCCACGCCGACCGGCGAGTACGCGGTCGGCACGACCGTCGTCGAGTGGACCGAGCCCGATCGGCCCGAGACGTGGACGACCGACCCCGACGACGTCCGTGCGCTGCAGACCCAGATCTGGTACCCGGCCGAGGCGAGCCCGGACGAGGTGGAGCGGGCGCCCTACCTGGGCCGTTCGGAGGCCGAGGCGAACGCCGTCGCCGAGGGCGTCGGAGACTTCCTCGGGATCCCCCGGTTCATCTTCGACGGCCAGGTGATGGCCCGCACCAACTCGGTGCCCGACGCGCCGGTCGCCTCCGGCACCGAGCGGTTCCCGGTGGTGGTGTTCTCGCCGGGTGGGGGCATGGGACGTTTCACGAACGCCGCCTGGGCCGAGGAGCTGGCCAGCCACGGCTACGTGGTCGCCGCGCTCGACCACCCCTACGACTCGACCGCGGTCGTGTTCGCCGACGGCCGGACGGTGCACAGGGCGAGGTTCACCGTCAGGTCCGACGGCGACGCCCGCCGGTTGAGCGAGGAGTTGGCGGCGGTGAAGTCCCGCGATCTCGGTTCGGCCCTCACCCACCTCGGCCGTCTCGACAGCGGCGAGGTGCAGAGCGTCCTCGCCGGGAGGCTCGACACCGACCGCGCCGCGGTCGTCGGCATGTCGGCCGGCGTGGGCGGCGCCTTCCAGGCGGCCCGCACCGACGGGCGCTTCTCCGCGGTGCTCGCCCTCGACGGCCGTCCCTACGACGGCGACCCCGGACCGTACGACCAGCCGGCGCTGGCGCTGACCAACCAGTTCGGGCTGGAGGACAATCCCACCTACCTCCCCGAGCTGGGACGGATGCTCGAGCGCAGCACGACGACCGGCTACCTGCTCACCATCCCCGGCACCGCCCACCCGACCTTCACCGACGCGCCACTGTGGATGCCGCCGCTGCCGTCGCTGGTCGGCTCCCTCGGGCGCACCGAAGGCAACCGCATCATCACGGAGGTGACGATGGGCTTCCTCGACGCCGAGCTCCGGGACCGACCGACGGACCTTCCCGGCCTCTTCTCCGAGCACGGCGAGCTGACCGTGTACGGCGCCGGTTGACGGTGGCGCACGTAGGTCCGGCCGAGCCGGGAACGAGGTTCGCTACGCCACGTCCGCGGGCGTGCCGCCCGTGACCGCCACCAACTCGCCGTACGTGGTGGGGAAGACGGCGTGTGGGATGCCGCCTGCCGCCCACACCTCGTCGTAGGACTCGAGCGCCCGGTCGACGAGCGTCCGCAGCGGCGCCGGGTGCCCGACCGGGGCCACCCCGCCGATCGCCTGCCCGGTGGCGGCGCGCACGAACTCCGGCGACGCCCGCCGCACCCGCTGCGCGCCGACCAGCTGCGCCACCTTGGTGGTGTCCACCCGGTGGGCGCCTGAGGTCAGCACGAGCAACGGGTCACCGTCGGCGTCGAAGACCAGCGAGTTCGCGATCTGCCCGACCTCGACGCCCAGCGCGGCCGCAGCGGCGGCGGCAGTGGTGACGGCGTCGGGCAGCACCTGCATGCGCGCCACGCGGGAGGGGTCGGCACCGCCCGCGGTGAGGGCGGCGACCACGAGGTCGATGTTGCGGTGTGTTGCGGTGCTCACCCGGAGAATCAGACCACGCCCGTCATCCCACTTTCGCGCCGGTGAGCGCGCTCCCGTCGGCGGCCTGCACGACGCAGTGCACGGCGTGCTCGCCGGTGTCGAACGCGGCCTCCGTCGGGACCAGCGCCACGAGCTCCAGATCCGCGCGCCGGGGCGGCTCGACCACCGCGTGGAACGCCGGTTCGCACGCGCTCGCCGCGAGCCGGACGAGCGCGTCCCGTCCGGGGAAGCGCGCGTCGCGCTCGCCGAACGGGTCGAGGGACGCGACGATCTCGGCGCCGTGCGGACCGGCGCAGTCCGCGGAGCCGAGCACGACGCCGCCGGCCGCCGTCGCGTCGAGGCAACCGGACGTCGCACCGAGGCGCACGTCGCCGTCCGGCCCGTAGCCGAACGTCTCGATCCGCGGTCCCGCGAGCGCGAAACCCGCGGCGAGCCCGATCAGCAGGCCGAGCACCACACCCCCGACCGCCCACATCCAGCCGCGCGTACGGACGGGGGCCGCGCCGGCCAGCCGCGCGGCGTCGAGCGCGCCGACCACCTGCCGGGCCGCCGGCCGGTCCCGCGCCGCGGGCTGCATCAACCCGACGACCAGGTTCGGCAGTACGCCGCCGCCCCCGGACTCCGGCACGACGTCCTCGGCAGGCGGACGGCCGAGCAACGCGAAGTGCAGCGTGGCGCCGAAGGCCCAGAGGTCCGACTCGGTGGTCGCCTGCCCACCAGCACGCAGCTCAGGAGCCACGTACGCGGGATCGCGCGTCGTGCGCAGCGGATCGGCCGCGTCTGCGACGCCGACGCCCGCCAGGTGCACCTTCCCGTCCGGTCCGAGCAGCACGGTGCGCGGACTGATGTCGCCGTGCACGATCCCGGCGCTGTGCGCCGCGTGCAGCGCCGCGGCCAGCTGCCGCGCCATCGGGGCGGCCGACCGCTCGTCCAGGGGGCCGTCGCTCGCCACCCGCTCTGCGAGCGTCGGTGCCTCCACCAGCTCGGTCACGACGTGGTCGACGTCGTCGTCGGTGACCACGTCGTGAATGGCGATGAAACCGGCGTGGCGGAGCCTTCCCGCGGCCCTGGCAACGCGCAGCAACCGCTCGCGTGCCAGCCGCCGTTCGTCGGGATCGGACGGCAGGTGCAGCTCGGCCACCGCCACCTGGAGGCCGGTCACGCGGTCGGCGGCGCGCCACACCGCGCCGACGCTCGTGCTGCCGATGCTCCCCAGTACGACGTACCGTCCGCCGATCATCCGGGTCGGGCTGAATCCGGTCATGCAGCGTCACCCACCGGAGGGCGGACCATGATCACGACTCAGGCACAGTCCGAGCCGGGCAGCGGGGACAGGAACGCGTCGGCCGCCCACCGGCCCGCCTCCAGCTCCCGGAAGCCGTCGGTGACCACCTTGGTGCCGTCGACGCGCATGCCCCGCGTCAACGTCTCGACGAGCGCGGCGCCCGGGCTCGGCCCGCTACGGACGTTCAGCTGGTCGGTCATCACCTCGAGCTCGCAGCCCGTGGAGCCGTTGGCGGTCGTGATCTCCCCGAGCCCACCGCGATCGATGATGGCGAGCAACGCCAGCACGACGCCCGCGACCAACACGAACGTCCACCCCTTGAAGCTGGAGGCCTCCAACTTGGGAACCGTGATCCTGGCCACGACCGTGCCTCCCCGAGAACGTGTGGAAACCCACGGTAGCGGGCATGTGGCCTCCCGCGCCTCATGACGCCGTCCACTCCCGGTTCGGGATAGCGTGTTCGCGTCCGACCACCAGTCCGACCACCCGTCCCGAGGCAGGCCGAAGCAGAAGATGAAGGTCATCTACACCTACACCGACGAGGCGCCCGCGCTGGCCACGCACTCGTTCCTGCCGATCATCGAGGCGTACGCCGGCGAGGCGGGCGTCGAGGTCGAGACCCGCGACATCTCGCTGGCCGGACGCATCCTCGCCGCGTTCGACCTGGCGCCGGACTCGCTCGCCGAGCTCGGCGAGCTCGCCAAGACCCCGGCCGCCAACATCATCAAGCTGCCCAACATCAGCGCCTCGATCCCGCAGCTCAAGGCGGCGATCAAGGAGCTGCAGGCCGCCGGGCACGCCGTGCCGGACTTCCCGGACGAGCCGAGCACCGACGACGAGCGCGCCGCGCGGGCGGCGTACGACGCGGTCAAGGGCAGCGCGGTGAACCCCGTGCTGCGCGAGGGCAACTCGGACCGCAGGGCGCCCGCCTCGGTGAAGAACTACGCGAAGAAGCACCCGCACTCGATGGGCGCGTGGTCGGCCGACTCCACCTCGCACGTCGCGACGATGAGCGACGGCGACTTCCGGCACTCCGAGCGCTCGGTCACGATGGCCGAGGCCGGCGAGCTGCGCATCGAGCACGTGGCCGCGGACGGCACCGTCACCGTGCTCAAGCCGTCGGTGCCGGTGCAGCCGGGCGAGGTCGTCGACGCCGCGGTGATGCGGGTCGAGGCGCTGCGCGCGTTCCTCGCCGAGCAGGTCGCCGACGCCAAGGCCAAGGGCGTGCTGTTCTCCGTGCACCTCAAGGCCACGATGATGAAGGTCTCCGACCCGGTGCTGTTCGGGCACGCCGTGCAGACCTACTTCGCCGACGTCTTCGCGCAGTACGGCGACGAGCTCAGGAGCGTGGGCGCCGACCCGGACGACGGCGTCGCGAGCATCCTCACCGCCCTCGAGAAGCTGCCCGCCGCGAAGCGGGAGGCGATCGAGAAGGCGATCAGCGCCGCCTACGACAGCGGGCCGGGGCTCGCGATGGTCGACTCCGACCGCGGCATCACCAACCTGCACGTCCCGAGCGACGTCATCATCGACGCCTCGATGCCCGCCGCGATCCGGTCCTCCGGGCAGATGTGGAACGCGAAGGGCGAGCTGCAGGACGCGAAGTTCGTCATCCCGGACTCCTCGTACGCGGCGCTCTACGCCGAGGCCGTCGCCTTCTGCCGCGAGCACGGCGCGTTCGACCCCACCACGATGGGCACCGTTCCCAACGTCGGGCTGATGGCGCAGAAGGCCGAGGAGTACGGCAGCCACGACAAGACCTTCGAGATCAGCGCGCCCGGCACCGTCCGCGTGGTGGACGGCTCCGGCGCCACGCTGCTCGAGCACGAGGTCGCGGCCGGCGACATCTGGCGCGCCTGCCAGACCAAGGACGCCCCGATCCGCAACTGGGTGCAGCTGGCCGTCTCGCGCGCCCGCGCCACCGGCTGGCCTGCCGTGTTCTGGCTGGACGAGACCCGCGCCCACGACGCCCAGGTGATCGAGAAGGTGCGCGCGTACCTCGCCGAGGAGGACACCGACGGCCTGACGATCGAGATCCTCCCGGTGGCCGAGGCCACCCGCTACACCCTGGAGCGGGCGAAGCGCGGCGAGGACACGATCTCCGTCACCGGCAACGTCCTGCGCGACTACCTCACCGACCTGTTCCCGATCCTCGAGCTGGGCACCAGCGCGAAGATGCTCTCGATCGTGCCGCTGATGAACGGCGGCGGGCTGTTCGAGACCGGCGCAGGCGGGTCGGCCCCCAAGCACGTGCAGCAGCTCGTCAAGGAGAACCACCTGCGGTGGGACTCCCTCGGCGAGTTCCTCGCGCTGGCCGTCTCCTTCGAGTTCCTCGCCGAGAAGACCGACAACCCGCGCGCCGCCGTGCTCGGCAAGGCCCTCGACGACGCCACCGGCACGCTGTTGGAGACCGGGAAGTCGCCGTCGCGGCGGGCGGGCGAGCTCGACAACCGCGGCAGCCACTTCTACCTCGCCCTCTACTGGGCCCAGGCCCTCTCGCGGCAGACCGAGGACGCCGAGCTCGCGGCGACCTTCGCCCCGCTCGCGGAGCGGCTCGCCGCCGACGAGGAGAAGATCGTCGGTGAGCTGAACGGGGTGCAGGGCAACCCGGTCGACCTGGGCGGCTACTACTTCGTCGACAAGGCGAAGGCCGACGAGGTGATGCGCCCCAGCGCGACGTTCAACGCGGCGCTCGCGGAGTTCTGACCCGTGAGTGGATGCGAGTGCTGGAGCACTCGTATCCACTCACAGGGGTCAGAGCGCCGGGGTGAGCACGTCGAAGACCGCCTCCGCCTCGTCCCGGGCGACGTACATCCGCCACGCCGTGTCGGCGATCTGGTCGGGGTCGAGCGTGGGCAGCGACGCGCCCTGCTCGCTGAGCATCCGGTGGATGTCGCCGCGCTCGATCAGCCCGCCGATCGTGAGCGTCGCCGCGTACACGCCCTGCTCCCGCACGGCCGCGGCGAGCGTGAGGACGTACATGCGCAGGGCGGCGGACGCGGGTGCGAGGTTGCCCAGCATCGGCACCGGGCGCAGGCCGCTGAGCCCGCCGCCGAAGAACAACGCGCCGTCGCCGCGCCGCAGCATCGGCGGCAGCGCGGCGGCGACGAGTCCCACGGCCGGCAGCAGCACCGCCTCGAGCGGGGCCCGCACGGCCGCCGCATCCGCCTCGGGAAGCGGGACGATGCCCGAACCGAAGCTCGCAGACGCCGGGCCGTAGTACACGGTGTCGACCTCGCCGAGATCGGCCGCGATCCGCGTCAGCACGTCGCGCACCTGCTCGGCGTCGGTGACGTCCGCCGTGAAGCTGTGCGACTCGACGCCACCGGTCGCCAGCTCGGCCACGTACGCGGCATGCCGCGCGTCGGTGCGGGACACGAGCGCCACGGCGAAGCCCTCCCGCCCGAACCGCCGGGCCATCGACATCCCCAGCCCCGGTCCAGCCCCGAGGATCGCGATCACTTTGCTAGAAGTTGAGGTCATGCTCAACTTCATACCGGTAACCTGAGGCCACCGTCAACTTCGTGGATGGAACATGCCCCTGCGCAAGGACGCCCAACGCAACCTGGAGCGGCTCGTCGAAGCAGCGCGCGCGGTGTTCGCCGAGCGCGGCCTCGACGTGCCCCTCGACGAGGTCGCGCGCCGGGCGGGCGTGAGCATCGGGACGCTCTACAACCGCTTCCCGACCAGGGCCGACCTGGTGGCCGCGGTCTTCGCCGACCGCCGCGAGACCCTGATCGAGGTCGCCGAGCACGCGCTGGCGATGGACGACGCGTGGGCGGGGTTCGCCCACTTCGTGGAGCAGGTCTGCCGGATGCAGGCGGCCGACCGCGGCTACAACGACCTGTCGGCGCGCAGCATCCCGCAGGCCGCGCCCACCCCGGACCACCTCCGCGGGCGCGAGCTGATGGGCGAGGTGGTCGAGCGCGCGAAGCGCAGCGGGGCACTGCGGCCGGACTTCGTGCTGGCCGACATGGCGTTCGTGACCTGGGCGATCACCCGCACCATCGAGGCCACCGCCGACGTCGACCCGGACGCGTGGCGCCGCCACCTCGGCTTCGTCCTGGACGGCCTGCGCGCCCCGGCCGCGCACCCCCTGCCCGTACCCGCGCTCACCGACGAGCAGGTCATGCGCATCATGCGCAGCTGCTGACGGACGCGGCACCAGCTCCTGCCGCGGCCTTCGGTGGCCGCGCAACGTTCAGGCCCAGCCCCCCGCCGGGCCTTCGGTGGCGCCACGCCCCGTCCAGGCCGACCTCCACCAGGCCTTCGGTGGCGCCGCGCATCATGCGGGGCCGCCCCTCACGCCTCAAGGGCGCTCCGCGTCGCTGCCGCGATCGCTACGCGACCCTTGACCCGCGAGCCTCCGCGACCCCTCCGGGCCCGCTTCGCGGGCAGGCCACGGGCCTGCCCCTTCCTGCGCGCGGCGCCACCGAAGGCCGGTCTCACGGGCATGATCAGCGTTTCGGCGCGAAACCCGACGCCCTGCGTCGGGAAACGCACCCAGCTGGTGATCTTCGCAGCTCACGCACCCCTTCTCGGCTGATGCACCCCGTCGACCGGTCGCGTGGACCGAAACGCGGCGCGTGCGCGGAAACCGGGTGCGCAAGGGACAAGGGGATGCCCGACACCGGCCTCCTGGCGGCGCCGCGCACCAAGAGGGCAGGCCCTTGGGCCTGCCCGCACTGCTTGCCCTCAAGGGGCCGCAGAGGCTCGCAGGTCAAGGGGCGCGCAGCGATCGCGAAGCGACGCGAAGCGCCCTTGAGCTGTGAGGGGCGGCCCCGCACAATGCGCGGCGCCGCCAGGAGGCCTGGGAAGGCAGACCTTCAGCCAGAAGGCCTTGAGCCAGAAGGCCTTGAGCGAGAGAGGCCTGACTCAGAAAACCAGTTGCACCCGGCCGTAGCGTGGACAGACGTGCTCAGGCCCTACCTCCACCTGGTCAGGGCGGGCTTCCGGCGCCACTCCATCTACCTCGCAGCGAGCCTCGCCGGCCTGTTCACGAACACCGTGTTCGGGCTCCTGCGGGTCGCCGTGCTGCTCGCCGTCGTCGAGCAGACCGGCCGTGCTGCGGCCTACGACGCCGCCGACACGAGCACGTTCGTGTGGCTGGGTCAGGGCCTGCTCGCGGTCGTGATCCTGTGGCCGGAGCGGGAGCTCGCCCTTCGGGTGCGGTCGGGCGACGTCGCGATCGACCTCGCCCGGCCGTGGGACCTTCAGCCGGCGTTGCTGGCGCAGGACCTCGGCCGCGCCGCGCACGCCATGCTGGTCCGGTTCGCGCCGCCGGTGCTGTTCGGCGCGCTCGTGCTGCCGTTCCGGTGGCCGCAGAGCCCGTGGACGGTGCTGGTCTTCGCGGTGTCCACCGTGCTCGCGGTGGTGATCAGCTTCTCGATCCGCTTCCTGTTGGACCTGACCGCGTTCTGGCTGATGGACAACCGCGGCGTCGTCACCGTCTACGCCGCGACGACCGGGTTGCTGTGCGGGCTGACCGTCCCGATCGCCTTCTTCCCCGACACCCTCCGGGTGGCGCTGTACACCACCCCGTTCCCGGCGATGCTGCAGACGCCGATCGACGTGTTCGGCGAACGGGGCTCGGCGGCCGCCCTGCTCGCCCACCAGGTGGTGTGGGCAGTGCTGCTGATCGCCGCGGGGCGGTTCGTACTCGCTCGGGCGACCCGGAAGCTGGTGGTGCAGGGTGGATAGGGTCCGGATCCACCTGCGGATCCTCGGTTCGCGGGTGCGCAGCCAGCTGGCCTACCCCGTCTCGTTCACCCTCGACACCCTCGGGCAGGCGCTCGGCCACGCCGCGGAGCTCGTCGTGATCCTCGCGGTGTTCGCACACGTCGACGCGCTCGGCGGCTTCGCCCGCGACGAGGTGCTGCTGATCTTCGGGCTCGCCGCGATCTCGTTCGGTCTCGCCGACCTCGCCGTCGGCCAGCTCGACGATCTGCCGCGCTGGATCCGCACCGGCGAGCTGGACGTGCTGCTCGCCCGGCCGCTCGGGGTGCTCCCCCAGCTCGTGACGAGCGACCTGCAGCTGCGGCGCCTGGGCCGCTCGGCGGTGGGCGTGGTCGTGCTCGCCATCGTCCTGGCTCAGGGCCAGGTGGAGCCCACCCCGCTGAACGCGCTGCTCGTCATCGGCACGCCGCTGATCGGCACCACGATCATCAGCTCGATCTGGGTGGTCACCTGCTCGGTGTCGTTCTGGGTCATCGAGGGCCGCGAGCTGGCCAACGCGTTCACCTACGGCTCGCAGCTCACCACCGCGTACCCGATCACCGTCTTCGGACCGTGGCTGCGCCGCCTGCTCTGCTACGCCGTGCCGGGTGCGTTCGTCGCCTACTTCCCGGCCCTCGCGCTGCTGGACCGCCCCGACCCGCTCGGGCTGCCGCACTTCCTGCGCTACGCCGCACCGCTCGTCGCCGTCGCCGCCGTGCTCGTCGCGGCGCTCGTGTGGCGCACCGCCGTCCGCCACTACCAGGGAGCCGGATCATGAGCGCCGTCCCGGACACCATCATCGAGACGGAAGGGCTGCGTCGGGAGTTCACGGTCGGCCGCAGGCGCGCGCGGCGCCGCGTGGTCGCGGTGAGCGACGTGGACCTGCGCATCGCGCCCGGTGAAGCCGTGGGTTTCCTCGGCCCGAACGGCGCGGGCAAGTCGACGACGATCAAGATGCTGATCGGCATCCTCGTGCCCACCGCGGGCCGGCTGCAGGTCTGCGGCCTGGACCCCACGCGGCAGCGGCGCGAGCTCGCCCGCCGGCTCGGCGTGGTGTTCGGCCAGCGCAGCCAGCTGTGGTGGGACCTGCCGCTGCGCGACAGCTTCGAGCTGCTCGGAGCGATCCACCGCGTCTCCGAACCGGAGCAGCGCACACGGCTGGAGCGGTGCACCGAGGTGCTGGGGCTCGACGGGTTCCTCGACGTGCCGGTGCGGCAGCTGTCGCTGGGCCAGCGGATGCGCGGCGAGGTCACCGCGGCTCTGCTGCACGGCCCGCAGCTGCTCGTGCTGGACGAGCCGACCGTCGGGCTCGACCTGGTGAGCAAGGAGCGGCTGCGCGCGTTCCTGCAGGAGGTCAACATCGTCGACGGGGTGACGATCCTGCTCACCACGCACGACCTGCCCGACGTCGAGCGGCTCTGCCGCCGCGTCGTCGTGATCGACCAGGGCCGGGTGGTGGCCGACGACGCCATCGACGCGCTGCGCGCCCGTTCCGGCGGTGCACGGGAGGTCGTCGTCGAGCTGACGGCACCGGCCGCACCGCTCGAGGGCCTGCCGGGAGTGCGGGAAGTCCGGGTCGAGGCGGACGGCCTGCGCCAGCGGCTCGCGTTCACGCCCGGCGACACCACAGCGGCCGCCTTGATCTCGGCCGTCGCGGCACGCGCTGAGCTGCGCGACGTCACGGTGGTCGAACCGTCGATCGAGGACCTCGTCCGCCGGCTCTACGCACAGGACTGATCGCGGTCGGACCCGATCGCGCCGAATCAGGACTCCGCGGAAGCGGCCACACCCGGGATGCGGCCGTGCCGGAACGCGTCGACGAAGAGGGCGTGGTCCTCCCGCACCCGCGCGGCGTAGTCGTGGGCGAACTCCACCACCCATCCCACGAACTCGTCCTCGCGGCCGCCAACGACCTCGGCGATCGCCTCCTCGGTCTGGAACGGCACCAGCGAGTGGTCGGCGTCGGAGTCGGCCACGCAGTGCACCTTCGCCGTTGCCCGGCCGAGGTTGTCCACCACCGGGGCGATCTCGGCCGGTTCGGTGAGCTCCGACCAGTCCAGGTCCGCCTCGTACGGCGACACCTCGCTCACCACGAATCCGACGCCGTTCAGGTCGGTCCAGCCCAGCAGCGGGTCGGCGTGCGCCTGCAGCGCCCGCTGCGACACCGCGGTGCGGTGGCCGTGGTGCCGGAAGGCGCCCGAGATCGCCGGGTCGGTGACCACGCGGGACGGCGAGGCGACGTTGCCCTGCTTCATCGACAGCACGACGTCGTTGTCGAGCGCCTGGTTGTAGCCCTCGATCAGCACCGTGTAGGCCGGGAGCCCGGCGCTACCGATCCCGAAGCCGGAGCGCCCGGCCACGTCCTTGACCCGGTAGGCCACCCCGCGGAGCCGCTTCGCCTGCGGGATCGACTCGAGGTAGCGCTCGAACGCGTCGAGCACCGCCGCGCGCTCACCGTCCTCCAGCCTGCGCAGGCCCGGCACCTCACGCAGCACCCGGTCGAAGCCCTCGGTCTCGGTGATCCCGTCGAGCAGGGCCACCCGGGTGCGCAGCTTCGCCAGCTGCAGCACCTGGTGGACGGCACCATCGGTGGTGTCGAGCCGCAGCGCGAAGCTGCGATCGTCGGCCTGGTCGACGAACCACCGCACCTGGTCGAGGTAGGCCCGCACGTACCGCTCGACCAGCCGGGAGATGTCGGCGTCCGAGATCGCCTTGCGCCAGCCCAGCAGCGCCATGCTGGCGGCGAAGCGGGTGACGTCCCAGGTGAAGTGCCCGACGTACGCCTCGTCGAAGTCGTTCACGTCGAAGATCAGCACCCCGTCGCCGTCCATGTAGGTGCCGAAGTTCTCCGCGTGCAGGTCGCCCTGGATCCACACCCGGCTCGTCCGCTCGTCGGCCCACGGATCGTCCCGCTCGGCCACGTCCGCGTAGAAGAGGCAGGCGCTGCCGCGGTAGAATGCGAACGGGTCCGCCGCCATTTTCCGGAACTTCGTCCGAAATGCGCCGGGATCGGCCGTCATGAGGTCGGCGAACGCCTCCACCAGCGTGTCGACGATTCGTTCCGAGCGGTCGGTCATTCCCCGATGATGCCGCGCCGGGCCTTCATCGACGTCTCAGCGCGCTATCGATCCCAGCCGACGGCCGGTGCATCCGGGGGCAGCGGCACGCGCAGCACACGCATCTGCATCGCGAGGAGGCCGTAGTAGCCCACGAGCGTGGTGAGCTCGACGGCGCCGGCCTCGCCGAGTTGCCCGACGACGCTCGCCCACGCGGCGTCGTCGACGTCGCCGGTGGCGAGCAGCTGCCCGACGACGGCGGCGGCGGCGCGCTCGGCCGGGTCGTCCGGCTCGACCGGTCCTCCTGTGCGGACCGCCTCCAGCAGCGCTGCCGGCAGTCCGGCCAATGCGGCGAGCGGTGCGTGGGCGTACCACTCGAAGTCCGAACGGTGGTGCGCGGCGACCTGCAGCGTCGCGAGCTCGCGAACCCGCTCGGGCAGCACGCTGCCGTATCGCAGCGCAGCGCCCAGCGCCTGCAGCGCCGCGCCCGATCTCGGGGCGCGCAGCATCGCGTCGAACGGGCCGTGCAGGCTGCCGTCCGAGCTCAGCCCCACCCGGCCCGGCGGGTCGGCGAGCGCGTCGTACACCGCGCGCTGCTCGGCGTCGAGCTCGTCGGGGCGCAGGGGGCGCAGCCGTCGCTCGCCCACCCTCACCCGCCGTTCAGCAGGCTGGCGGTGATCGTCATGGCCAGCACGGCGATCACGGTGCCCAGCCCGCCGTAGGCGAGCACGTCGATCGGACGGCTGCGGATCGCGAGCAGCCCGACCCGGTCCGTCGGCAGCAGCACCCGCAGCACAGCGGCCACGATCAGGGCACCGCCGAGCAGCACCGCCCCCTCGCGCCAGTGCTGGGTGAGCGTCCTGACCATGCCCGCACCCGCGATCAGCAGCACGAACGTCATCGGCGCGTGCACCGGCAGGCGGGAGCGGAGGCCGGTCACGACGGTTCGCCGACCGCCCGCTCGGCTGCTTCCACCACGTTGGTCAGCAGCATCGCCCGCGTCATCGGACCGACCCCACCGGGCATCGGCGCGAGCAGCCCGGCCACCTCGGCCACCTCGGGCGCGACGTCGCCCACCAGCCCGGTGTCCGTTCGCGTCACACCGACGTCGAGGACGGTGGCTCCCGGCCGCACCATGTCGGCGGTGATCAGGCCTTGCACGCCCGCGGCCGCGACGACGATGTCGGCGCGGCGGACCTCGGCGGCGAGGTCCTTCGTGCCCGTGTGGCACAGCGTCACGGTGGCGTTCTCGGACCGGCGGGTGAGCAGCAGGCCGAGCGGCCTTCCGACCGTGACGCCGCGGCCGACCACGGTGACGCGCGCGCCGTTCAGCTCCACGCCGTAGCGGCGGCACAGCTCGACGATTCCCCGCGGCGTGCACGGCAGCGGGCCCGGCTCGCCGAGCACGAGCCGCCCGAGGCTCACCGGGGCGAGCCCGTCGGCGTCCTTCATCGGGTCGATCCGCCCCAGCGCCGCGCCCGCGTCGAGCCCCTTCGGCAGCGGAAGCTGCACGATGAACCCGGTGCAGGCCGGGTCGGCGTTCAGCTCGTCGACGGCCCGCTCGACCTCGGCCTGGGTGGCATCGGCCGGCAGCTCCCGCTGGATCGAGGTGATGCCGACCTTGGCGCAGTCGCGGTGCTTGCCCCGGACGTAGGAGTGCGAGCCCGGGTCGTCGCCGACGAGGAGCGTGCCGAGCCCCGGTGTCACGCCGCTCGCCTGCAGCTTCTCCACCCGCCCCGCCAGCTCGCCGAGCAGTTCCTGCAGCGTGGCTCTTCCGTCCATCACCGTCGCCGTCACGGACACCATCCTCCCAGCCGGGCGGGCGCCCGCCATCGGCCGGTGCGCCGAGACCGGTCCGACAACTGTCTCGGTGTGGGGGCTCGCGCACCCGCCTCCCGCTCACGCACCTGTTCGCCGCCCGCGCTACGACAGGGTGCGCCGGTCGAAACGGGGTGCGTGTCTACTGTGTCCTGTGCTGCGCGTCGAGGACCTCCGCTCGCTGCCGTTGTTCGGCGACCTGTCCGACGACCAGATCACGCAGCTGGTCGCGGCCGGCACCGTCGTCCGGATCGAGCCCGGTGTCGAGCTGTTCCACGAGGGCGAGCCTGCGGACGCCTGGTGGGCGCTGGTGGACGGCGCGATCGAGCTGAGCCGTCGCGCCGACCGCGAGGAGACGGTGGTCGGCCGGATGGACGTGCCCGGCAGGTGGGCGGGCGGGTTCCGCGCCTGGGACGAGGGCGGCGTCTACCTCGCGACGGGCCGCGGACAGGTCGCCGGGCGGGTGCTCCGGGTGCCCGCCGCGGCGCTGGCCGAGCTTGCGAGGGCCTGGTTCCCCTTCGGCAGCCACCTGATCAGCGGGCTCTACCGCACGGCGCGCTCGATCGAGTCGACCGCGCGCCAGCACCAGTCGCTGGTGGCACTGGGCACGCTCGCCGCGGGTATCGCCCATCAGATCAACAACCCGGCCGCGGCCGCCACCAGGGCGATCGACGAGCTCGATGCGACGTACCGGACCCTCGTGTCGTCGCAGGTCCTGCTCGCCGGCGACGAGCTCTCCGCCCGGCAGTTCGCCGCGCTGGACGCCCTTCGCGCCGAGCTCGGCTCCCGCCCGGCCGCCTCGGACCCGCTCACCGTGTCCGACCTGGAGGGCGACCTCGAGGTCTGGCTCGCCGACCACGGTGTCGAGCGGGAGTGGCTCCTCGCCCCGGCGCTCGCCGCGGCGGGCGCCGACATCGCCTGGTGCGAGCGGGTGGCCGCCGCGATCGGCGGACCGGCACTCGGGCCCGGCCTGGAGTGGGTGGCGAGCACGCTGTCGGCCACCGCGCTGCTCGCCGAGCTCAAGGAGTCGACCGCCCGGATCTCCGAGCTGGTCGCCACCGTGAAGTCCTACTCCCAGATGGACCGCGCGTCGCTGCAGCGCGTCGACGTGACGAGTGGGCTCGACAGCACGGTCGCGATGCTCGGCGACCGGATCGGCGGCGGCGTCACCGTCGTCCGCGACTACGGGTCCGACGTGCGTCCGATCGACGCCTATGCGAGCGAGCTGAACCAGGTCTGGACCAACCTGATCGACAACGCGCTCGACGCGATGGACGGCTCGGGAACGCTCCGGCTGACGGTGCGCGCCGACGGCGACGCCGTGGCGGTGTCGATCGCCGACACCGGGCCGGGCATGTCGCCGCAGGTGGCGGAGCGCGCGTTCGACGCGTTCTTCTCGACCAAGGACGTCGGCAAGGGCACGGGCCTCGGCCTCGACATCGCGCGGCGCATCGTCGTGGAGCGCCACGGCGGCACCATCACGATCGACTCCCGCCCGGGCGCGACCACCCTGCACGTCCGGCTACCTCGCTCGGGTGTCGCAGCCGGGTCGTGATCCCTCCGACCGGTTCCTCCTTCAGGGCGGAGCTGCTGAGCGCCACCGTGCGGTAGCTCGGGCCCGGAAGTCGGTAGCCGTCCGGACGGCAGCTCGCTACCTTCGCGGCCATGAGCTCCTGAGATGTCCGCCGGCCCCTGCCCGCAGTACTCCTCGGAGTTCCCGCACGCATGCGTCATACCGTCCTGCCTGGCTGCTCCCACTCGGCGGTCCGCCCATGAGCGGCGACAGGCTCGTCACCCTGTTCCTCGGATGGGTCGGCGTCCGAGCCGTGCTGCACAACGGCTGGTGGCTCGTCACGAGCTTCTACATGGTCGTCGACGCGCAGCTGTCACCCGCGCAGCTGCTGGTGATCGCCGCGGCCCAGGGCATCGCCTCCATGATCTTCGAGGTGCCGGCCGGGGTGCTCGCGGACGCGGTGAGCCGCAAGTGGGCGATCGTGGTCGCCCATCCCCTGATGGCGGTCGCGATGATCACGACCGGCCTGTTCCCGGACTTCGTGCCGCTGCTGCTCGCGCAGATGCTGTGGGGGATCTCCTGGACGTTCTCCAGCGGAGCCGACATCGCGTGGATCACCGACGAGCTGGACCGGCCGGAGCTCATCGACCGGGTGCTCGCCCGACAGGCGCGCCGGCAGCTCCTCGGGGCGGTCGTCGGCATGCTCGGCGTCGGCGGTCTCGCTGCCCTGGTGGGGCGGCAGTCCGCGATCGTGGCCGCCGGAGTCCTGATGCTCGCCCTGGGAGCAGCGGTCGCGTTCGCCTTCCCGGAACGCAACTTCACGCCGATCCGCACAGGTCGCCTGCGCGTGTCGCTCGACATCGCCCGGCGCGGGGCCCGGCTCGCCGTCCGCGACCGGACGATCCTCGCCCTCGTCGTCGTCACCGTGCTCGTCAACGGCGCCGCCGACTCCTTCGGGCGCATCTACCCGCTCCAGCTGCACGCCCTCGGCTTCCCCGCCGGCGGTCCGGGAACGGTGTGGTCCACCGTTCTGGGCATCGGTGCCCTCGTCATCGGCGCCCTGTCGCTCCGCGCCGTGGAACAGCGGATCTACGGCGAGCGAGGCGCCCGGGGCGCCATGCTCCTGGCCTGCGCCGCGGGCGTCCTCGGCCTGGGCATGCTCGGGCTCGCCCCGGACCTCACCACCGCGCTGGTCGCGGTGCTCGTCGCATCCGGGGTCGCCATGCCGCTGGTGCGCACGGTCACGACGATCTGGGTCAACCGCCGCACGTCGAGCGACGTCCGCGCGACCGTCCACTCCTTCCTGGCCCAGGCGGAGTACGGGGGCGAGATCCTCTGCGCCGGGCTCCTGGCGGCCCTGTCCGGCGTCCTCGGTTCCGCTGGGGCGTTCATCTTCACGGCGGCCCTTTTCGGCGCCAGCATGCTCGTGATCTCGCTGGGACGTCGTGCACGAGTCACGACAACCGGGGCGAGGCGGTGATCGGTGTGTCAGGCGACTCGGAGTCCGTGGGCGGCCGCGAACGCGATCGCCTGCTCGACGTCCACCGCGGCCCCGGCCAGCCGCGCCTGCACGAGGCCGTCGGGATCGATGCGTGCTCCGCGCAGATCGGCGCCGTCCAGCCGGGCTCGCAGCAGGCGGGCACCGGTCAGGTCGGCGCCCTGCAGGTCCGCGCCCCGCAGGTCGGCCTCCACCAGGTTCGCCTCGCGCAGCCGCAGCCCCGACAGGTCCGTGTCCCGCAGGTCGGCGCGGCCGAGGGCGGCGAGTGTGAGGTCGCAGTCGCTGAAGGTGATCGGCCGCAGCCGCGAGTCGATCAGCGACGTGCCGAGCAGCGAGCACCCGCGGAACGCCGAGCCGCCGAGCGTGGCCCGCACCATCCGGCAGGACCGGAAGGCGCCGCCCCGGTGGACGGACTCACCGAGATCGGCGCCAGTGAAGTCGCAGTCGTCGAAGGTGCACGACTCGGTGGCGAGCCCCCGCAGGTCCGCCTCCGCGAAGCTGCAGCGCACGAACCTGCGCCGCCGCCACGGCTCGTCGCCCGGACGCACCTCCGACAGGTCGAGATCGATGTACTCGCGGTCGTCCCCCTGATCCACGAGCGCACCCTCCCACGCCCCTGACTTCACGCGCACCGGACCGCACCCGCCGGGCGATGAGGCGCCTACTGGGCAGACCCTCCCCCGCGACGCCGCTGGGACACGGCGTCGAGCACGATCCCCAGCAGCCGGTCCGGCTCGTCCGCGTCGTCGGTCTGAGCAGTCGCCAGCGCGATCCCGACCACGAGCTGCAGGAGATCGCCGGGTGAGAGATCGGCGCGAGCCGAACCCGAGCGCTGGGCGTTGCCGAGCAGCCGGGCGGCCGTGTCCATGATCCGCTCGTGGCAGTCGAAGCCCAGCTCGTCCGGCGCGACGGTCATCACCGCCCCGCCGAGGCCCTGGCCGCTGCGCGCATGCGCGAGGAAGGCACGCAGCCACTCGGCCAGCGCGTCATCCGGTGAGGCGGAGGTCAGCAGCTCGTCACCCCGGCCGCACAGCGCCTCGATCCGGTCGCGGAGCACCGCGATCTGCAGGGCACGGCGAGTGGGGAAGTGCCGGTAGAGCGTGCCCGGTCCGACCTCGGCCCTGCGGGCGATCTCGTTGAGGGACGCCTCCGGGCCCGCTTCGGCGAACACCTCGCGGGCGGCGGCGACGACGCGCGCCTGGTTGCGGCGTGCGTGGGCCCGCAGCGGCCGGTCCACGGTCATCCCTCCCGACTTTCCGGAGAACTTCTCCGCTATGGTAGCGCCCACGTACCGGAGAAGTTCTCCGGAAAGGAGTGGACATGACAGACGTGACACGGAGCGAGGTCGGTATCTGGACCTTCGCCTTCGACGGCGAGCCCGCCGGCCGGGTACGGGAGGCGGCCGCCGAGATCGAGGAGCTCGGCTACGGCGCGATCTGGTACGGCGAGGCGTTCGGGCGCGACACGGTGAGCCAGGGATGGCTGCTGCTGTCGGCCACGCGGCGCCTCACCGTCGCCTCCGGGATCGCCAACGTCGCGCTGCGGGACCCGATGGCCTTGGCAGGTGCCGAGCGGGCGCTGGGTGAGGCGTTCCCCGGCCGCTACGTCCTCGGCCTCGGCGGCCATCGCGTCGACGACACCGTGCGGGAGTTCGCCGGCTACCCGATGCCGGCGCTGGGGAACGCCGCAGCGGCGATGCGCGCCTACCTGGACGCGATGGACGCCGTCCCCGCGCACAGCCCGGTCCCGGATCCGGCACCACTCCGGGTGCTCGCCGCACTCGGCCCGAAGATGTTGGCGCTCGCCGCCGAACGCGCCCAGGGCGCCCACCCGTACTTCGTGTCCGTCGACCACACCGCGCGAGCACGCGAGATCATGGGCCCGGACGCGTTCCTGGCCGTGGAACAGGGCGTGGTGCTCGACGCCGACGCCACCCGGGCCCGCGAGATCGCCACGGCGCACGTCGCCGGCTACGTCTCGATGGCCCCGCACCAGGAGGCCAACGTGCGCCGGCTGGGCTTCGGCGACGAGGACATCCTCGCCGGCCCGAGCAGGCGGCTGGTGGACGCGATCGTGGCCCACGGCGACGTCGAGTCGATCCAGAAGCGCGTGCAGGAGCACCTCGACGCCGGAGCGGACCACGTCTGCGTCCAGGCGCTCACCGCCGACCCGGCGGCGCTGCCGCTACCCGAGTGGCGCGAGCTGGCCCCGGCACTGCTCAGCGGAAGTCGCGCGACTTCACCGGCACCGTGAGCGCCAGCTTCTGCAGCCGGTCGGCCACCAGGTTGAGCACGCCCTCCGGGCTGCGTTCCAGCCGCCCGCGCACGAGCAGGGCGGTGCTGCTGAGCGCCACCGTGCGGTAGCGCGCCCACAGCCCCTCCGAGCAGGTGACGTTGAGCATGCCGCCCTCGTCCTCCAGGTTCAGGAAGGTGACGCCGCGGGCGGTGGCCGGCCGCTGCCGGTGGGTGACGAGCCCGCCGACCAGCACCCGCGGCATGTCGTGTTCCGGGTCGCCGGGCGGGACGGCGCGGCCGATGGCGTCGAGGGCGTCGATGCGGACAGCGCCGAGGGCCTCGAGCTTCTCCCGCAGGTGCTGCATGGGGTGCGTGCCGGGCGAGACGCCGGTGGCCCAGACATCGGCTGCGGTGAGCTCGACGTCGGTGAGCCCGGGCAGGGCGGGCGCCTCCAGCCCGACGGCGGTGCCGGGCAACTGCTCGGGACGCACCGCCGCGACCACCCCGGCCGCCCACAGCGCCGAGCGCCGGTCGATCCCGAAGCTGCCGAACGCGCCGGCGGTGGCGAGCGCCTCGGCCTGCGGGACGGTGAGCCGGACGCGGCGGGCGAGGTCGGCGAGGTCGCGGTAGGGCCCGCCCCGGTCGCGCTCGGCGTCGATCTGCTCGGCCAGCTCGAGGCCGATGCCCCGCACCTCGGCGAGCCCGAGCCGGACGGCCTGCCCGCCGGTGGAGAGCGG
The DNA here is from genome assembly GCF_006717045.1 of Pseudonocardia cypriaca. Lineage (NCBI taxonomy): Bacteria > Bacillati > Actinomycetota > Actinomycetes > Pseudonocardiales > Pseudonocardiaceae > Pseudonocardia > Pseudonocardia cypriaca. The sequence continues at coordinate 117,817 of NZ_VFPH01000003.1, forward strand.
GTCGGGTTGCAGGATCGCCTCGGCCCGCCCGAGGTTGACATCGGCGCCGCGGGTGAGCACGCCGTGCCTGCGCGCGTCGGCCACCAGCGACTGCGGCGAGTAGAAGCCCATCGGCTGCGCGTTGAGCAGCGCCGCGCAGAACGCGGCCGGGTAGTAGAGCTTGAACCAGGCGCTGTAGTAGACGAGCGACGCGAAGCTGATCGCGTGGCTCTCCGGGAAGCCGAAGTTGGCGAACGCGATCATCTTGCGGAAGATCCTTATCGCCACCTCGCCGGTGATGCCGTTGGCCGTCATGCCGGCGAAGAAGCGGTCGCGCAACCGCTCCATCTTCTCCTCCGACCGCTTGGCGCCCATCGCGCGGCGCAGCTCGTCGGCGTCGCCCGCGGAGAAGCCTGCGACGTCCACGGCGATCTGCATGAGCTGCTCCTGGAACAGCGGTACGCCGAGCGTCTTCTCCAGCGCGCCCTTGAGGAGGGGGTGGTCGTAGTCCCACTCCTCCAGCTTGTTGCGCCGCCGCACGTAGGGGTGCACCGAACCGCCCTGGATCGGGCCGGGCCGGATCAGCGCGACCTCCACGACGAGGTCGTAGAACACCCGCGGCTTGAGCCGGGGCAGCGTGGCCATCTGCGCCCGCGACTCCACCTGGAACACCCCGACCGAGTCGGCGCGCGCGAGCATCGCGAAGACGTCCGGGTCGGTGGGCTGCAGCTCGTGCAGCTGGATCTTCTTCCCGTGGTGCTCCTCGACCAGGTCGAGCATGAGGTGCAGCGCGGTGAGCATGCCCAGCCCGAGCAGGTCGAACTTGACGAGCCCCGCGTACGCGCAGTCGTCCTTGTCCCACTGCACGACGGTGCGGCCGGGCATGCGCGCCCACTCGACGGGCACCACCTCCGACACCGGCCGGTCGCAGATGACCATGCCCCCGGAGTGGATGCCGAGGTGGCGCGGGAAGCCGAGCAGCTCGTTGGCCAGCCCGACCACCTGGTCGGGTATCTCGACGGGCACGTCGGCGACCGGGCCGCCCCAGCGCTCGATCTGCTTGCTCCACGCGTCCTGCTGGCCCGGCGAGAAACCGAACGCCTTCGCCATGTCGCGGACGGCCGAGCGCGGCCGGTAGGTGATGACGTTGGCCACCTGGGCGGCGCACCCGCGCCCGTACTTGGCGTAGACGTACTGGATGACCTCCTCGCGGCGGCCGGACTCGATGTCGAGGTCGATGTCCGGGTAGCCCTCGCGCGCCGGGGAGAGGAAGCGCTCGAAGAGCAGCCCCATCGCCACGGCGTCGACGTTGGTGATGCCCAGCGCGTAGCAGACGGCGGAGTTGGCCGCCGAGCCGCGGCCCTGGCAGAGGATGTCGGCCTTGCGGCAGAACTCGACGATGTCGTGGACGATCAGGAAGTAGCCGGGGAAGTTCTTCTTCTTGATGATCTCGAACTCGCGCCGGATCGTCTCGACGGCTTCCGGGTGCTCGGCGTGGCTGCCGTAGCGGAGCATCATCCCGCGCTGGACCAGCTCCCACAGCCAGCTCGCCTCGGTGTGACCCGCCGGGACGTCGAACGGCGGCAGGTCCGGCGCGACGAGGCGGATCGGGAACGCGCAGGCGGTGCCGATCTCCGCGGCCCGCGCGACCGCGCCCGGGTAGCGGGTGTCGAACCGGGCCGCCATCTCAGCGCCGGAGCGCAGGTGGGCGGTGCCGGCGGGCGGCAGCCAGCCGTCGACCTCGTCGAGGCTGCGCCGCGCCCGCACCGCGGCCAGCGCCGTGGCCAGCGGGAACCGGCGCGGGGTGGCGTAGTGGGCCGCGGTGGTGGCCACCGTGGGCAGCCCGGCGTCGAGGGCCAGCTCGGCGAGCACGTCGTTCAGCTCGGTGTCGGTGGGCAGCGCGGCGTGGGTGAGCTCGACGGCCACGTGGTCGGCCCCGAACCGCTCGACGAGCCTGCGCAGCTCCTTGCCGGCGGCGTCGCGCCCACCGGCGCGCAACGCCTGCTGCACGCTGCCCTTGCGGCAGCCGGTGAGCACCAGGACCTGGCCCGCGGTGTCGGCGACCACCTCGTCGACGTCGTAGATCGGCCGCCCCTTCTCCTGCCCACGCAGCTGGGCGGTGCTGATCGTGCGGCACAGCGCGCGGTAGCCCTCCGGCCCGCGGGCGAGCAGCAGCAGGTGGTTGCCCTCCGGGTCGGCCACCCCGTTCTGCGGGGCGGTGAGGCCGAGGGACAGCTCGGCGCCGAAGACCGTGCGGACGCCCAGCTCGGCGGCCGCCTCGGCGAACCGGACCACGCCGTACATGCCGTCGTGGTCGGTGAGCGCGATCGCGTCCAGCCCCAGCCGCGCCGCCTCCTCCACCAGCTCCTCGGGGTGGCTCGCGCCGTCGAGGAAGCTGAAGTTGGAGTGGCAGTGCAGCTCGGCGTACGGCACGCGGGCACCCGGCGTGCCCACCGGCGGGGCGACGTACGGCTCCCGCTTGCGCGACCACGCCGGGCTGTCGCCGCCGTCGGCCTCCGGCCCGCCGGAGAGGTTCCCGCCGTTCCAGGCACGCCCCGACAGCGCGGCCTCCAGCTCGTGCCACGGGACGTCCGGGTTGTTCCAGCCCACGACTCAAGTCGAACAGGTGTTCGAGATCATCTCAACCGCCCGACCAGGCGAATCGGTCACACCACGGTGGGTGGCGCCCTCGTCACGACGAAATCCCGGTGCTCCGCGGAGCCCCGCCAACTACCTTCCGACCCAGCGGTGACGACGGGCGTGACGACCCCCGAGCCGCTCGGCCGGTCACCGTCATCGACCGCGACGAGGCCGGCCGTGCGGTCGGTGAAGGTGTGGTGGCACCGCGAGCGACCCGATCGCCCACACCTCCCGGGAGACCGACCGAGGAGGTGCCGATGTCCCGCACGCTCACCGCACAACTGCCTCAGCACACCGGACAGCGCGTCACGGTGCAGGGGTGGGTCCACCGCCGAAGGCGCCTGTCCCAGGTGGCGTTCCTCGTGGTCCGCGACCGCAGCGGGCTCGCCCAGGTCGTGATCGGCGACGGGACGGGGCGCCGGCAGCTCGACGCACTCGGCGAGGAGACCGTCGTTTCCGTCGAGGGCACCGTGGTGGCCAACCCGAAGGCGCCCGGCGGCGCGGAGCTGACCGACCCGCGGATCACGGTGCTCGGTTCGGCCACCCCGCCGCCCGTGGAACTGTGGCGCCCGGCCCTGACCGCCGGGCTGCCCGCGCTGCTCGACCACGCCCCGATCGCCTGGCGCCACCCGGCCCGGGCGGCGGTGTGGCAGGTGGCAGCCGCGTCACTGCGCGGGTTCCGCCGCGCGCTGGACGAGCGCGGCTTCACCGAGATCCACTCACCGAAACTGGTGGGCGGCTCGACCGAGTCGGGCGCGACGGTGTTCACCGTCGACTACTTCGGCCGACCCGCCTACCTCGCGCAGTCCCCGCAGTTCTACAAGCAGATGATGGTGGGGGTGTTCGAGCGGGTCTACGAGGTCGGCCCGGTCTTCCGCGCCGAGCCCCACGACACGGTCCGGCACCTGGCCGAGTACGTGTCGCTCGACGTGGAGCTGGGCTTCATCGACGACCACCGCGACGTCCTCGCCGTGCTGCGCGACGTGCTCGCCGGGATGATCGACGCCGTTCGCGGCGGAGCCGCCGAGGCGGGCGCGCGCCTACCCGAGGTGCCCGAGCGGATACCGGTGATCCACTTCCGGGACGCCCTCGCGCTCGTGGGCGCCGACCCGGACGAGCCCGACCTGGCGCCCGAACACGAGCGGCGCATCGGGCGGTGGGCGGTCCGGGAGTTCGGATCGGACTTCGTCGCCGTCGAGGGGTTCCCGGCGCGCAAGCGCCCCTTCTACACGCACCCCGAGCCCGGCGACGCCGGCTGGACGAACTCATTCGACCTGCTGTTCCGGGGCTTGGAGCTCGTGACCGGTGGCCAGCGGCTGCACGAGTACGCCGACTACGCGCGTGCGCTGGCCGACCGGGGCGAACCCACCGACGCGTACGAGCCGTACCTGCAGGCGTTCCGCCACGGCATGCCGCCGCACGGCGGGTTCGCGATCGGGCTGGAGCGCTGGACCGCGCGGCTGGTCGGAGCGGACAACATCCGGCGCACGACGCTGTTCCCCCGCGACCTGCACCGGCTGACCCCCTGAGGCGGCTCAGGTGCGGGCGATCGCGTCGGCCGCAGCCAGCATCTGCGAACCCACCGGCTGGAGGCCGATCGCCGTGGCGAGCAGGCCCGTCGAGACCCGCTCGACGACACCCCACTCCCAGATCGCCACGGGGTCGCAGCCGGTGCGCTCCGCGAGCCGGCGGGCGCGCTCGCGGGGGTCGCCCTCCATGAGCTCGACTGGGTCCTCGCGCATCAGGATCCCGAGGTCGTACTCGGGCTCGGCGAGCAGGCCGTCCGGGTCGACGAGGGCGAACCCGCCGTCGCGGGTCTGCAGGGTGTTCCACTGGTGGACGTCGCCGTGCACCAGCACCGCCCGCTCCGGCCGGTGCGCGGCGACACGCCGGTCCGCGCAGACGAGCGCGTGGTCGACGGCAGCGCGGGAGCACGGCCCGCCGAGGTCGCGCCACGTGCGAAGGATGTGCTCGACGAGCCACCGGCCCTTCTCCGCGCCGGTGCGCAGGCCCGCGTCCGGGGCCGGCCGCCACAGCCGCGCCGCGAGGGCGCACATGATCTCCAGCCGGCGCTCGATCGGCAAGCCCAGCTCGTACATCGACGGGCCGAGCCGGTCGAGCAGCAGGGCGCTGCGCGCGACGTCCGACGCGAGGAGCCGCACGCACCCCGCGCCGTCGGCGAGCCGCAGCACGGTGATCTCGTCGGCGGCCTGCCCGGGGCGCGGGACGAGCAGCTTCAGCACGGCGGGCGTTCCGTCGGCGAGCTGCGCCTCGGCGACGTAGGCCTCGGTCGGGTCGGGATACGCCCGGCCGACCGTGATGCCCCAGTCGCGCTCCAGCCCGGCCACCAGGGCGGCGAGCCCGGCCACCCACGCGCCCGCGCCCGCCTGCTCCGCCTTCGCCCGCACGACGTCCGGCAGCTCCACGTCACGGACGGTAGCGGCCTTCACCGAAGGTGTGACTACCCGGTCGTGACCGGGAGGTGGGCCTCGATCGCACGCATGATCGCCACCTTCGGCCGCGCGCCGACGACCTGCGTGGCGACCTTCCCGCCGAGGTAGAGGTTCAGGGTGGGCATCCCGAGCACGCCTGCTGCCTGCGCGGTGCGCGGGTTGACGTCGACGTCCATCTCGGCGACGACCAGCCGCCCGGCCAGCTCGTCGGCGAGCTCGGCGAGCACCGGCTTGATCATCTTGCACGGCGGGCACCAGTCGGCGGTGAAGTCCAGCAGCACGGGCAGCTCGGCGCGCAGCACGAGCTCCTCGAAGGTGGCGTCGGACACCTTGACGATCATGGGTTCTCCTCCGAGAAGCAGCAGCGGGGGGCGGGCGGATCGCCGAGCTGGGCCACGAGCTCGCGGCGCACGGCGTGCATCCGGGCGAGCCACTCGTCCACCTCGGCCAGCTTGCGGCGCTGGACCGCACGGGAAGCCGCGCAGCTCGCACCGGAGGGGTGGCCGGCCCGCAGGCACTCGACGAACGGGCGCGTCTCCTCGAGCGCGAACCCGAGGTCGACGAGCGACCGGATCTCGGTGACGAGCCGCAGGTCGCGCTCGTCGTAGTCGCGGTAGCCGTTGGCCCGGCGCCGCGCATCGAGCAGGCCGAGCTCCTCGTAGTGCCGCAGCGTCCGGGTGCTCACCCCGGCCCGCCGCCCCAGCTCACCGATCCGCACGCGTACGACGCTAAACCTTGCCGCCCACGGAAACGCCAGCGTGAGGACCGCCACTGATCCGACGAGCGGCGCTTTCGTCGGAACCTATCCGACGAACGCGCCGTTCGTCGGAATCAGCGGGGCGGGAGCTCCCCCGAGCCCCGGCGGACCAGCGTCGTCGGGACCAGGCGCACTCCGGGGGGACTCGGGTCGCCCGCGATGCGGGCGAACAGCAGGGTCGCCGCGGTCCGCCCGATCGCGGCCGGGTCCTGCGCCACCACCGTGATGCCGGGCGAGAGCAGGTCGGCGAGCAGCACGTCGTCGAACCCCACGAGCGCGACCGACCACTCCGCGCCGAGCCTGCGCAGCGCCCGCACCGCGCCGATCGTGATCAGGTTCTGCGCGGTGAACAGGGCGGTGGGCGGGTCGGGCCTGGCAAGCAGGGCGGTGACCGCTCCGTCGGCGTCGCCGGGCTTCCGCAGGTCGTGCACCACGAGACCGGGGTCGACGGGCAGGCCGAGCGACCCGAGGGCGTCGCAGTAGCCCGCGTAGCGCTGCTCGGCCGTCCGGATCGAGCGCCGGTCGCCGAGGAACGCGATCCGCCGGTGCCCCGCCGCGGCGAGGTGCCGCACGCCCTCCGCGGCGCCCAGGGCGTTGGTCGTGATCACGGCGTCGACGGCGAGGTTGCTCGCCTCCCGGTCCACGCAGACGACCGGGGTGCCCGCCGGGAGCTCGTCGGTGAGGTAGGACTGGTCGTCGCCGCACGGTGCGAGCAGCAACCCGTCGGCCCGCCGCGCGCCGAACTCGCGGGCCAGCGCGCGCTCCCGGGCCGGGTCCTCGTCGATGCTCGCGGAGAACACGACCATCCCGCGCTCGCGCGCCTCGTTCTCCACGGCCCGCTGCACGGCAGCCGAGAACGGGTTGGCGACGTCCTCGAGCAGCAGGGCGATCGCAGCCGTCCGGCCGTCGGTGCGCAGCAGCCGGGCGCCGGGATGCGGGCGGAAGCCGAGCTCGTCGATCGCCCGCTGCACCCTGACGGCGAGCGCCGTCGAGACCCCCGGCTCGTCGTTGACCACCCGCGAGACCGTCTTCAGGCTGACGTCGGCCAGCTGGGCGACGTCACGCATGGTCGGTCGGCGCCGGGCCGGGACGCTCTGCACGATCGTCAGCATCGTCCTCCGATGCCTGACATCGTTGTCACCGTGACCACTTCGTTACGAATCGATGTCCGGTACGGCCTTGTGGACCGGCGTCTTTGCGTACCAGAGTTCCGACAACGTTGTCTCCACGTCGATGCTGACGAGAGGTCGTGGGATGAACCAGGCAGGGAAGGCCCGCAGGCGGGCCACCGCGCTCGCCATCGGGGCCAGTGCGGCCCTCGCGCTCACCGCGTGCGGTGGCGGGACCGAGCCGGCAGGCGGCGGCGGTGGTGGCGGCGGCGGCGACAAGCCGATCGTCGGCCTCATCACCAAGACCGACACCAACCCGTTCTTCGTCAAGATGAAGGAAGGCGCCCAGCAGGCCGCCGACTCGGCAGGCGTCGAGCTGCAGAGCTTCGCCGGGAAGCAGGACGGCGACAACGAGTCGCAGGTGCAGGCCATCGAGTCGCTGATCTCCGCGGGCGCGGCCGGCTTCATGATCACGCCCAGCGACTCGGCTGCGATCGTGCCGACGCTGGACCGAGCGCGGCAGGCCGGCCTGCTGGTGATCGCGCTCGACACCCAGACCGAGCCCCCGGACGCCGCCGACGCCACCTTCGCCACCGACAACTTCCAGGCGGGCCTGCTCATCGGCCAGTGGGCGAAGGCGAAGTTCGAGGCGGAAGGCAAGCAGGCCAAGATCGCGATGCTCGATCTGTCGCCGAACCGGCCGACCGTCGACGTCCAGCGCGACCAGGGCTTCCTGCAGGGCTTCGGCATCGAGGTGGGCGACCCCACCCAGATCGGCGACGAGTCCGACCCGCGCATCGTCGGCCACGACGTCACCGACGGCGCCGAGGAGGGCGGCCGAACGGCGATGGAGAACCTGCTGCAGAAGGATCCCTCGATCAACCTCGTCTACACGATCAACGAGCCGGCCGCCGCAGGCGCGTACGAGGCGATCAAGGCCGCCGGCCGGCAGAACGACATCGAGATCGTGTCCGTCGACGGCGGCTGCCCCGGCGTCGAGAACGTCAAGGCCGGCATCATCGGCGCCACCTCGCAGCAGTACCCGCTGAAGATGGCGTCGCAAGGCGTCGAGGCCCTCTCCCAGTTCGCGAAGGACGGCGCCAAGCCGGCGGCCACCGCGGGCAAGGACTTCACCGACACCGGCGTCACGCTCGTCACCGACGAGCCGCAACCGGGCGTCGAGTCCGAGGACACCGCGTTCGGACTGCAGAACTGCTGGGGATGATCGGATGACGGACGACACCCGGGGCTCGGTCGCCACGGCGGCCGGGCCGCCGCCCCACGGCTTCGACGAGCGGCGGGCCGAGACACCGCTGCAGCGGCTGCAGCACGTCCTGCACGCCCGCCCCATCCTCGGCCCACTGGCTGTGCTCGTGCTCGCGATCATCGCGTTCTCGTTCGTGAGCGACCGCTTCCTGACCGCGGCCAACCTGGGCCTCGTGATGCAGCAGGTCACGGTGATCGCCGTGCTCGCACTCGGTCAGACGCTGGTGATCCTCACCGCGGGCATCGACCTCTCGGTCGGCGCGATCGCCGTGTTCTCGTCGATCATCATGGCCAACCTGGCCACCGACCTGGGCCTTCCCGGCGTGCCCGCCCTGCTGGCCGGGATCGTGTGCGGCACCGCGATGGGGGCCTTCAACGGCTTCCTGGTGACGCGGGTCGCGCTACCCCCGTTCATCGTCACGCTGGGGACGCTCTCGATCTTCTTCTCGCTGAACTCGGTGGTATCGCGCAGCGAGACCGTCCGTGGCACGGACATGCCGTCGATCATGACGTGGACCGGCACCGCGTTCTCGATCGGCGACCTCCGGATCACCTACGGGTCGATCATCATGCTGCTGCTCTTCGGGTTCTTCTACTACGCGCTGGGCTACACGGCATGGGGGCGGCACGTGTACGCCACCGGTGACGACATCGAGGCCGCCCGCCTCGCCGGCATCCGGACGGGCCGGGTGCTGTTCTCGGTCTACCTGGTGGCCGGGCTGGTGTACGCGATCGGCGCGTGGATCCTGATCGGCAGGCTCGCGTCGGCCAGCCCGAACGTGGGCATCGAGTACAACCTCAACTCGATCACCGCCGTCGTGCTCGGCGGCACGAGCCTGTTCGGCGGCCGCGGTCTCGTGCTCGGCACGCTGGTCGGCGCGCTCATCGTCGGCGTGTTCCAGAACGGCCTGCAGCTCGGTGGCGTCGACGTCGTCTGGCAGGGCTTCGCGATCGGCCTGCTGGTGCTCGTCGCCGTGTCCATCGACCAGTGGATCAGGAAGGTCCGCGCATGACGACAACCGTTCGGACGCCCGTGCTCGAGGCGCGCGGGCTCGTCAAGAGGTACGGGCCGGTCACGGCGATCGCCAGCGGCGACCTCGAGCTGTACCCAGGCGAGATCCTCGCGATCATCGGCGACAACGGCGCCGGCAAGACCAGCCTGATCAAGGCGCTGTGCGGGGCACTCATCCCGGACGCGGGCGAGATCCTGCTGGACGGCAAGCCGGTGCACTTCCGCAGCCCGATGGACGCCCGGCTCGCCGGCATCGAGACCGTCTACCAGACGCTCGCCGTCGCGCCGGGGCTCGACATCGCCGACAACCTGTTCCTCGGCCGCGAGGAGCGCAAGCCGGGGATCCTCGGCTCGGTGTTCCGGATGCTCGACCGCAAGCACATGCGGTCGGAGGCGAAGCGGCACATGACCGACCTCGGCATCACCACATTGCAGAACATCGGCCAGGCCGTGGAGAGCCTGTCCGGTGGGCAGCGGCAGGGCGTGGCGGTGGCGCGGTCCGCGGCGTTCGGAAGCAAGGTCGTGATCCTCGACGAGCCCACGGCAGCGCTGGGCGTCAAGGAGGGCAACCGGGTGCTGCAGCTCATCCGCGACGTCCGCGACCGCGGCCTTCCGGTGATCCTCATCAGCCACAACATGCCGCACGTGTTCGAGCTCGCCGACCGGATCCACATCCAGCGGCTCGGCCGCCGGGCCACGGTGATCACGCCGAAGTCGCACTCGATGACCGAAGCCGTGGCGATCATGACGGGGGCGGCGGAACCTCCCCCACCGGTGGCCTGAAAGGGGCAGACTTCAGCGCATGCGGAGAGTGCGCACGCTGCTGCTGGTTGCAGTCACGGCGATGGCCTGCGGGGCACCGGCCGTCGCGCCGCCCCCGCAACCGGCCCCGCCCGCTCCCGATCCGGGGTTGCCGTCCCGGCTGGTCGAGGAGGTCACCGGGGAGGGCGCGTTCGCGCACCTCGCCGAGCTGCAGCGCATCGCCGACGCCAACGGCGGCAACCGGGCGCTCGGCACCCCGGGCTACGACGCGAGCGTCGACTACGTGGTGGGGGTGTTGCGCGGTGCCGGGTACGAGGTGCAGACACCCACCTTCGACGCCCGGCGGTTCGAGGTGCGGCAGGAGCAGCTCACGGTGGACGGCGGACCGGTGCCGGTGTCAGCGCTGGGGTTCTCACCCACCACTCCCGACGCCGGTGTCACCGGGCCGCTCACCGTCATGGCCGGCGAGGGCTGCAACCCGGCCGACGCGGGCGCCGTCACACCCGGGTCGGTCGCCCTCGTCCGGCGGGGCACGTGCCCGTTCGCGCAGAAGGCGACGCATGCCGCGGGCGCAGGCGCCCTCGGCCTGATCGTGATCAACACTGCGGACGAACCGCTTGACGACGGCACCCTCGGCGAGGCCGCGACCGGCGTGGTGCCCACCGGCGGCGTGAGCCGCTCGGCGGGCGACGCGCTGGCCGGCCGGGCCGGGGCGGCCGTCACGCTGACGCTGGTGACCACGGTGGAGCTGACCCCGAGCCGCAACGTGCTCGCCCAGACCCGGTCCGGCAACCCGGACGAGGTGGTCGTCGCGGGCGCGCACCTCGACTCCGTGCCCGAGGGGCCGGGCGTCAACGACAACGGCTCCGGTGTGGCCACGCTGCTGGAGACGGCCGTGCGGCTCGGCGCGAACCCACCGGTGACGAATGCCGTGCGGTTCGCCTTCTGGGGCGCCGAGGAGACCGGCCTGGTGGGCTCCACCACGTACGTGCAGGGGCTCTCGGAGGAGGACCGCAACCGGATCGCGCTCTACATCAACCTCGACATGGTCGGCTCACCCAACGCCGGCTACCTCGTGTACGACGGTGACGACTCCGACCAGGAGGGCGACGGCCCCGGGCCCCGCGGCTCGGCCGCCATCGAGCGCGCGCTCGTCGAAGGCCTGGCCGCCGCGGGTGTGCAGGGTGCCGGCACCGACTTCAGCGGCCGCTCCGACTACGGCCCCTTCATCGCGCGCGGCATCCCCTCCGGCGGCCTGTTCACCGGCGCCGAGGAGGTCAAGTCGGCCGAGGAGGCGCAACGCTGGGGCGGCACCGCGGGCGAGGCGTACGACCGCTGCTACCACCAGGCCTGCGACCGCCTGGACACGATCGACCGCACCGCCGTCGACCGCAACGCCGACGCATTCGCCGCCGCGCTGGCCCGCTTCGCCCTCTCGACGGACGAGCTGGCCGCAGGCTGAGCCCACCCAGCCACCGCCGCGCCCGGCGGCGCGTTAGCGCACCCCACTCCGCCACGCGCCCCGTCGGCGGGGCGCACCGGCCGACACGGGTCAGTCGTACTCGCCGATCACCCACCACCTCCCCTCCCGGAAGAGGAGCAGCAAGGCCTCACCGTCGTTCAGGGTGACCTGCAGCCGGCTCGCCTCCGCGCTGCCCGTTGCCCACCACCGTTGCTGCACCGGCCACGGCCCGGCCCACCCCTCCACCCGGCGCGGCTCGCCGCCGTCGACCGCGACGGACGCCGGCAGCCCGAAGAGCAGGTCCGGCGCGCCGAGCAGGATGGGGCTCCCGTCGGCTGCGGTGAGCTCGGCCGGGAGGGGTCGCGGTGGCACCGTGGCCGGCGAGGGCGCGGGAAGCCGGCCCGGCCACGACGGCGGTGGGTCGCGGGGCACGGAGCGGCCGGTGGGGCGGCGCGGGGCCGGGACGCGCCTGCGCCGGTTGGTGGTGCGCAGGCGCTCCGCCTCGGGCAGGTCGGCGGCGGAGACCCGGCCCGCCCGGCGCACGACGTCCTCCGGCCACCCGGCCGGGGCGACGAGCGGCCCGGAGCTCGCCCAGGTGCGCTCCTGCTCCTCGCCCGCGGGGCGAACGGCGTTCCCGTCCGGATCCACCGGACGAGAGCGGCGCTCGTCCGATCCCACGTCGCCGCGGTCGTCGCCCCACGGGACGAGATGGACCTGCTCGGCGGGGTCGCGCCCGCCCACCAGCACAGCGGTGACCACCGACTCCGGCCCCAGCAGCGCCTGCACCCGCACCAGCGCGCGCCCGGCGCGTTCTCCCGCCTCTCCGACGTCGCCCCACAGGCCGAGCTGCAGGGCCCCCGCGGTGACGGTCTCCTCCGGCACGAGCCGGAGGCGGGCGACCGCGCCGTCGTCCCCCTCGTCCGGCACGTCCCCGGAACGCCTGCGGCGGGTGAGCCAGGCGTCGAGCTGCCAGCGGACCCGGTCGACGGTGCCGGCCGGGGTGAGCGGCTCGGCGCATCGCCAGATCCGGTGCAGCTCCTCCCCGCCCACCGTGCGAGCGGCGACGCCGAGCCGCGTGCACGAGAGGCCGTGCGAGGCAAGCGTGTGGTGCAGCCGCTCGGCGAGCCCGCGGGCGGCGAAGGCGGCGGCGTCGACCCGGTCGACGGGTGGGTCCAGCTCGACCTCGACGGCGAGCTCCTCCGGCGGGGTGCGCCGCACCGGGGGGCGCGGGTCGAGGCCGCGGGCGAGCCGGTGGCAGTGCACGGCGTCGGCGCCGAACCGGGAGGCGACGTCCTCGGCTGCGAGCGCGGCGAACGCCCCCAAGCTGCGCAGCCCGAGCCTGCGCAGCAGCCCGACCAGCTCGGAACGGTCGACGTCGGGTTCGCGGTCGAGCTCCTCGACGCCGAGCGGGGCCAGGAAGGCCGGTGTGTCGCCCGGCGCGACGGCGACGGCCCTCCTGGCCGCGAGCACCGCGGCGAACAGCCCGTCGGCCACCCCCACCTGGCTCTCGACGCCGGTGCGGGCGGCGACCTGGTCGACGAGGGCCTCCGCTGCCTCCTGCTCCCCGCCGAACCAGCCCACCGGCCCCTGCGCGACCATCGCCACCAGCCCTGGCCGGACCACCTCCACCCCCGGCGCCAGCTCCTCGACGGCGGCGACGACCGGCTCGAAAGCGCGGGCGTCGCGGTCGGGGTCGCGGGTGAGCACCGCGAGGTCAGGACACCGCGCCTGCGCCTCCCGCCTGCGCAGCCCGCGCCGCACCCCCTGTGCCCTCGCCACGGCCGAGCACGCCAGCACCCGGTTGGCCACGACGACCGCCGCCGGCCGGTGGGGCGGGACGTGCTCCGCCATGGCCGCCGCGGTGACGGGCCAGTCGGGCGACCACAGCGCGAGCACGCGCGCGCCCGACGAGGTCGTCACAGGGTCAGGGGACTCTGCGAGGACCTCATCCGGCGCGCCGACCGCCCTCATCCCGCCACCCGTTCCCTGCTCATCGGCACTGGGTTCATCGGCATTGGGTTCATCGGCACTGGGCTCGCCTGCGCTGCCGCCCCACCCGCGGCCGGCAGCAACAGCCCGGCCGACCGCCCGCCGGGAGCCACGCCCCGCCCGCGCGCCCGCACCCGGGCCTGCCGGGCCACGAGCCGGCCCGCCCCGGTGCCGAGCCCTTGCCACGAGGCGTCGGTGCAGCTCAGCTCGAGGTCGGCGCCCGGCCACGCCCCGAGCGCCACCAGCACCGCACCGCGCTGCCGGGCCCGCGCCGCGAGCCGCTGCCGATCGGCGGCGCGCACCCCGGCCCGCTCGGCGCCCGCCACCGCCACGACGTCGATCCCGTCGAGCAGGGCGACGGTGACGGCCATCAGGTCCGCCCCCGGCTCGGGGACCAGCGCGAGCCGCTCCAGCCGCACCCCGGCCTCCGCGGCCGCCACCACCCCGAGGTCCGGCCGGCCCACCACGGCCGCCCACGCTCCCCCGGCCGACGCCTCCGCGAGCAGCGCGAGCAGCAACGACGTGGCCCCGGGGGCGTGCGGGAGCGCGACCGTGGACCCGCGGCGCAACCCGCCCGCGGGCAGCAACCGGGCCAGCGGCTCGGCGACCGGGAGCACCCGGCCGTCGGACTCGGGTGCCGGCCGCACCCCCACGGACCGGTCCTCCATGCGGCGCAGCAGCCCGCGGGCGAGCTCGAGCCGACCGGTGACGTCGGCGCGGTGCCCGGCGGCGACAGCAGTTCCACCCACGCATGCCTCCCCGATGGACGGCCGCGGGGAAGACGGCACGTTCGAACGTGTGTTCGACGGTATCAGGGCGTCCGAAGCCCCGCAACGCCACTCAGACCCGGCTCGCCACCTCGCCGTACAGATCCACCCAGCCGAGTGCGTCCAGGTCGCGCGCACGGACGTCCACGGCCAGGCCGCGGGCCGACAGCCATCGCTTCGGCGCGGGCAGCACCCGCCCGAGGACGGGCAGCAGCCGGTCACCGGTGAACGCCTCCCGGACCATCCGCTGGTAGGCAGCGCGTTCCGCGGGAAGGACGAGCGGCTCCGGCCGCCTGCGGATCACGAGGATGCCGCCGTCGACGCTCGGCCGCGGCCGGAACGCCGACGCGGGCACGCGGCCGCCGAGGTCGAACTCGTACCAGGGCCACCAGCTCGCGGTGAGCAGCGTGGTACCGCCGACGGCCGCACGCTTGCGGGCGACCTCCCACTGCAGCAGGAGCACCGCGGTGGCCCACGCGCGTTGCCGGAGCAGGTGGCGCAGCACCGGCGTCGTGATCCCGAACGGGACGTTGGAGACGACGTTCGGGACGTCGGCCCGGACCCGCAGCATGTCGGCGTGCACGACGCGGACGCGGCCGCCGAGGGTCCGGCGCAGCCCGGCGACCCGGGCGGGGTCGAGCTCGACCGCGGTGACGGCGTCCGAGCGCACGGCGAGCTGCCGGGTCAGAGCGCCGTCACCGGCGCCCAGCTCCAGGACGGGACCGGGTGGCACCAGCGCGGCGATGCGCGCGACCACGCGACGGTCGACGAGGAAGTTCTGGCCGAGTTCCGGCCGGCCGCCGACGGTACGGCGGGACGACGAGGACATGCGGGAACCTGCGCTTCGCATCGATCGGGACGGGAATCCGGATCGGGCGCGCGCAGCGGAGCAGGCCTGCTACGAAGATCAGCTGCGCGGCGCCCGAACGAAGCACCACGGCCGTATGCATGCGCACATGACGACCACGCTACCGCCGGCCGCGACCGGTTTTCGCGCCCATCGGCGACGCGCTCACCGCCGAGCTGACGAGCGGCCGACTGCTGGCCGCGCTGGCCTAACCGAGCCCGAGCCGCTGCCCGCCGACCACCCGCTGTGGACCGCGCCGGGGCTGTTCCTGTGCCCACACGCCGGGGGCAGCGTGCCCGGGCGGCTGGAGCGGTCATACCGGATCGCGGCCGACCAGATCGCCGCGTTCGTGCGGGGCGAGAAGCCGCCGAACCTCGTGCGGGACGGTTACTGAGCGCATTCGCCCGCGGCAGCCCCAGGGCCTCCTGGCGGCGCCGCGCATTGTGCGGGGCCGCCCCTCACAGCTCAAGGGCGCCTGCGGCGTCGCTTCGCGAGCGCTGCGCGCCCCTTGAACTGCGAGCCTCTGCGACCCCTGAGGGCAAGCAGTGCGGGCAGGCCAGGGGCCTGCCCTCTTGGTGCGCGACGCCGCCAGGAGGCCGGTGTCGCGCATCTGGTTGCCTTCGCGCACCGGGTTTGGGCTCGCGCACCCCTTGTCGGGTCACGCTGCCGGTCGACGGGCAGCGTGGGCCGAGAACGGGTGCGTGAACCTTGCGGATCACCGCGAGCAGTACACAACGGCCTCGCCCGCGACCCTGGCGTGCTCCTCGCGCCGATCAACCTGACCGCGACCTCGCTCCCACCCCATGATCAGCGATTCGGTGCGTTCCCGGCTTGTTCCCGCCGGTTTTGCGCCGAAGCCGTGATCATGGTGGTCAGACCGCCTTCGGTGGCGCCGCGCGCCGAAGGGGCTGGCCTGTGGCCTGCCCGCGAAGCGGGCCCGGAGGGGCCGTAGAGGCTCGCGGGTCAAGGGTCGCGAAGCGATCGCGGAGCGACGCGCAGCGCCCTTGAGGCGTGAGGGGCGGCCCCGCACAATGCGCGGCGCCACCGAAGGCCCGGTGAGGGGTACGCCTGTGCGAGATGGGGCACCGCTCGAGGCCTGGTGGGGATGAGACCCGGGCGGCACGTGGCGCCGCTGGAGACCTGGCCGGTGAGCGGCTCAGACCACCGGCCGAGTGGCGCGGTGCAACGTCACCGCGCCGAGGGCCAGGTTGCGCCAGGCCACGTCCGTCCGGCCGGCCTTCGCGATGCGCCGGGCCAGGTCGGGGCGGCCGGCCTGCGCGATTCCCGCGTTCCGCGGTGAACGCACACCGCCAGCAGCTCACCTGCCGTTGCGGCGCGCGGAGCTCAGTGCGCGAAGTGGCGGGTGCCCGTGAAGTACATCGGCACGCCTGCGGCCGCGGCCGCATCGATCGACAGCTGGTCGCGCACCGAGCCACCCGGCTGCACGACGGCCCGCACACCCGCCTCGAGCAGCACCTCGAGCCCGTCGGCGAACGGGAAGTACGCGTCGGACGCCGCGACCGAGCCGCGGGCGCGGTCACCGGCGCGCTGCACCGCGAGCCGGCACGAGTCGACCCGGTTGACCTGCCCCATCCCGATCCCGACCGCGGCGCCACCGGACGCCAGCAGGATCGCGTTCGACTTCACCGACCGGCAGGCCCGCCAGGCGAAGGCGAGGTCGGCGAGCACGTCGTCCGGCACCGGGTCGCCGGTGGCGAGGGTCCAGGTGGCCGGGTCGTCGCCTGCGGCGTCGAGCGCGTCGCGCTGCTGGAGCAGCAGCCCTCCCGAGATCGGCCGCAGCTCGGCGCCGCGCCGCTCCACGGCGTCCGGCAGCCGCAGCACGCGGATGTTCTTCTTCTGCGTGAGCACGTCGAGCGCGCCGTCCGCGTAGCCGGGCGCCACCACGACCTCGGTGAACACCTCCGCCACCTGCTCGGCCATCGCGATGCTCACCTCGGTGTTCGTGGCGATCACGCCGCCGAACGCGCTGACCGGGTCGGTGGCGTGGGCCAGCCGGTGGGCCTCGGCGACGTCGGCGCCGACCGCGATACCGCACGGGTTGGCGTGCTTGATGACCGCGACGCACGGCCCGTCGTGGTCGTGCGCGGCGCGCCATGCGGCGTCGGCGTCGACGTAGTTGTTGTAGGACATCTCCTTGCCGTGCAGCTGCTCGGCCGCCGCGAGCCCGGGCCGCCCGGAGACGTACAGCGCGGCCTGCTGGTGCGGGTTCTCGCCGTAGCGCAGGGTCGCGGCGCGGTCCCAGGTGGCGCCCACCCAGGACGGGAACACCCCGGCGTCCGCTTCGGGGGCCAGCACGCTGCCCATCCACGACGCCACGGCCACGTCGTACGTGGCGGTGTGCCGGAACGCGGCCGCGGCCAGCAGCCTGCGGTCCTCCAGCGCGAACCCGCCGTTCTTCACCTGCTCCAGCACCCACTCGTACCGCGCGGGCTCGACGACGACGGCCACGCTGTCGTGGTTCTTCGCCGATGCGCGGACCATCGCGGGCCCGCCGATGTCGATCTGCTCGACGCACTCGGCGGGCGTGGCACCGGAGGCCACCGTCTCGGTGAACGGGTAGAGGTTCGACACGAGCAGGTCGAAGGGAGCGATGTCCAGCTCCTCGAGCTGGGCGACGTGCGCCGGGTTGTGCGTGTCGGCGAGGAGGCCCGCGTGCACGCGCGGGTGCAGCGTCTTCACGCGCCCGTCGAGGCACTCGGGGAACCCGGTGAGCTCCTCGACGGGGGTGACCGGCACCCCGGCGTCGGCGATCCGCTGCGCGGTGGAGCCGGTGGACACGATCTCGACGCCGAGGCCGTGCAGGCCCGCGGCGAGATCCGCCAGCCCGGTCTTGTCGTACACGCTGATCAGGGCCCGGCGTACGGGGCGGCGCTGACTCACGGGATGGTCACCTCTCGTCCGGTCACGGTGGCCCCTTCCCGGGCCAGCGCCGCGACGGTGCCGACCAGCAGCCGCCGCTCCTCGATCTTGATGCGTTCGTGCAGCGTGTCGACGGTGTCACCGGGCTCGACGGGCACCGCGCTCTGGGCGAGCACCGGGCCGGTGTCCACGCCGTCGTCGACGATGTGCACCGTGGCTCCGGTGACCTTCACCCCGTACGCGAGCGCGTCGGCCACCCCGCGGACGCCGGGGAACGCCGGCAGCAGCGCGGGATGTGTGTTGATCATCGGGCTGCCGACGCTCGCGAGGAAGCCCGGGCCGAGGATCTTCATGAAGCCCGCGCTCACCACGAGGTCAGGGCGGTGCTCGGCAACGGCCTTGGCCATGGCGGCGTCCCATGCCGCGCGGTCGGCGTGGTCGGCGACCCGCACGGTGAAGGCCGGGACGCCGGCGCGGCGGGCGCGCGCGAGGCCCTCGATGTCGTCGCGGTCGGCCCCGACGGCCACCACCCGCGCCGGGTACCCGGGCTCGGCGGCGGCGTCGAGGAGCGCCTGCAGCAGCGTGCCCGACCCGGACACGAGCACGACCACCCGGGCCGGAACGGGGATCTCGACCCGGTAGGAACGGCTCGGCGACGCGGGCACGCGGGAAGCTCCTCGAGGGGTCGGGGATTCGCCTCTGACGCCGTTCAGCGTAGGCGGCGGTGCAGGTCACACCGCCTTCGGACCCGTTACCCGCGGTCGGGGTGCTCGCCCGCGTCCCGATCCTCGGCCTCCTCGGCGCGCTGCGCGACGAGCTCGGCCACGGTCTGCGGACCGCGCTGCTCCGGTACGGGCGCGGGCGGTTCCTCCACCTTCGCCTCCGGTCGTTGCCACCAGCGGCGGCGCGGCGGCCGCTCGGTCTGGTCCGGCGAGCGGCGGGTGGCGGGGATGCGGCGCGGGGCGGCCCGCTCGTCGACCTTCCGGTCCGGGCGCCGCTGTGCACCGGCATCGCGCCGCCTGCGGGCGCCCCGGGACCCCGGCGCATCGGCACGCTCCCCGGCATCCCGGTCTTCCTCAGGCGCATCCTCCGCGGCCTCGGGCTCGGCCTGGTCCGCCCGCGGGAGGTCGGGGTTCGCTGCGTCCTGCTCCTCGTCGGCGGCCTCGGTCGCCTCGCCCGGAGCGTCGTCCTCCACCTCCACCACGTCGCCGCCGGACGGTTGCGCGCTGTCCGGCGCGGCTTCCACACCCGGCCGCAGCACCGCGACCAGCATGATGGGCACCCCGACCCACAGCAGCACGGCCGGCACCAGCAGCTCGACGGGCAGCCGCACCGGGTCGAAGGGGCCCGTGGCGAGCCTGCCGCCCGTCAGGAACGCGAGCAGCCCGATCACGACCGCGGTGGAACAGGCGGTGGCGAGGGCCGCCGAGAACCGGTGATTCGGGGGCGCCGCGCGGCGGCATGCGATGCCGGTGAGCAGGCCGACGCCGATCGGCAGCAGGAACACGGTGAGCGCCCACGCGGGCGGCACACCGGTGGGCAGCGCGGCGAGCAGCGGGAAGCTCGACGGCGCCGTGGTGCTCGTGACGAACGGTGACGCCGTCGCGGCGCCGACCGTGATCCCCGGACCGAGGGCCCAGCTGGCACCGCTGACCACGGCGTTGGGCAGGTAGGCGATCGCCAGGAACGTGACACCGACCGCTGACCCGAAGCCGGGAGCCAGCCGGGAGTACGCAGATGCGACCGCGCCCGCCTGCACGGCCAGCCCCGCCACCAGGACCGCCGATCCGACGCAGGCGAGCCCGGTGAGCGCGACCGCCGTTCCACGCATCGCCGGACGCAGCCAGCCGGGCAGCCGGGCCGCCCGATCCGGCGGGAGCCCGCACACCCGCAGCACGCCGACGGCGCCCGCCAGCCCCGACACCAGCCCACCACCGACCATCGCCGACCAGGGCGCCACGGCGACCTCGGCCGCCCGCGGCAGGAGCGCGCTGCCCAGTACCGCGACCGCGGCGTGGGCCCCGGCCACCGCCACGAGCACCGCGCCCGCGTCGTGGCGGGACCGGCCGCCCAGGCGGCGCACCGTCCACGCCGCACCGAGCGCGACCACCACGCTGACGCCTGCGGTCGGCAGCAGCGGCAGCACGCTGAGCGGCTGCCCCTCCAGCACGAGCGGGATCTGGTGCGCGGCGAGCCAGAGCGGGATCGCGGCGGCGAACGCGCCGTCGACCGAGACGGCGCCACCCGCCGTGAAGATCACCACGGCGGCGGCGGGCACGAGCAGGGCGTAGCTGAGCAGGACGGTGCCCATCGCCCCGGCCAGCAGCAGCCGCAGCCGGTCGAGGCCCTCGACCCCGCTCTCCGTCCCGCTCGTCGCAGGCTCGGGATCGGGTGTCGGTTCGTGGTCGGTGCCGGCGAGGGTGCGCGTCACCCACCCAGGGTTGCAGCGCTACCCGCTCGGGTGGAGCAGGCTCGCCGAGGCGGCCTACCCCGGCGGGCTGTTCGAGGGCCCGTTCTGACCGGGCTGGTGCTCGCCGGGCTGCTTGATGATCCGGGTGTGGTCGCCGCTGGTCTGCTCGGCGTCGCCACCCTCGGGCCGTGCCGACGCCTGCGGGATCGCCGTGGTCGGTTCGCCCGACACGGGCGTGCCCGCGCTCGGGGTGTCGCCGCCGTCGCCCCCGCCGCCGTACCAGCTCGGAGGGCCGCTCGCGGAGCGTGCGCCGGGTTCCGTCTGCCCCCACGGTTGCTGCTGCTGCCCGTAGCCGCCGGGGGCGCCGTAACCCGGCTGCCCGTAACCCGGCTGCGGGCCGTACTGCCCCGGCTGGCCGTAACCCGGCCCGCCGTAGCCCGGCTGGCCGTACCCCGGCGGGTACTGGCCGTAGCCGCCCTGCTGGCCGTACCCCGGCGGGTACTGCCCGTAGCCGCCCTGCTGGCCGTACCCCTGCGGCTCGCGTGGCCGCGGCGCGGGCGCCTTGACCAGGCCTGCGTCGAGCAGCACGGCACCGAGCGCGGCCACCGCCTGCAGGAGCGCCAGCACCAGCGCGATGATCGCGGTGCTGGACGCCCCGCCCTGGGCGACGGCCTGCAGCAGGAACAGCGCACCGGTGAGCACGATCACCGTGGCGGGTACGAGCACCCGCCCCGCCCTGGGCAGCAGGGCCGCGCCTGCGAGCAACCCGCCGCCGAGCAGCAGGAAACCGAGGAAGCTGCCCGAGAGCCCCGCCTCGACGAAGCCGAGCAGGTAGAGCACCACGCCGAGGCCGGCGGCGGCGAGCACCAGCAACCGGGCGGGGCCGGGAGCGAGCTGCGGTGCCTCCGACGCGGTGGGCGCGGGTTCGGCGGGCGAGGGGGCGCCTGCCGGCGATCCGGACGCCTGCGGAGCCGACGACGGGGACGGCGTTGCGGACGGTGTGGGCTGCCCAGGCCCCTGGTGTCCCGGTTGCTGGCTCATGAGGAATCTCCCTCCGTGCGGCCTCCCGCGGTACACGTGCAGGCGGTGCTACCGAACGTAGTCCATCCACGGGGTTGCGGCCTCGACGGGCGATCAGCCGTGCCCCGGTTCGGCGACCTCCCGCAACCCGCCGTCCACGCTCCACCACCTGGTGCACCCGACCTTCCGCAGGAACGGGTGGTCGTGGCTCGCGACGACGAGCGTCCCGCGGAACGCGGCCAGCGCCTCGGTGAGGCGTTCGACACTGTCCAGGTCGAGGTTGTTCGTCGGCTCGTCGAGCAGCAGGAGCTGCGGCGGCGGCTCGGCGAGCAGCAGCCGGGCCAGCACGACGCGGAACCGCTCCCCGCCCGACAGCGTGCCCGCCCGCTGGTCGACGGTGCGGCCGTGCACGCGGAACCGGGCGAGCCCGGCCCGCACCCGCTGCGGTGGGAGCGACGGAGCGGCGGCGCGCACGTTGTCGAGCACCGACGCCGCGTCGTCGAGCACATCGAGCCGCTGCGGCAGGTACGCGGCCGGGACGGCGGGCGCGAGGCTGCGCAGCAGCGTGGTCTTGCCGCTGCCGTTCGGCCCGAGCAACGCGATCCGCTCCGGACCCCGCACGGTCAGCCCGCCGACCTCGAGCACCGTGCGCCCGGCCGGCACCGCCGTACGCGGCAGGTCGACGCGGATCCGGTCGTCGTCGCGCACGGCCGTCTCGGCGGTGCGCAGCTCGCGGCGGGCGTCCGCGAGCCGCTCCTCGTGCATGATCCGGTGCTTGCCCGCCGAGACCTGCGCCTCCTGCCTGCGCATGTTCATGACGACCTTGGGCCGGCGCTTGTTGACGTAGTCGGTGTTGGCGTAGCGGACGCGCCGGTCGAGCTTGACCCGCGCCTCCACGAGCTGCCGCCGCTCGCGCCGGAGGTCGGCCTCGGCCACGCGGACGAGGCGCCGCGCCGTCTCCTGCTCGGCCGCGAGCTGCGCCTCGTACGCCGAGAGCGTGCCCCCGAACAGCCGCACCGCGCCGCCACGCAGTTCGGCGACGGTGTCGACGAGCTCGAGCAGCTCCCGGTCGTGGCTCACGACGAGCAGCACACCCGGCCACGCCGCGACGGCCGCGTGGAGCAGCTCGCGGGCCCGGCGGTCGAGGTTGTTGGTCGGCTCGTCGAGCAGCGCGATCGCCGGGCGGCGCACGAGCAGGCCGGCGAGCCCCGTGAGCACCGCCTCGCCGCCGGAGAGCGTGCCGACGCCGCGGTCGAGATCCGCCGGCAGGCCGAGGCGCGCGAGCTCCGCGACCGCGCGTTCCTCGACGTCCCACCCGTCCCCGACGGCCGCGATCGCCGTGGTGTCCCCCGCCTCGACGGCGTGCAGCGCGGCCCGCTGCTCGGCGATCCCGAGCAGCTCGGCGACGGTGCGCCCGGTGTCGAGGGCGACGTCCTGCGCCAGGTAGCCGACGTCGCCCGCCGTGCTGATCGTCCCCGCGGTCGGGGCGAGCCGGCCCGCGACGAGGCGGAGCAGGGTGGACTTGCCGGATCCGTTCAGCCCGATCAGGCCGGTGCGGCCGGCGCCGATCGCGACGTCGAGGTCGCGGAGGACGGGGGTGCCGTCCGGCCATGAGAAGGACAGGCCGGAGCAGACGATGGCAGGACTCGACATGGGCGGACACCTCGCGGACGAACCGGAACCCGCCGGGCTGAGCCGCGGACGCGGGTGGGGAGGTGTCAGCTGCGCACGAGCTCGACGGTACCCCGCTCGAGCGCCAATTGCAACAGCTGTCGCATTAACCGGCGGGTGCCCTCATGCAGCAAAGCCACCTCCCCGCAAGGTGGCGGCGGGGAAGTGGCTTTGCTGCAAGCCGGGCCGGGAGCTACTGCGCGGCCAGGATGTCCTTCATCAGCTGCGCGGTCTCGCTGGGGGTCTTGCCGACCTTGACCCCCGCCGCTTCCAGGGCGTCCTTCTTGGCCTGGGCGGTGCCCGCGGAGCCGGAGACGATGGCGCCCGCGTGGCCCATCGTCTTGCCCTCCGGGGCGGTGAACCCGGCCACGTACCCGACCACCGGCTTGGTGACGTTGGCCTTGATGAACTCGGCCGCCCGCTCCTCGGCGTCGCCGCCGATCTCGCCGATCATCACGATCGCCTTGGTGTCCGGGTCCTCCTCGAACGCCGCCAGCGCGTCGATGTGCGTGGTGCCGATCACCGGGTCGCCACCGATGCCGATCGCGGTGGAGAACCCGAACTCCCGCAGCTCGTACATCATCTGGTAGGTCAGCGTGCCCGACTTCGACACCAGCCCGATCGGGCCCGCACCCGCGATGTCGGCCGGGATGATCCCGGCGTTGGACTTGCCGGGGGAGATGATCCCGGGGCAGTTCGGGCCGATGATCCGCGTCTTGTTGCCCTTGGCGCTCGCGTGCGCCCAGAAGTAGGCGGAGTCGTGCACCGGGATGCCCTCGGTGATCACCACGCACAGCGGGATCTCGGCGTCGACCGCCTCGATCACCGCGTCCTTGGCGAACTTCGGCGGCACGAAGACGACGGACACGTCCGCGCCGGTCTCCTTGATGGCCTCCTCGACGGTGCCGAAGACCGTGAGGTCCTTGCCGCCGATGGTCACGCTCGTGCCGGCCTTGCGAGCGTTGACGCCGCCGACGATGTTGGTACCGGCCGCCAGCATCTTGGTGGTGTGCTTGGTGCCCTCACCACCGGTCATGCCCTGGACGATGACCCTGCTGTTCTCGTTGAGGAAGATCGACATTTCAGGCTCCTGCCGCGGCCAGCTCGGCGGCCTTGTCGGCCGCGTTGTCCATCGTGTCCACCTGGGTGACCAGCGGGTGGTTCGCCTCGTCGAGGATCCGGCGGCCCTCCAGGACGTTGTTGCCGTCCAGCCGGACCACGAGCGGCTTGGTGGCCGAGTCGCCGAGGATCTTCAGCGCCTCGACGATGCCGGTTGCGACCGCGTCGCACGCGGTGATGCCGCCGAACACGTTGACGAACACGCTCTTGACGTCCGGGTCGCCGAGGATGACGTCCAGGCCCGCCGCCATCACCTCGGCCGAGGCGCCACCGCCGATGTCGAGGAAGTTCGCCGGCTTCACCCCGCCGTGCTTCTCACCGGCGTAGGCCACCACGTCCAGGGTGGACATGACCAGCCCGGCACCGTTGCCGATGATGCCGACCTCGCCGTCGAGCTTGACGTAGTTGAGGTCCTTCGCCTTCGCCTTGGCCTCCAGCGGGTCCTCGGTGCGCTGGTCCACCAGGTCCGCGTGCCCCGGGTGCCGGAAGTCCGCGTTGCCGTCGAGCGTGACCTTCCCGTCCAGGGCGACGACCTTGTCCTGCGGGTCGCGCACCAGCGGGTTGACCTCGACCAGCGTGGCGTCCTCCGAGACGAACGTCTCCCACAGCTTGACGATCACGTCAGCGGCCTGGTCGGCGACGGCGGCAGGGATCTTCCCCTGCGCGACGATGTCGGCGGCCTTCGCGCGGTCGACGCCCGCGATCGGGTCGATCGGCACCCGTGCCAACGCCTCGGGGCGCTCGACGGCCAGCTGCTCGATCTCCATGCCGCCCTCTGCCGAGCACATCGCGAGGAACGTGCGGTTCGAGCGGTCCAGCAGGAACGAGAAGTAGTACTCCTCGGCGATGTCGCTGGCCTCGGTGACCAGCACCTGGTGGACCGTGTGGCCCTTGATGTCCATCCCGAGGATCGCGGCGGCCTTCTCCCGCGCCTCCTCGGGCGTCTCGGCCAGCTTCACGCCGCCGGCCTTGCCCCGCCCACCGGTCTTCACCTGGGCCTTCACCACCACGGCTGTGCCGAGCTCGGCGGCGGCGGCGCCCGCCTCCTCCGCCGTCTCGACCGTGCGGCCCGCCAGGACCGGCACTCCGTGCGCGGCGAAGAGCTCCTTCGCCTGGTACTCGTAGAGGTCCACTCGGGTCTCCTCGCCCACTCCGCTGTGCGTCGCGGGCCGCCCGGCCCGCGAAATCCGCTGCCTCGCCGACCCTAGCGACGCGCCCCGCACCCGCTCTGACCTGGTCCGGTGACGACAGTCACCCTGCATCACCACGGTTGCAGAGCCGGTCTCAGAACGCGCGGAAAACGCGTACCTCACCTACCGTTCTCGTATGGCGCTGGTCCATACAGGGGTGGACCGCCTGGCCCGGGTGGCCGGGGCGGCGCAGGCCGCTGCGGCCGACGTCACGCGCGCCGGTGCGTACGCCGCCCGGACCTTCGGCAGCGCGGCCGGTATCCGGGGCATCGCCGTGGAGTGGGCGTGGCTCACCGCCCACCTCGCCGTCTACCCCGCGGGGTTCGCTCGCGAGCAGCTGCAGGCCCCCACCGGCCACCGCACCGACCCGCTGCCCCCGTTGCACCGGAGCCTGGTGGTCACGGACGTCGAGGCGGCCGGCACCCCGATACTGCTGCTGCACGGGATCATGGACAACCGCTCGGTGTTCACCGTGTTCCGGCGGGCGTTGCGACGCCGTGGCTTCGGCGTGGTGCACGCGGTGAACTACAGCTTGTTCACCGACGACATCCGGACCGCGGCGCACCGGCTCGGCCAGCAGGTCGACGAGCTGCGCGAGCTCGCAGGCGCGGAGCGGATCCACATCGTCGGTCACTCGCTCGGCGGGATGATCGCCCGCTACTACGTCCAGCGGATGGGCGGCACCGCTGCCGTCGACACGCTCGTCACGCTCGGCAGCCCGCACGGCGGCACCCTCGCCGCCCACCTGCTCCCCACGCCGCTCGCGCGCCAGCTCCGCCCCGGATCGGATGTGATCGCCGAGCTCGCGCAGCCCGCGCCCGGGTGCGACACGCGCTTCCTGGTGGTGTGGAGCCGGATGGACCAGATGGTGCTGCCGCAGCGCAACGGGCGACTGCGGCACCCTGACCTGGACGTCGAGGAGCTCGGAATACGTGACGTCGGTCACTTGGCGCTGCCGATCGATCCCCGGACAGTGCGCTGGGTAGCCAACGCACTCGGCCGAACGGCGCGGGCCATTCACCCGTTGCGCCCAGGTCAGACCTACCCACGGGTCACTTCCGAACGTTCCGCGACCGCGCGTCACCCACATCCTGACGCTGCGTCGATCACTCCGCCACACCGAGCGAGAAGTTGCCCCTAGCGGACCAGCCTCGCTACCGTCCCCCGGTCCGTGTCACAGGCCGGTCACGGTGGCGCCCCGAAAGCCACCACCGCGGGATCCCCAGCCCGCACCCCGGTCACGGCGCGGCACCCCGGTCAGTCGAGAAGGGCAGGTCTTGGCGCGCCACCGCTCCCCCAGCGGCGCCCAGACGGACGATCCGGGACGCACGACGCCCCTGCGCGTCGCCGACGTCCCGGGCGTGCACCGTCTCCCGGCGCCCCCTGTTGCTTCGGTGCGCGGACGCGCCACCGTTGCGGCGGTGGCAGCTGGTGCGGTGGTGGCCGGCGGCCAGACCGTCGCCACGACGTTCTTCGACAGCACGCAGGCCGTAGCCGCCCTGCAGCCCGTCG
Organism: Pseudonocardia cypriaca; assembly: GCF_006717045.1. Classification (NCBI taxonomy): domain Bacteria; kingdom Bacillati; phylum Actinomycetota; class Actinomycetes; order Pseudonocardiales; family Pseudonocardiaceae; genus Pseudonocardia; species Pseudonocardia cypriaca. Next base: position 144,662 of record NZ_VFPH01000003.1, read on the forward strand.
CCCAGGTGACGAAGGATGCGCCTGCCGAAACCACCGCCGCCACGTTCACGGGGGCGATCGGCGGCGACCAGCTGCTGCCCGACCCGCTCGCGGTCGACGCGCTCGACCCGGCATCCCAGGTGGACGTCCAGAACCTCGCCAAGGCCGTGGACATCGGCCGCGATCTGGCCCGTCAGGCCGCGAAGATCGAAGCGGCGCTGTCCGACGGCGCCCCCGAGGCCTTCCTCTACGGCGAGACCGCGTTCGTCAAGCCCACCCTCGGCCACCTCACGTCCCTGTTCGGAAGCCGCTGGGGCAGGGCCCACGAGGGCATCGACATCGCAGGCTCCATCGGCACCCCGATCTACGCGCTCACCGACGCCGTTGTCGAGGAGTCCGGCCCCGCCACCGGCTACGGCCTGTGGGTGGTGCTGCGCCACACCGACGGCACCCAGAGCGTGTACGGGCACGTCAACCGCACGTTCGTCAAAGAGGGCGAGAAGGTGAAGGCTGGCGAGGAGATCGCCGAGATCGGCAACCGGGGCTACTCCACCGGCCCGCACCTGCACCTGGAGATCTGGAGCTCGGACGGGACGAAGATCAACCCGTTGACCTGGCTGCGCAAGCGCGGCATCGAGTACTGACCCCCGGCTGTCGAGTAGCGCCGGGATTTCGTGCTCGCGCACCTCTTGCCGGTCCACGCGACCGTCGACGGGCAGCGTGGGCCGAGAACGGCTGCAGGAACCCTGCGATCAGCCCCGAGCAGTACACGACGGCCTCGCCGACGACGCCGGTGTGCTCCTCGCGCCGATCAGCCTGGCCCGCGACCTCGCTCCCGCCCCATGATCGGTGTTTCGGCGCGTTCCCGGCTTGTTTTCGCCGTTTTCGCACCGAAGCCTTGATCATGGTGGTGAGACCGGCCTTCGGTGGCGCCGCGCGCCGAAGGGGCAGGCCCGGGCCTGCCCGCGAAGCGGGCCCGGAGGGGTCGTAGAGGCTCGCGGGTCAAGGGTCGCGTAGCGATCGCGGAGCGCCCTTGAGGCGTGAGGGGCGGCCCCGCACGATGCGCGGCGCCACCGAAGGCCCAGTGGGAGGTGCCTGGACGGGCGTGGCGCCACCGAAGGCCCGGTGGGAGCGAGCCCTCGACAATCCTGAGGCCGGCTCTCACAGCTTCTGCAGCGGCACCCCGCCGATGAGCATCAGCCGGACCGTGCCCGCGCTGCCGAAGTCGATCAGCACCCGGTGGGTGGCCTTGTCGGACTCGACGACGGTGCCGAGGCCGTACTTGTCGTGGTTGACCCGGTCGCCGACGTCGAGGGAGATCGACGCCTTGAGCGCGGCCTTCGGGACGTTCCAGCTGCCGCGGTCGGTTGCGTTGGGGCGGCGCCCGAACCCGAACCGCCCGACCGGGGCCGAGCGCTCCGGCTCGGCGCGCCGCCACTCGACCAGGTCGTCGGGCACCTCGGCGAGGAACCGGGACGCGGGGTTGGCGTTGGGCTGCCCGAACGACGAGCGGATCATCGCCCTGGACAGGTACAGCCGGTTCTGCGCGCGCGTGATCCCGACGTAGGCCAGGCGCCGCTCCTCGGCCAGCTCGGCCGGGTCGCCCATGGCGCGCATGTGCGGGAACACGCCGTCCTCCCAGCCGGTGAGGAACACGACCGGGAACTCCAGGCCCTTCGCGGTGTGCAGGGTCATCAGGGTGACCATGCCCTCGTCGTTGTCGGGGATGGAGTCGGCATCGGCCACGAGCGCGACCCGTTCGAGGAACGCCGCGAGCGAGCCGGGCGCGGGCGCACCCACCTCGACGTCGGAGTCGTCCAGGTCGGCCACCGCGGCGTCGCCCGCGAACTCGCGCGCCACCGTGACGAGCTCGGCGAGGTTCTCGCGGCGCGAGCCGTCCTGCGGGTCGTCGCTCGCCTCCAGCTCGGCCGTGTAGCCGGTGCGCGCGTAGACGGCCTCGAGGATCTCCGCCGTGTCCTCACCGCGCTCCACCAGCTCGTTCAGCTCGTCGAGCAGCTGGACGAACGAGGCGATGCACCGCTGCGACCGCGTGACCAGCCCGGGGATCCGCTCCGGCTGCTCGGCCGCGATCCGCAGCGCCGCGGCGAACGAGATCCGCTGCCGGTCGGCGTACGTGGCCACCAGCTCCTCGGCGCGCTCACCGATGCCGCGCTTGGGCACGTTGAGGATGCGCCGCAGGCTGACGGTGTCCTCCGGGTTGGACAGCACCCGCAGGTACGCCAGCGCGTCGCGCACCTCCTTGCGTTCGTAGAAGCGCACCCCGCCGACGACCTTGTAGGGCAGGCCGACCCGCAGGAACACGTCCTCGAACACCCGCGACTGGGAGTTGGTGCGGTAGAACACCGCCACGTCGGAATTGCGGATCTCACCGGAATCGACGAGCCGGTCGATCTCCTGCGCGACGAAAGCGGCCTCGTCGTGCTCGTTGTCGGCGACGTAACCGATCACCTTCGCGCCGTCGCCCTGATCGGACCACAGCCGCTTGTCGCGCCGGTTCGGGTTGCGCGCGATGACCGCGTTGGCCGCCGACAGGATGCGCTGCGTCGAGCGGTAGTTCTGCTCCAGCATGATCGTGCGCGCGTTCGGGAAGTCCTGCTCGAACTCGACGATGTTGCGGATGCTCGCGCCGCGGAACGCGTAGATCGACTGGTCGGAGTCGCCGACCACGCACAGCTCACCCGGCTCGACGCCCTCGGCCGCGGGAGCGACGAGCTCGCGCACCAGCACGTACTGCGCGTGGTTGGTGTCCTGGTACTCGTCGACCAGCACGTGGCGGAACCGCCGCCGGTAGTACTCAGCAACGGCCGGGAGCCGCTGCAGCAGCGCCACCGTCTCCATGATCAGGTCGTCGAAGTCGAACGCGTTGGCCGTGCGCAGCCGGGCCTGGTACACCCCGTAGACCTCGGCGACCTTGCGCTCGAACTCGTTGGCGGCCCGCTCGGCGGCGTCATCGGCCGACAGCAGCTCGTTCTTGAGGTTGGAGATCTGCGCGGCGACGCCGCGGGCGGCGAACTTCTTCGGGTCGAGCTCGAGGTCGCGCAGCACCAGGCCGACGAGCCGGCGCGTGTCGTCGGCGTCGTAGACGGAGAACGCGCTGCGCACGCCCATGTGCTTGGCCTCGCGCCGCAGGATGCGCACGCACATCGAGTGGAACGTGGACACCCACATCGCGTTGCCGCGCCTGCCCACCAGCGCGTCGACCCGCTCCTTCATCTCGGCGGCTGCCTTGTTGGTGAAGGTGATCGACATGATCTCGCCGGGGTGGACCCCACGCTCGGCGAGCAGCCACGCGATGCGGTGGGTGAGCACGCGGGTCTTGCCCGAGCCCGCCCCCGCGACGATCAGCAGCGGCGAACCGGCGTGGACCACGGCCTCGCGCTGGCGCGGGTTGAGCCCCTCCAGCAGCGCCGCACCGCGCTCCGTGCGGGGCCGGACAGGGGCATCAGTTGGCAGTTCGAACAGCGCACTCATCGTGTTCGAAAGGGTACCGCCGCTCTCCGACAGCCCCCGGTGTGGCACACTGCTCCCGTGCCACTGATCAGCTGCCGATTTTTCTACGGGTACCGGACACCGGTGCCCGTGGCCTGCTGACCAGCCCCCACGACGCCCCGGAGTCCTTAGGACCCGGGGCGTTCTCGCGTCACGGGCCAGGGCGGGGCACCCAGGAGGAGACCGTGAGCGTGACCACCGACAAGATCGACGACACCGGCCGGAACGACGGCGCCGCCACCGCGGACGACATCGACGCGCTGCGGGTCGAGATCGACCACCTCGACGCGGAGATCCTGCGTCTGGTCAAACGCCGCACCGAGGTGTCGAAGACGATCGGCAAGGCCCGCATGGCGGCCGGAGGGCCGCGGATCGTCTACAGCCGGGAGATGGCCGTGCTCGCCCGCTTCCGCGAGCTCGGCAGCGAGGGCCGCGACCTCGCACTGCTCCTGCTGCGACTGGGCAGGGGACGCCTCGGCAGCAGCTGAGGAAACAGCGGGTTTCCCGACGCGGAGCCCGCCTTCCGTGGCACTCTGGTGCCATGGGTGCGGTGTTCGGGATCGTGGCAGCAGTGATCGCCCTGGTCGGCCTCGTCGTCGCGCTCGGGCACGTCGGCTACCTGGCGTTGCTCGGCAACGCGGCGAAGAAGCGCGGGCTCTCCGGCGGCACCACCACCGACTACGTCAACAGCCGGTGGAAGGTCGCGGGCGGCGCCGCGGGGGTCGCCCTGCTGGGCCTGCTGCTCACCGGTGCCGACTCCGTACCGGTCGACGTCGTCGGCCTGCTGCTCGGCGGCGGCGCCGGCATCTACGCGAAGCAGGCGCTCGACTCCACCCGTTCGCGCTTCCGCACGCTGCCCTGATCGAAGAAATCGTCCGTCCCCGATCTCGGGAAGATCACGAAGCGATCCATCCGGCGCATGCCGCTCACGAGCCGAGCGGCCCGGATGGACCCGACGAGCGGATCAAGTAAGCGCCAGGCGGCACCTCGATCGGTCGAGCGGTCGGTAAGCATCGTCGAGCGGAAAATAGACCATTCGTGTGACGTGCGACGAGCGGATGAATGACACTTGGTGCGGGTCATCGGCATCCGGTAGACATTCGAGCGTCCGTTCACTCCAAGGGAGGACGTCCCGCTGTGGCTCAGATCCTGTCCGGTGATGGATCAGATGCTCCCGCGACGGAAGTGATCACCGTCGCTGATCTACTGAGCCGCCACGCGCCCGTCCCCGTGCAGAGACAGGAGCCGGACACCGGCGGGATCTCGGTCGGCGCCCTCCTGCGCCGCGAGGGCCGCGCTCCCCACTCCGACCGCCTCCAGCTGCGCCCGCAGCAGCAGGCCCCCTCGAGCGACGAGAGCCGCAGCGACCGACGCGTCCTGGTCCGTCGGGGCGCGATCGCCGCCGGCACACTCCTGGCCGCCGGCTCGGTGCTCGGGGCCGCGATGCTCGCCGACGTCGCGCCGACCGCCAACCAGAGCCCGGCCACCGGTGGCGCCGAGGACGACGGCCCCTACGCGGGCCAGGGCCTGCTCGACCCCGAGGGCCCGGTCGCCGCGCCCCAGGACAGCGTCGTGATCGACCAGGCCGCGGCCCGCGACCCGCTCGACCCCGGCACCGCCGCCCCGTCCAACTGGGTTCCGGTGGCCTTCCCCGGCGCGCTGCCCGGCGACGACGACGGCGGCGACCCGCCCGCCAACGGCGCTTCCGGCGACAGCTCCGGGGACGAGAGCTCCCGTACCGCCGCCACCACCGGCGACGATGATGACGACGAGCCCGCGGAGAAGTCGACCTCCGACTCGAGCGAATCGTCCTCGAGCAGCGACTCGAGCCGCAGCTCCAGCGCAAGCGACTCCTCCAGCTCGAAGGACAGCGGCGACAACAGCGACGAGGAGAAGTCCGACGACCGCCAGGGCCGCGGCCTCGTCGGCGGGCTCCTCGGCACGGTCGGTGACGTCCTCGACGGCGACGACGACGACAGCGAGAAGAACGACGGCGACGACGAGGACAGGAAGAGCTCCCGCTCCATGAGCCTGTTCTCCGCCGATGATGATGAAGACTCGTCCGCTCCCCGCGACGAGGATGACTCGGAGTCCCGCAGCTCCGCCGAGAGCAGCGACAGCGACGACTCCGAGGACCGCGACAGCGACGACGGCGGTGACAGCGACGACGACGGCGACCGTGGCCTCGTCCGCAGCGTCACCGACACCGTCGGCAGCCTGCTCGGCTGACGCCGTCGCTCGGCGTCGGACCGGTGCCTATACGAGGCGCCGGTCCGACGCCCATCGCGAGAGCTCGTAGCGGTTCGACAGCTGCGTCTTGCGCAGCACGCTCGAGACGTGGGTCTCCACGGTCTTGACGGAGATGAACAGCTCGCCCGCGATCTCCTTGTACGCGTAGCCCCGCGCGAGCAGGCGCAGCACGTCGCGCTCGCGGCGGGTGAGCAGGTCCAGCTCCGGGTCGCCAGGAGGAGCCGCGCCGGGCCGGTCGGAGAACACGTCGAGCACGAAACCGGCCAGCCGCGGCGAGAACACCGCGTCGCCCGACTTCACCCGCCGCACCGCGTCGGCGAGCTCCCGCCCCGAGATCGTCTTCGTGACGTAGCCGCGGGCGCCCGCGCGGATCACCGCGATGACGTCCTCCGCCGCGTCCGAGACCGACAGCGCCAGGAACACGACGTCCGGCAGCTCGGGGCGCAGCTGGCGCAGCACCTCGGCACCGCCGCCGTCGGGCATGTGGACGTCCAGCAGCACCACGTCCGGTCGCAGGTGGCGGATGGCGGCCACCGCCTCGTCGACGGAGCCTGCCTCCCCCACCACGGTGACGTCCGGGACGTGCCGGTCGAGCTCGGCCCGCACGCCCGACCGGAACAGGCCGTGGTCGTCGACGAGGAAGACGCGGATGGGCGCGTCGGTCGATTCGGTGGTCATGAGTTGGATTCCTCCTGCACCCGCACCGCTGGTGCGGGTTCGTCCTGCTCGGCGGTGCGCCCGTCGACCGGGATGGAGAGGTGCACCTCGGTGCCCTCACCGGGCGTGCTGCGCAGCCGCACGGCCCCGCCGTGCCGCTCCATCCTGCCGTGCACCGAGTCGGCGAGGCCGTGCCGGTCGGTGGGCACGGCGTCCGGGTCGAAGCCGACGCCGCGGTCGCGCACGAACACGTGCACCTCCTCGGGCTCGACCTCGACGTAGACGCTCACCTCACCGACCTGCGCGTGCTTGGCGGCGTTGACCATCGCCTCCCGGGCGGCGAGCACGAGCGCGCGCAGCCCGTCGTCGAGGGGGCGGTCACCGACCACGACGGGGCGCACGTCGATCGCGTAGGTGTCCTCCACCTCGGCCGCGGCCGCCGTGATCGCGTCGGCCAGCCCCTCCGAGAGCGCCGGGTCACCGGACGCGCGCCCGGAACGGCCGTACCCGGTGGGGCCGTACAGCCAGTGGCGCAGCTCGCGCTCCTGGCCGCGGGCGAGCCTCAGCACCTCGCGCGGCTGGTCGGACTGGCGCTGGATGAGCGCCAGGGTCTGCAGCACGGAGTCGTGCAGGTGGGCGGCGATCTCGGCGCGCTCGGTCTCGATGATGCGCTCGCGGCGCTCCTCGGAGAGCTCGCGCATCAGCCGCACCCACCAAGGGATGGTGAGCACGCCGACGCCGAGCAGGGTGGCCAGCACCGCGAGCATCCCGAACTGCACCTGGGAGAGGTCCAGGTTGCCCAGCAGGAACACCCCGATCCCGGTGGCGACGAACAGCGCACCGGCCAGCACCCGCCAGAGCGCGGCCCGGCCACCACCCGTCACGCCGTTGACGCCCGACCGCGCCCCTGCCGTCCAGCGCCTGCGCTGCGACTCGTCGGCCTCCCGCCAGACCACCGCGGCACCGACGGCCGCCACCCCGAGCGGGCCGACGATCCAACCCACCACGGTGTTGCCCAGCGCCGCGGCCGCGAGCCCGGCCCCGATGCCCAGCGCGGCCAGTCCGAGTGCCTGCTGGCGCTCGGCACGGCCGAGCGGGCGCGCGACCTCCGTGGGCTCCTGCCGCACGAAGATCCACAGCAGGCCGTAGGCGATGACACCGGCGCCGTTGATCGCGGCGAGCACGACGAACGCCGTGCGCACCCAGAGCACGTTGACGCCGAGGTGGTCGGCCACACCCCCCGCGACGCCCGCCACGAGGCGGGCGCTGCGCCTGCGCACGAGAGGCGGCGCGCCGGGAGGCAGCGGCGCAGGCACGCCGGCGGCAGGAACTTCCATCACACGCCCATGGTCACACGCGTGGGAAGGGAGGACATCGGGGAAACCTCCGGGACGGCTCCGGGCCATCCCCCATCCTCGACGGCGGCGGCGAGAGGCACTCTGAGCCTCATGAGTCGTACGGACGTCGGCGAGACACTGCGGGAGATGTGGGAGACACGCCCCTCCCGGCCGCGGGACGACCGCCAGGTGGCGGGGGTGGCGGCGGCGATCGCGCGCCGCTACGACATCGATCCGGTACTGGTGCGGGTCGGGTTCGTGGTGGCGGCGTTCTCCGGGATCGGAGCTGCGCTCTACATCGCGGGCTGGATCCTCCTGCCCGACACGCCCGTCGATCCGGCTGGCCCGCGGCCGAACCGGCCGCGCACCTGGCTCGTCGTCGCGCTCGCCATCGCCGCCGCGGTGACGATGGGGAGCGTCTTCGGGGGCAACGGGCCCGACTGGATCCTCCCGCTGCTGGCCGTGGCCGGGCTGCTGTACCTGCTGCACCGCAGCCGCGGCGACCGCCACGCACGGGCAGCCGAAGCGCCGACCGTCGCCGCGCCCATGGCCGCGCCGATGGCGGCCGGGCCGTCGCTCGTGAAGGAGCCCACCGGCGCGGCCGGCAGCACCGAGCCGCCCGTGAACCCGCCTGCGTGGGACCCGCTCGGCGCCGCGCCCTTCGCGTGGGACCTGCCGGAGCCATCGCCCCCGGCCGAGCCGCCACCGCGGCGGCTGCCCGTCACCCCGGTGACGCTCGGCCTCGCCCTGATCGCGGGCAGCGCCACCGCCGTGATCATGATGGTCAGCGGCACCTTGACGCTGGCGAACGTGGCCGTGCTGTGCGGTGTGGTGCTCACGGTGCTCGGCGCGGGGCTCGTCGTCGGGGCGTTCCTGCGGAGCGGGCGTGGCCTCATCCCGTTCGCGCTGCTGCTGAGCGCTCTCACATGGACGCTTGTCGCCGCGCCCGTGGACCGCTGGCAGGGCGACGGGTACGGCGAGCTGGTCGCGGCGCCCGCCACCGTGGGGGCGATGCAGACCAGCTACGAGCGCGGCGCAGGCGAGATCGACCTCGACCTGAGCAAGCTCGACCTCGCAGTGCAGCCGGACGGCAACACGAACCCCGTCCGGACGCGGATCTCGATGGGTGCGGGTGACGTGACGGTGCGGGTGCCGCCCACGGCCGACCTCACCCTCACCGCGCGCGCCGGGTTCGGCGACGTCCGGTTCGGCGACCAGGAGGACGGCGGGCCGGACGCGCACGTGCAGGTGATCGACGACCTCGGCACGGACGGTGTCCGCAGCGGCCGAGCACTCGTGATCGACATCGATGCAGGTCTGGCAGACGTGGAGGTGCGCCGTGGCTGAGCTCACGAAGAAGGGGACGAGGCGCGGACCCGACTCGCTGGCGCTGGTCGTCGGGCTGCTCACGCTGGCGATGGCCACGAGCGCGTTCGTCGGCGAGGTGCCGTCGCTGGCCGGCTTCGACGCCCGGTGGCTGCTGGCGGCGGGGGCCGCCGCGATCGGGCTGCTGCTGCTGGTGGGGAGCCTGCGGGGGCGGCGCCGCTAGCAGGGCCGTGAGCGGATGCGCGTGCCGGAGCACGCGCATCCGCTCACGGTCATTCCCACTCGATGGTGCCCGGGGGCTTGCTCGTGACGTCCAGGACGACCCGGTTGACCTCGGCCACCTCGTTGGTGATGCGCGTGGATATGCGCTCGAGCAGGTCGTAGGGCAGGCGGGTCCAGTCGGCCGTCATCGCGTCCTCGCTGGAGACCGGCCGCAGCACCACGGGGTGGCCGTACGTGCGCCCGTCACCCTGCACGCCGACGCTGCGGACGTCGGCCAGCAGCACCACCGGGCACTGCCAGATGTCGCGGTCGAGCCCCGCGTAGGTGAGCTCCTCGCGGGCGATCGCGTCAGCGGCCCGCAGCGTGGCCAGCCGGTCGGCCGTGACCTCACCGATGATCCGGATCCCCAGGCCGGGCCCGGGGAACGGCTGGCGGTGCACGATCGTCTCGGGCAGGCCCAGTTCGGCCCCCACCCGGCGCACCTCGTCCTTGAACAGCGCCCGCAGCGGCTCGACCAGCTCGAACTCGAGGTCGTCCGGCAGCCCGCCGACGTTGTGGTGGCTCTTGATCGTGGCCGTGCCGGACCCGCCACCGGACTCGACGACGTCCGGGTAGAGCGTGCCCTGAACCAGGTAGCCGACGTGCTCGCTCTCCGCGACCTCCGCCGTGGCGGCCTCGAAGACCCGGATGAACTCCCGGCCGATGATCTTGCGCTTCTGCTCGGGGTCGCTGACCCCGGCGAGCGCGTCGAGGAAGCGGTCGCGGGCGTCGACGGTGTGCAGCTTCGCGCCCGTGGCCGCGACGAAGTCGCGCTCCACCTGCTCGCGCTCGCCGGAGCGCAGGAGGCCGTGGTCGACGAACACGCACGTGAGCCGGTCGCCGATGGCCCGCTGGACGAGGGCGGCCGCCACGGCGGAGTCGACCCCGCCGGACAGGCCGCAGATGGCGCGCCCCTCCCCGACCTGGGCCCGCACCGCCTCGACCGTGTCGTCGATGATCGACGAGGTGGTCCAGCCGGGGGTGATGCCCGCGACCTCGTGCAGGAACCGGCGCAGCACCTCCTGGCCGTGCGGGGAGTGCCCGACCTCGGGGTGGTACTGCACGCCGGCGAGCCGGCGCACCGGGTCCTCGAACGCCGCCACCTTCGCACGCTCCGACGAGGCCGTGACCGTGAAGCCCTCCGGCGCCCGCACGACCGAGTCGCCGTGGCTCATCCACACCGGGTGCCGCTGGGGCAGCCCGTCGTGCAGCACGCTCCCGCCGCACAGCGCGAGCTCGGTGCGCCCGTACTCCCGGGTGCCGTCGGGCGCCACCTCCCCGCCGAGCGCCTGCGCCATCGCCTGGAACCCGTAGCAGAGCCCCAGCACCGGAATACCGGTGCGGAACAGCTCGGGATCGACGCTCGGCGCACCCGTCTCGTACACGCTCGACGGCCCGCCGGACAGGATCAGCCCTGCCGGCTTGCGCGCGACGATCTCGGCCACCGGCGTGTCACCCGGCACGATCTCCGAGTAGACCTGCGCCTCGCGCACCCGGCGGGCGATCAGCTGGGCGTACTGCGCGCCGTAGTCGACGACGAGGACGGTGGGGGGCTGCACCTCACCAGGGTAATCGGCGCTCCCGCCGCGGCCGCCCGCCCGCCCGGGATCGCGGCGAGGAGCACACCCCCGCTGCACCCGGAGCGCTCACCGCCATTGATCCATGCCACCCGCACACGAACGCTGCCCGCTCCGCAGGGGCGTGCTGCCCACACCGATCATGCCGGGTTGGTCAATGCGAGCCACACATGGAGGTGCCGAGGGCGGCAGTGGCGCGCTTTTCGCGGTGCAGCGTGTGCGGGTGCGAACGTCGCGGAACCAGGCGGCCGTGCGCGCCGTCAGTGCCGGCCATGGATCTCTCCGAACCCTTCCGCGGTTCTCACGCGACCGCCACCGGCCTCCTCACCCCGGGCGTGCTGCGCGGCCCGCGGTTCCGCCGCCTCTTCCCCGACGTCTACGTGCGAGCCGGCACCGACGTCGACCTCGAGCTGCTCTCCCGTGCGGCGTACCTGCTCGTCGCCGGTCACGGCGCGCTTGGCGGGTTCTCGGCCGCCGAGCTGCTCGGTGCCAGCTGCGCCGGGCTCAGCGCACCGGCCGAGGTCGTCTCCCCCTACCGGGTGCGCTCGCACGCCGGGCTACTCGTCCGGCAGGACCGGATCCCGCCGGACGAGCTCCAGCATCTGAACGGTCTCGTGGTCACCACACCGCAGCGCACCGCATACGACCTCGGCCGGCGCACGCCGCTCGTCGAGGCCGTCGTCGCCGTCGACGCTCTGACTCACGTACACGGATTCGACGCGCGGGAAGTGCTGGTCCTGGCCCGGCGACACCTGGGAGCTCGCGGCAGCGCCCAGCTGCCGCAGGTCGTGGAGCTCTCCGACCGCCGCGCCGACTCGCCGATGGAGACGCGGCTCCGGCTGGCCCTCCGCTTCCACGGGCTGCCGCTGCCCGCCCTGCAGCACCCGGTCGGGCCGTACGAGCTGGACCTCGCCTATCCCGCGGTCCGCATCGCGGTCGAGTACAACGGGCGCGACCATCTCGCCCCCGACCGCGCGCTGCACGATCTCGAGCGCGAGGCGTACCTGACCGCGGCGGGCTGGATCGTGCTCAGGTTCGGCGCCTACCTCGTCCTTCGGCGCCCGGACCTGGTGGCGGCCCGGGTCCGCGACCGCCTCGCCGCCGCCGCCCGCTCGGCAGGACTGCCGCTGGACGCCCTCGCCGCGGCCTGATCGGGACGGGCCGCACGCCAGCGCAGTCCCGTCGACCGTGCCGCACGACCCGCGGCGATCATCGGCGCTTGATCGGTTCGAGGAGCACGCCGGGGCTGCCGCGGCGACGGCAGTGTGCGGCTCGGAGGATCAGCCGCGGACCGTCAGGCCGACGCGCTGGAACTCCTTCAGGTCCGAGTAGCCCGTCTTCGCCATCGCCCGCCGCAGCGCACCGAAGAGGTTCACCGTGCCGTAGGGGCTGCGGGTGGGGCCGAGGAGGAGGGTCTCCAGGTCGATGTCGCCCTGGAGGAAGCCGGAGATCTCGGAGCGGGGCAGCGATGGGTGTGCCACGGCCGAGGTCCAGTAGAGGCCCTGACCCGGGCTCTCGGACGCTCCCGCGAGCTGCTCGCCCAGCATCACGGCGTCGGCGCCGCACGCGATCGCCTTGGCCATGTCTCCCGAGCCGGTCATCCCGCCGTCGGCGATCACGTGGACGTACCGGCCGCCGGTCTCGTCGAGGTAGTCGCGGCGGGCGGCGGCCGCGTCGACGATGGCGGTGGCCATCGGCACGCCGATGCCGAGCACGTCGTCGGTGGTGGTGGCCGAGGACTCGCCGTACCCGACGATCACGCCTGCCGCGCCGGTGCGCATGAGGTGCATCGCCGTGCGGTAGTCGCCACAGCCGCCCGCGACCACCGGGACGTCGAGGGAGTTGATGAACTCCTTGAGGTTCAGCGGCTCCCCGCCGGACACGTGCTCGGCGGAGATGATCGTGCCCTGCACGAACAGGATCTCGACGCCGCCCGCGAGGAGGTCGGGGGTGAGCTCGCGGGCGCGCTGCGGGCTCACCCGGGCGGCGACCGTGACGCCGGCCTCGCGCACGGCCTTGAGCGCCTCGGTGAGCAGGCCCGGCTGGATCGGGGCCGAGTGCAGCTCCTGCAGCAGCCGGATGGCAGCCAGCGGGTCGTCGTCCTCCACCGCCTCGACGACCTTCTCCAGCGCGCCCTCCGCGTCGGCGTGCCGGGCCCACAGGCCCTCCGCGTTGAGCACCGGGAGGCCACCGAGCTGGCCGATCCGCACCGCCGTCGCCGGCGACACGATCGCGTCGGTCGGATGGGTGACGAGCGGGATCCCGAAGTGGTACGCGTCCAGCTGCCAGGCGGTCGACACCTCCTGGGAGCTGCGCGTCCGCCGGGACGGCACGATCTCGACCTGGTTCAGGTCGTAGCTGCGACGGGCCTCCCGGCCCATCCCGATCTCCACGAGGTCACGCACGGGTGACCACCCTAGCGCCCGTCAGCGCGCCGAGTAGTTGGGCGCCTCGACCGTCATCGTGATGTCGTGCGGGTGGCTCTCCTTGAGCCCCGCCGCGGTGATCCGGACGAGCTGCGCCTGCTGGAGCTGCTCGATCGTCTGGGCGCCCGCGTAGCCCATGCCCGACCGCAGTCCGCCGACGAGCTGGTGCACGACCAGCGCGAGCGGCCCGCGGAACGGGATGCGGCCCTCGATGCCCTCCGGCACGAGCTTGTCCTCGCTGAGCACGTCGTCCTGGGCGTACCGGTCCTTGGAGTAGGACTTGGTGTCGCCGCGGGACCGCATGGCGCCGAGCGAGCCCATGCCGCGGTAGGTCTTGAACTGCTTGCCGCCGACGAGGATCACCTCACCCGGCGACTCGGCCGTGCCCGCGAGCAGGCTCCCGAGCATGACGGTGGACGCGCCGGCCACGATCGCCTTGGTGATGTCGCCGGAGTACTGGATGCCGCCGTCGCCGATCACCGGGACGCCGGCGGCCGCGCACGCCTGCGCGGCCTCGTAGATCGCCGTGATCTGCGGCGCACCGACGCCTGCCACCACGCGCGTGGTGCAGATCGACCCCGGGCCGACGCCGACCTTCACCGCGTCGGCGCCCGCCTCGACGAGCGCGGCTGCGCCCGCCCGGGTGGCGACGTTGCCGCCGACCACGTCGACGCTGTGCCCCACCTCGGCCTTGAGCTTCGCGACGGTCTCCAGCACGCGGCGGGAGTGGCCGTGTGCGGTGTCGACGATCAGCACGTCGACACCGGCGTCGACCAGGTTCATCGCGCGCGCGTACCCGTCGTCCCCGACGCCGACGGCGGCCGCCACGACGAGGCGCCCGTCCGGGTCCTTGGTGGCGAGCGGGTACTTCTCCGTCTTGTTGAAGTCCTTGATAGTGATGAGGCCGCGCAGGATGCCGTCGCCGTCGATGATCGGCAGCTTCTCCAGCTTGTGGCGGCGCAGCAGCCCCAGCGCGGCCTCCGCGGTGACGCCGACCCGCGCGGTGATCAGCGGGGCGTGCGTCATGACCTCGTGGACCGGCCGGGAGTGGTCCATCTCGAACCGCATGTCCCGGTTGGTGATGATCCCGACGAGGTGCCCGCCCGCGTCGGTGACCGGCACGCCGGAGATCCGGAACTTGGCGCACAGCGCGTCGACGTCGGCCAGTGTGTCGTCCGGGGAGCACGTGACCGGGTCGGTGACCATCCCGGCCTCCGACCGCTTCACGACCTCGACCTGCGCCGCCTGCTCAGCCGGCGACAGGTTGCGGTGCAGCACCCCCAGGCCGCCGGCGCGCGCCATCGCGATCGCCATCCGGGACTCGGTGACCGTGTCCATCGGCGAGGACACGATCGGCACCTTCAGCCGGACGCGTCGGGTGACCTGCGTGCTCGTGTCGACGGAGCTCGGCACCACGTCGGACTCGGCGGGCAGCAGCAGCACGTCGTCGAACGTCAGGCCAAGCATCGCGAACTTGGGGGGCAGTTCATGGCTCGCGGCCTCGGTCGTCATCGCCACCATCCCGTCTCGCCTTTCCGACCCCTCCCACCCATCGTATCGGCGGGTGTCCCACCGATCGCGCGGGTCGTACGCGGTCGTTGCCTTGCACCATCATCCGCTGGTGGCTGCGAGCGCCGTGTGGCCCGGCAAGACCGTCTCACGTGCGAGTATCGTGAGGTTCGTGTCACGTGATGCTCTGCCGCCGGACCCGTTCGCCGGAGATCCGCACGACCCCGCGCTGTCGCTCGACGGCCCGGAAACCGTCGAGCAGGAGTCGCTGAGCGAGGCCGAGCGCGACGAAGTGGTGGCCGACCTCGCAGATCTCGCCGTCTACCAGGCACTCCTCGAGGCTCGTGGCGTTCGCGGCATCGTCGTCGACTGCGGCGACTGCGGCGAGCAGCACTTCCACGAGTGGAGCCTCCTGCGTTCCAGCCTCCAGCAGTTGCTCGACGAGGGTCAGATGCGTCCCCACGAGCCTGCCTTCGACCCCGACCCCACCAACTACGTCACCTGGGAGTACTGCCGCGGCTACGCCGACGCGGTGCTGTCCGACTCCTGAGATCAGGACCGAGCACGACGAAGCCCCCCGATCCGACTGCGATCGGGGGGCTTCGTCGTGCTCGTGGTCAGTTGCTGGTGGCGGGTGCTTCCTCGCCGGAGGCGCTGGGGCCGCCGGTGTCGGGTGCTTCGCCATCGCCCTCGTCCTGCCGCGGCGGTGGCGCGGGCGAGGTGGTGTGGTCGGGACCGCCCTCCGTGGTGGCAGGCGGGTTGCTCCCGCCCGTCGCCGGCTTGTCCGGTCCGCCCTCGCCGTTGCCGGGTGGCGGAGCTGCCGGCTCGCTCGTGTGCGCCGGGCCACCCTGCTCGGGGGCAACCGCCCGCCGCGGGTCGTTCGTGGGCTGGGTGGTGGGGTTGCCGGTGTTCTCGTCGGGGGTGGTTGCGACGTCGGGGTCGGGCTCACCCTCGCCTGCCGCGGACGAGGAGTCCGGCCGACGGGTGGGGGTGCTGGGGTCATCGGACTCCGACGGCCGCGACCCGCGCACGCTGTCCGGGACCGGCCGCGACGGCTGCGTGGCGAGCGGCGATGCCGGGTTGACCTTGGTGCCCTCCGGGGTCTCCGCGGCCTTGGCCTGGAGGAAGTCCTGCGCCTCCGCCAGCTCGCCCTGCCCCTCCTGGGGACGCACGGTCTGGAGGTCCTTCTCCGCCTGGGCGAGCTCCTGCGCGGCGCGCACCGGCTGCCCGGACGCGAGCGCATCCTTGGCGTTCTCGATCCGCTCCTCGACGCGGGCCGCCGCCTCCACCGACTCGGCCCGCTCGCTGTAGAGCACCTTCGAGATGCCCCACAGGGCGTCGTCCGGCTGGGCGTTGTACGAGGTGACCGACACACCGCCGATCGCGAGCACCAGGAACGCGGCCGCCGCGGCGACCGGCACCAGGTGCCGGGAACGCCCGGACGGTTGGCGCGCGGCGAGCACGGTGGACACGGCCGTGTCGACGTCGACGAGCTCCGGCATCGGCTCGGCGTCGACGTCCGCCTTCCACGCGGCGAGGATCGCGGCGACGCGATCGTCGGCGTCGTAGCCGCCCACACCGGGCGACGAGACGGACATACCGGCGGCGAGGGCGTTGATGAGCTCGTCGTCGGCCTGTACTGCGACCAGGTCGACCGGATCGGCGAGCTCGTCGAAGGCGACGGGCTGCGACCGCATACCGGGGGGCCGCGACCCGTTCGTGCCGCTGTGGCCGTTGCGACCGGCGCCGAAGGGGTGGCGCGTGTCATCGGGCACTCAGACCACCTCCTCCTCGGGCATCGACTTCCGCAGGCGCGCTAGCGCCCTGTGCTGTGCCACCCGGACGGCTCCCGGGGTGGAGCCGACGGCCTCGGCCGTCTCCTCCGCAGACAGTCCAACGACGACGCGCAGCACGAGGATCTCCCGCTGCTTGTCGGGGAGCGTGTCGAGCAGCTTGCCCATCTCGCTCGACAGTTCGATCCGCAGCGCGCGCTGTTCGGGCCCGTCGGCCACCTCGACCGAGTCCGGGATGTCCGCGACCGGCTCCGACCGGTTCCGAGTGGCTGCCCGGTGTGCGTCGATCACCTTGTGAGAGGCGATCCCGTACACGAACGCGAGGAACGGGCGTCCCTGCACGCGGTACCCGGGCAAGGCCGTGAGCACGGCCAAACACACCTCCTGTGCAACGTCGTCGGCGGAGACCGACGACCTGTCCACTCGGCCCAGGCGTGCCCTGCAGTAGCGCACGACCATGGGCCGGATGAGCGCGATCAGTGTCCCGACGGCCTGGTGGTCGCCCGTCATGGCACGGGCCACCAGTTCGTCGGGTACGTCTGTCTGCTCACTCATCGCGGGCCGTGGGACGCGCGTTACGGAACATCTTCGGCATCATCCGTTCGTGAGGCTGACCACGGAGAGTGTTCAACCGTGCCTCATTACGGACCACCGTAGCGAAGCCGCTCGGCGGACCGGGATGGGCTACTTCGTCTCCAGAGGTAGACGCACGATGGAGGCCATGGGTTGCCGATTCCGGACGACGACCACCCGATCGGGTGCTCAAGCACCCCCGGGAAGGTTACACCGCGGGGCGCGTGTTGCGTCGTTGCACACAGCGAGCGAACAGCTGCGTGTCGGAGGAGTAGCTCAGGGGCGTGCCGGTCGGAAAGCGGGCGACAGGCACGCAGCGCGAGCGGGAGCGGCACCTCGGTGGGCGCCGCTCCCCGCGCTCGTCGCCTCCCGGATCAGGAGACGAGGCCCCGGCGGAAGCCGTGGGCGACGGCCTGGGCGCGGTCGCGCACGCCGAGCTTGCGGAACAGCCGGCGGGCGTGGGTCTTGACCGTGTCCTCCGACAGGTAGAGCTCGCGGCCGATCTGGCCGTTGCTCTTGCCCTGGCTCATGCCGCGCAGCACCTGGAGCTCGCGCTCGGTGAGCTGCACGCCGGGATCCGTTGGCGCACGGGGTGTCGGCACGGCCGTGCTCGCAAGCGTGTGCGCGAGCGCGGCCACCAGCTCGGGGCGCGACGCGTCCCAACGCAAGTAGCCGCGCGCACCACCGGCGATCGCGGCGGCGATGCTGCCCGCGTCGTCGGGGGCGCCGAAGACGATGACGTTGGCTTGCGGATGGGCGGCGACCAGCCGCCGCGTGGCCTCGACCCCGGTGGGCACCGCACGCTGCGTACCGACCAGAACCACGTCCACCGGCTGCCGGGAGAACCTCGCCAGCAGCTCGTCCCCGTGCGCAACGCAATCGATCCGGTGCACCCCCGGCACCGCGGACATCACGCGGGTCAGGCCTTCGCGGACGCTGCGACGATCGTCGCAGATGAGTACCGTCGTCACGACGATTCCTTCCTGCAGCTTCCTGCAGCCGGGTGATGTGTCACCCCCCTCATCGGCGGGTGACAAGTTCACCTTGACACGATCAGGGCCGGTTGTGCCCTCCATTCGGGAGTGTTGCGCCAAGTGGCACTCGTCATGTGGGTGACGTAGGACCGAACGGAGTAATTAGGTTACCGGGTGCCGAGCACCCAACCCCAGACCCTCCCTCATCAGGCGCCTACCAACCGGGTCACATCGGCCCAGGATGACGCTCACCGTGGCCATTCCGGCGTGTCGTCGGCGCGCCGCGTCGCTCGGCCGGCCGTTCACCGACCGATCCGCCGTTCGAGCGGCGGTGTCGTTTGCTGTCGAGACTCCGTTCGGGGCCAGTTCGGCCAGATCGGCGGCGGCGTAGCGGGCGGGCCAGAGGATGGTCGGCAGCCCGAGCGCATCCGCGTCGTCGGCGGCGGCATCCAGCTCGGCGAGCACCTCCCGCGGGTCGGCGCCCGCGACCGCCCGCGCGACCGCGTGGACGATCCGCGACTTGAGCACGTGCCGCACCGACCCGCTCGCGAGCGCGAGGTCGAGCGCGGCCTCGGCCGGTGCCACGGCCGCGGTCGCGTCGCCGCGCAGTAGGGCCAGCTCGGCGCGAACCCAACCCAGCCGGACCACGGGGCGCCGGGCGGGGTGCCCGCGCACCACGTCGTCCGCGGCGTCGAGCAGCCGCTGGGCCCGGCCCGCCGCACCCGTCCCGACCGCGTCCGCTGCGAGCCCGACCAGCGCGTCGACGCGTGCAGCGAGCGCGTCGGTCCCGTCGGCGTCGGGCGGCCCGTGCGGCGCAGCGGACGCCAGCCGCAGCCCCATCGCGTCGAGCCTGCTGGCCGCGGCGTGCCCGCCGAGCTGCCGGCGGTGGGCGGCCAGCGTGACGGCGGCGTGCGCCGCGACAGCTGGAGGTGTCCCGGGCGCGGTCAGCAGGTCCTCGAGGACGGCGGCGGCCGCCGCGTACCGGCCCTGGGCGCCGAGGGTCACCGCCACCAGCCAGCGGTCGGCGGCCGGCATGCCCGGCCGCACACGCACGGCGGCACCCGGGTGGGCGCCGAACGCCGCGGCCCGGAGATCCGCCGTCACACGAGGACCGCGGCGCTGATCGTCGCCACGGCGGAGCGGAGCGACGTCAGCCGGCCGGTGCGCTGCGGGAGCGCAGCACCGTCCCAGCCGGGGCCTGCGGCGAAAGTGCGGTAGCGCGGGCGCGTACGAGGCATGGCGGAGAGCATTTCCGGGTCGGCGGTCTGCGGCATCAGCGACCAGAGCACCACCGCGACGGGCGCCGTGCGCCGGGTCGCCGCCGCGAGGGCGCCGGCCGGCAGGTCCGCGCCGAGGTAGCGGTGGGCGACGCCGTGCGCGCGCAGCGCCGCGGCGAGGGCCAGGATCGGGAGGGCGTGCTGCTCCCCCGGCATGGCGGCCAGCAGCACGGGGCGCACGTCGCCCGCGGACCGATCCGCCCCGCCGAGGAGCGCCCCGAACACGGCGCTCACACACGCGGTGACGAGGTGCTCGACCTCCACGCCCGTCGCGGTGTCCGCCCACCGCGTGCCGACGGCCCCGAGCACCGGCCGCACGACCTCGTCCCACGTGGTCTCGATCCCGTCGCTGCGCACGGAGTCGGCGAGCAGGTCGGAGACCGCGACGGAGTCGAGCGCCAGCGCGGCGCGCCCCAGCCCGCGGGCCCGGCCACCGACACCGGGAAGCCGCAGCACGCGGCCCCCGACCCGGGGACGCGCCTCGTCCGCGTCCGGCGGCAGCCGCGCGAGCTCGGGCTCGGGGACGGACATCGCGTAGCGCGCCGCGTCGCCGGGGGACACCCCGCGCACGAGCGCGCGCTGCATCAGCTCGAGGCGGGCGACGTCGGCCATCGAGTAGCGGCGGTGCCGGCCGGGCGCGTGGTCGCTCGGCCCGATCCCGTAGCGGCGGTCCCAGGTGCGCAGGGTGCCGGGCGCCACTCCGAGCCGGCGGGCGGTCGCGGCCACCGTGAGACCCGGCGCGGGCGCGGTATGGACCACCGCCCCATCGTCGACGCCGCCTCCCGGTGCGGGCAACCCGGGCCCTGAAACGACGAACGGCACCCCCATCGGATGGGGGTGCCGTTCGTCGGGTGGTTCGCCCGGTGAGCTTCGCTCAGTGGCCGTGCCCGTGGCCGTGCCCGTGGCCGCCCGCGGCCGGGGCGGGGGCCTCCGGCTTGTCGACGACCGCGCTCTCGGTGGTGAGCACCATCCGGGCGATCGACGCGGCGTTCACCACGGCGGACCGGGTGACCTTGACCGGGTCGATCACACCGTCGGCCATCAGGTCGCCGTAGGTGAGGGTGGCGGCGTTGAAGCCCTGACCCCACTCCTGGTCTGCGACCTTGCCGACCACGACCGCGCCCTCCTGGCCACCGTTGGCGGCGATCCAGAACAGCGGCGCGGAGAGCGCCTTGCGCACGATGGCGACACCGGTGGCCTCGTCACCGGTGAGACCCAGCCCGCCGTCGAGCGCCTTGGCGGCCTGCACCAGCGCGGAACCGCCGCCGGGGACGATGCCCTCCTCGACCGCGGCCCGCGTGGCCGAGACGGCGTCCTCGATGCGGTGCTTGCGCTCCTTGAGGGCGGTCTCGGTGGCGGCACCGGCCTTGATGACGGCGACGCCGCCTGCGAGCTTCGCGAGCCGCTCCTGCAGCTTCTCGCGGTCCCAGTCGGAGTCGGTCTCGTCGATCTCGCGGCGAAGCTGCGCGACGCGACCCTCGATGGCCTCCTTGGACCCGGCACCCTCGACGAGGGTGGTGTTGTCCTTGGTGACCACGACGCGCCGGACCCGGCCCAGCAGGTCCACCCCGGCCTCGGAGAGCTTGAGGCCGACCTCGGGCTTGATGACCGTGCC
This sequence comes from Pseudonocardia cypriaca, assembly GCF_006717045.1. Taxonomy (NCBI): domain Bacteria; kingdom Bacillati; phylum Actinomycetota; class Actinomycetes; order Pseudonocardiales; family Pseudonocardiaceae; genus Pseudonocardia; species Pseudonocardia cypriaca. The sequence continues at coordinate 165,726 of NZ_VFPH01000003.1, forward strand.
GCCCGTGGCGGTCGCGAGGTCGTCCATGAACGCCTTGCGGCGGTCGCCGAAGAACGGCGACTTGACCGCGGCGACCCGGATGGTCTTGCGGATCGAGTTGACGACGAGGGTGGACAGCGCCTCGCCCTCGACGTCCTCGGCCACGATCAGCAGCGGCTTGCCCTCGCCGAGCACCTTCTCCAGCAGCGGGAGCAGGTCGGCGATCGCGCTGATCTTCTCCTGGTGCAGGAGGACGTAGGCGTCCTCGAGCACGGCCTCCATCGACTCGGCGTCCGTCACGAAGTACGGCGAGAGGTAGCCCTTGTCGAACTGCAGGCCCTCGGTGATCTCCAGCTCGGTGGCGAGCGTGGAGCCCTCCTCGACGGTGATGACGCCGTCGGTGCCGACCCTCTCGAGCGCCTCGCTGATGAGCGCGCCGATCTCCTCCTCGCGGGAGGCGATGGTGCCGACCTGCGCGATGGCCTTGCCCTCGACGGGGATGGCCTTCTCCTTGAGCACCTCGGCCACCTTGTCGGCGGCGAGCGAGAGGCCCTTGCCGAGCGCGGTGGGGTTGGCGCCGGCTGCCACGTTGCGCAGCCCCGCAGCCACCATGGCCTGGGCGAGCACGGTGGCGGTTGTGGTGCCGTCACCTGCGACGTCGTTCGTTTTGGTGGCGACGGTCTTCGCGAGCTGGGCGCCCAGGTTCTCGAACGGGTCGTCCAGGTCGATCTCGCGCGCGATGGTGACGCCGTCGTTGGTGACGGTCGGCCCACCGAACTTCTTGTCCAGCACGACGTGGCGGCCGCGCGGGCCGAGGGTCACCTTGACCGCGTCGGCCAGCTGGTTCACCCCGCGCTCCAGCGCCCGGCGCGCCGTCTCGTCGAAGCTGATCTGCTTCGGCATACCTGCCTCTTCCTTCAGCTCTCAGCCGAAAACACCGCCGCCCCGGCGGCCCGCTCGGTCGAGGGACCACCGGGGCGGCGGCGACACGGAATGGTGGGTCAGTTGACGACCGCGAGCACGTCGCGGGCGGAGAGGATGAGGTACTCCTCGCCGTTGTACTTGACCTCGGTGCCGCCGTACTTCGAGTAGATGACGACGTCGCCGACGTTCACGTCGAGCGGGACGCGGTTGCCGTTGTCGTCGATGCGCCCCGGGCCCACCGCGAGGACCTTGCCCTCCTGGGGCTTCTCCTTCGCCGTGTCCGGGATGACGATGCCGGACGCGGTGGTGGTCTCGGCCTCACTGGCCTGGACGACGATCTTGTCCTCGAGCGGCTTGATGTTCGCCACTTGATGACCTCCCCTTCCTGGGGTGCGTGCACTCGCTGAATGGGTTCTGGTGGACAGCGCACGGGCGTCCCGTCGTCGCGGGTGCCGGAACGTCCGGGCCGTTCCATTGGCACTCTACCCATGAGAGTGCCAACGCTCAAACATCGGCACCCCTGCCGCGTCAGCGCCCGGTCGTCGCTGCTCGTAGGCTTGGCGACCATGGTGAAGATCGGCTCGAGCGACCTCGAGGTCACCCGCTTCTGCCTGGGCGGCAACGTCTTCGGCTGGACGGCAGACCGTGATACGTCCTTCGCGGTGCTCGACGCGTACGTCGCCGCCGGCGGGAACTTCGTCGACACCGCCGACTCCTATTTCTGGCGCGCGCCGGGCAACTCCGGTGGCGAGTCGGAGTCGCTCATCGGGGAGTGGATGGCCTCCCGCGGCAACCGCGACTCCGTCGTGGTCGCCACGAAGGTGGGCTCGTGGCCGGAGCGCAAAGGGCTCTCGGCGAAGAACATCGCAGAGGCCGTCGACGACTCGCTGCGGAGACTGCGCACCGACCACATCGACCTCTACTACGCCCACCGCGACGATCCCGACACCGCGCAGGAGGAGACCGCCGACGCGTTCGACGCGCTCGTGCGCGCGGGCAAGGTGCGCGCGATCGGGGCCTCCAACTTCACCGCGGAGCGGCTGCGGTCGGCGCTGGAGATCTCCGCCCGAGACGGCCTCGCCTCCTACGTGGCGTTGCAGCCGCACTACAACCTCATGGAGCGCGAGGAGTACGAGAACGCGCTCGCCCCGCTCGTCCAGAGCGAAGGGCTGGCCTGCATGCCCTACTACGCGCTCGCGAAGGGCTTCCTGACCGGCAAGTACCGGCCGGACACGCCGGTGGAGAGCCAGCGCTCCGAGGGGGCGCTCGCCTACCTCGACGACCGCGGCCGCGCCGTGCTCGCGGTGCTGGACGAGATCGCAGCAGGCCACGAGGTCCCGGTCCCCGCCGTGGCGCTGGCCTGGCTGGCGGACCAGCCGACCGTCACCGCACCGATCGCCAGCGCCCGGAACTCCGAGCAGCTGGCCGCGCTGCTGCCGATGCTGGACCTGCACCTGACCGACGACGAGCTGAGGCTGCTGTCCCACGTGTCGGCGTAGGCGTCGAGCCACGTCGTGACGCGCGTACCACCAGCAGCACTCCGACCAGCGTGACCGCCAGTCCGGCCAGCGTCCGGGGCTCCAGCGGCTGGCCGAGGACGGGGACGGCGAGCACGGCGGTGACCGGCGGCACGAGGTAGAGCAGCCCGCTGACCGAGGCCGCCGTGCCCCGGCGCAGCAGCACGAAGAGCAGCAGGACGGCCGCGCCCGAGTTGACGGCGACCAGCCATGCGAGCGCGCCGGCACCGGTCGGTGTGTGCGGCAGGACGACGCTGCCGTCCACCAGGAGGGCGAGCGGCGCCAGCACGACCGCACCGACCAGTACCTGAACGGCCGAGCCGGTGCGCAGGTCCATCGCGGCACCCACGCGCTTCTGGTGGACGGTTCCACCGGCGAACCCGGCGAGCCCGAGCCCGAGCAGGGCGAGCCCCGCGATGCTGCCGCCGTCGTCGAGGTGGTCGAGGCCTGCGACGAGCGCCCCGGCCACCGCGACCGCGGACCCGAGCCACCCGAGCGGGCCGAGCCGTTCCCCGAGCACCGGCCCGCCGAGTGCGGCGACCACCGCCGGGCTCAGGCAGAGCACCAGCGCGGCGAGCCCGGCCGACACCCCGAGAGCGAGCGCGCAGCTGGTCGCGCCGTACTGCACCGCCTGGATCAACACGCCCGTGACGACCAGGTCGCGCCACTCCCGCCGACCGCGCGGCCAGCGGGCACGCGTGACCATCGCTACCGCGACCAGGAGCCCGCCGGCCAGCAGGAGTCGCACGGCCGCGAGGGACAGCCCCGGCACGTCGCGCGTCGCGAACGCGCCCGCCAGGAAGCCCGAACTCCACAGCAGGACGAACAGCGGTCCCAGCGCCCGGTCCACATCGCCTCCCTCTGTAACACCTTGACCCGTTACAGGCTGACGGGCGAGGAGTAACGCGTCAAGTCGTTACACTCGTGTTCGTGCCCGCTTCACCGGAGCTGCGCCTCGACACCGGCGCCGCATGGCTCGACCTGCTCGCCACCGTCGGCGGCGCGTACGGGCCGGAACCCGTCGAGCGGCTCGCCGGCCCGAAGGTGCTGCAGCGCTGGCTCGCCCACCACCGGCTCACGGCGGAACAGGCCCCCACCGACGCCGATGTCGCGAACGCGCGGGAGCTCCGCGAGACGCTGCGCCCCCTCGCGCTCGCCGTGCTGGACGGCGCCCCGGTCCCGGCCGCGCCGCTGCGAGCGCTCCAGCGCTGGCTCGACGCGGACGGCCCGCTGCGCGCGGTCGAGCGCGACGGGCGGCCCGCACCCGCCCCGCCGGCCACACCGGCCGTCGCGCTCGCGCGCGTGGCCCGGCAGGCCCTCGAACACCTCGGCGGCCCGGAGGCCGGGCACCTGCACGCCTGCGCCGCCGACGACTGCCGGATGGCCTTCCTCGACCCCGCAGGCCGCCGGCGCTGGTGCGCCGCGGAACGCTGCGGCGTCCGCGCTCGGGTCCGGGCCCACCGGGCGCGGGCGCGCGCTCGGGACTAGGAGGGCGCTCCTAGGAGGCGAGCAGCACCTCGGCAATGCCCTTGGCCACCTTCGCGGCGGCCGGGGAGCGCTCGCGCAGTGCCGTGACGATGGCGCCGTCGACGAGCAGGGTCATCCGCGGAGCCATCGCCTGCGGATCGGAGTGGCCCGCGTCGGTCAGCAGGTCGGCCAGGTAGCCGGTGAGCCTGCGCTTGTGCTCGTCCGCCACGGCGTGGGCGGGACTTCCCGGGTCCGCGGCCTCCACGATCGTGTTGATGAACGCGCAGCCCCGGAAGTCGGCCCACGCGAACCGCTCCGCGAGGGCGTCGAACACCGCGAGCGGACGCCGGGCGGGTGGTGCGCCGCGCTCGTCGACGGCGTCGCGCAGCCACTGCCGCCACTCCCCGTCGCGCCTGCGCAGCACGGCCAGCACGAGGTCGTCCTTCGTGGGGAAGTGCCGGTAGAGCGACGCCTTGCCCACGCCGGACTCGGCGAGGATCCGGTCGATCCCCACCGCTCGGATGCCCTCGGCGTAGAAGAGCCGTTCCGCGGTGTCGAGCAATCGCTCCCTTGCGTTCCGGGCCACCTCACAACGGTACAGCTCTGTTCCGTTGACCCCAGACGGTACAGATCTGTACCGTCCGGAAGACGGAACAGATCTGTACCGATTGGAGCGCTGTTATGACTCGCATCCCGCCGCTGACGGTCGACCACGCCGACGACGAGCAGCGCCGGCTGCTGTCCGACACCCAGCGGCAGCTCGGCCGCGTGCCCAACCTCTACGCGTCGATGGCGCACTCACCCGCCGCGCTGCGCGGGTACCTCGGCCTGCGCGACGCCCTGGCGGGTGGCGCGCTCGGCCCCGTCGAACGCGAGCTCCTCGCCCTCCTCGTGGCGCAGGACAACGACTGCGAATACTGCGTCTCCGCACACTCCTTCCGCGGCGACCGGATGCGGATCAGCGAGGAGGACCTGATCCGGGCCCGACGCGCGGACAGCCAGAACCCGCACACCCGGGCCGTGCTCCGGCTCGCGCGCTCCGTACTGGCGCAGCGCGGACGGGTGGCCGACGACGAGCTGGCGGAGGCCAGCGCAGCCGGCGTCACCGACGCCGAGGTGCTCGAAGTCGTCGCGCACGTCGCGCTGAACGCCCTCTCCAACTACGTCAACCACGTGGCCCGCCCACCGCTCGACTTCCCCCGCGTCAGCACGACGGTGGACGAGGCCGCGGCGTGAGGTGGCTCCTGGCGACAGCCGTGGCGGCGGGAGCGGGGGTGGTCGCCGTGGCCGGCACCCTGCTCGACGCCGGCCCGGGGCCCGCGGCCCCGCTCGCCGCGACGCTCGCCCTCGTCGTCGCCACCCCGGCGGCACCGGCGGCGCGTCCGCGCGTGGTGCTCGCCGGCTACGCGCTCTCGACGCTGGGCGGGGCGCTGGCGAGCGGGGCGCTCGGCCTCGCCACGACGCCGGCCCCCTGGTGGCACGCGGCCGCGGCGATCGCACTGGGCGCAGGGCTGGCCGTCGCGCTCATGGCGGGGTTCGATGCGCTGCACCCACCGGCCGCGGCCGCCGGCTGCGTGGTCGCGCTGCAGCCGGTGCTGCACTCGCCGGTGGCACTGGTCGTACTGGCAGGGGGCGCGGCCGTGGCCGGTGCGGTCGCGGTCCGCGCCCGCCACCGGCAGCCGGACCCCGTCAGCCGACGAGGACCTCGGTGACGGGCAGCGAGGAGTCGGCCGGCAGGTCGGCCGGGCTGGGCTTCGCCCCCGCCGCGAACAGGTGGGCACCCAACGCGGCCACCATCGCCCCGTTGTCCGTGCACAGACCGGGGCGGGGCACCCGCAGCCGGATGCCGGCGGCGGTGCAGCGCTCCTCGGCGAGCGCGCGCAGCCGCGAGTTCGCCGCCACACCGCCGCCGAGCAGCAGCGTCTCCATCCCGCGCTCCCGGGCCGCGCGCACCGCCTTGGCCGTCAGCACGTCGACGACGGCCTCCTGGAAGCTCGCGGCCACGTCCGCCAGCGGGACCGGGGTGCCGGCCCGCTCCAGGGCCTCGACGTGGCGGGCGACGGCCGTCTTCAGGCCGGAGAAGGAGAAGTCGAACGGCGCGTCCCGCGGACCGGTGAGGCCCCGGGGGAACGCGATCGCGGCCGGGTCGCCGTCGCGGGCGACCCGGTCGATGTGCGGGCCACCGGGGAACGGCAGCCCGAGCAGGCGCGCGACCTTGTCGAACGCCTCGCCCGCCGCGTCGTCGATCGTGGCGCCGAGCGGGGTGACGGGGCCTGCGATGTCGGGCACGTCGAGGAGGCTCGAGTGCCCGCCGGAGACCAGCAGCGCGAGGCACGGCGGCAGCGGGCCGTGCTGCAGCGTGTCGACGGCGACGTGCGCGGCGAGGTGGTTCACCCCGTACAGCGGCACGTCCCAGGCGGCCGCGTAGGCCTTGGCCGCGGCGACCCCGACGAGCAGCGCACCGGTGAGCCCGGGACCGGCGGTGACCGCGACCGCCTGGACGTCCCGGCCGGAGACGCCTGCGGTGCCGAGCGCGCGGTGCACGGCGGGCACCATCGCCTGCAGGTGCGCCCGCGACGCCACCTCGGGCACCACACCGCCGAACCGGGCGTGCTCGTCCACCGAGGAGGCCACCTCGTTGGCGAGCAGCTCCACCCCGCCCGCGTCGTCGAGGCGCACGACGCCGACGCCCGTCTCGTCGCACGAGGTCTCGATGCCCAGGACGATCATGATGTGCGCTCCCGCCGCATGGTGTACGCGTCCGCGCCGCTCGGCCGGTAGTAGCGCTTGCGCAGCCCCACGACCGTGAACCCCTCGGCCTCGTAGAGCGCCTGCGCGGCCTCGTTGTCGGTGCGGACCTCTAGGAACACGGTGGCGCCCAGCTCGTCGGCCACCGTGAGCAGCCCGCGCAACAGCGCGCGGCCGATCCCGCGGCGCTGGTGGGCGGGGTCGACGCCGATCGTGTGGATCTCCGCCTCCGCCTGCGGCGGCCCGGCGACGAACCCGAGCCCCGCGTACCCGACCAGCAGCTCGCCGTCCCGGGCGGCCAGGTACGGATGGCCCGCCCGCAGCTCGTCGCGGAACGCGCGCTCGCTCCACGGGTCGTCGCCCGGGAAGAGGAGCCGTTCCAGCTCGGCGCAGCGCGCCGCGTCCGACTCGCGCAGCACGTCGATCTGCACCGAGCTTCGGGACGCCGGGGCGGGCATCAGGCGCTCACCCGCTTGCGGGTGCCGGGCTCCACGGCATCGGGGCGGCGCAGGTAGAGCGGCACGAGCGGGTCCGGCGCCGTGCCCGCGCGCAGGACCGCAGCCGCCACCGTGACGAGCCCCGTCGGCGACGGCGACTCCGGCGGCCGCGCCGGCAGCCCGACGAGCGCAGCCGAGCCGCCTGCCGCAGCCACCGCCCCCAGCTCGCGCGCCCGCTCGACCACCACGGCTGGCGCGTGGACGTGCGGTCCGTCGACCCGCACCCCCGACTCGTCGTAGGCGGCCCAGTAGACCTCGCGGCGCCGCGCGTCGGTGACGACGAGGAGCGGGCCTTCCCCGGCCGCGTCCACCGCGATCGCGTCGAGCGAGCACACGCCGTGCACCGGTACGCCGAGCGCATCACCCAGCGCGGCGGCGGTGACCATGCCGACCCGCAGCCCGGTGAACGGCCCCGGCCCCGCCCCGACGACCACGGCGTCGATCTCGCGCAACGGTGTGCCGGCATCCGCGCAGACCGCCTGGACGGCCGGCATCAACAGCTCGGCGTGCTTGCGGGCGTCGTGCTCCACCCGCGCGGCCCGCAGCAGGACGGCGTCGTCGGTCAGCTCGACGACACCCGCGGTGACGGCGGGCGTGGCGGTGTCGATGGCCAGGACCTGCACGTGTCGAGCCTACGAGCGCCCGGTCACCAGGCCGCGATGAGGTCCGGCAGATCCGCGAGGCGGTGCAGCACGGCGTCGGGGTGCACGTCCACCGGCACCTGCTGGGCGGCCGGGATGTCCGAGTGCGGCACGAACACCGCCCGCATGCCCACCGCCTTGGCACCGCTGATGTCGTCGTACGGGCGATCGCCCACGTAGACGCACGCACCCGGGTCGTCGACGCCCACCGCGTCCATGGCGGCCCGGAACGCCTCCGGGTGCGGCTTGGTCCACTCCAGGTCGCTCGACCACACGCAGGCGTCGAACAGGTCGAGGACGCCGTCGGAGCGGAACCGGGCCTCGTGCCACTCCCGCGGCCACGAGGTGGACGACAGCACGCCGAGCTTCAGCCCGCGCTCGCGCAGCGCCTGCAGCGTGGGGGCGGCCTGCGGGTCGGTCGGCATCTGCCCGAACCAGAAGTCGCGGTGCAGGGCCAGGGCCGACTCGCGCACCTGGGCTGGTACGTCGGCCGGGTGGTGGTGCGCCGCGTCGGCCAGCACCTGCTCGAGGGTGAAGGCCCGGTGCTCGTCGCGGACGGCGGCCCACCGGGCGTCCTCGGCGGCCAGCAGCGCATCGGCGAGCGCGGCCGCGCGCTCCGCGTCGCCGTCGTGCAGGACGTCGGCGAGCAGGCGCCAGCCCTCGAGGTTGTCGATCCGGTTCCAGGGGGTGAGCGTGCCGCCCCAGTCGAAGATGACGGCCTCGATCACGCGTCCTCCATGACGGACACGGTGGCCGTGCGCACGTCGTCGGGCTGCCGTTGCAGCCGCACGAGCAGGTGCCGGGAGGCCAGCCGCTCGGCCACCCCCTCGCCCCACTCGACCACGACGACGGCCTCGGAGAGGTCGGTGTCGAGGTCGAGGTCGTCGAGCTCCGCGGCACCGCCGAGGCGGTAGGCGTCGACGTGCACGAGCGGAACCCCGCGGCCGCCGGGGAGCGGCCGGTGCTCGCGCGCGATCACGAACGTCGGCGAGGTGACCGGCCCGGCCACCCCGAGGCCGCGGGCGATGCCGCGCACGAGCACGGTCTTGCCGGCGCCCAGCGGCCCGGACAGCACCACGAGGTCGCCCGGTCCGAGCTCGGCGGCGAGCCGCTCGCCGAGCGCCTCCGTGTCGGCAGGCTCCGGCAGCACCAGCTCGACGTCCAGCTCCAGCCCCGCGGTCATGCGCGCCACCGGAACCGGCGCGGGCGGACGCGGTCGGCGCTGCGCCGGATGAGGTCGACGAGCGCCTCGTCCATCTCGGCGGGCCGTTCCAGCATGGGCAGGTGCCCGACCCCGTCGAAGTGCACCAGCCGGGCGTCCGGCAGCTCGGCGGCGATGACGTCGCTGTGCGTGGCCGGGATCACGCGGTCGGCCGTGCCCGCGGCGACGAGCACCTCGCAGCGGGCGAGCGAGGGCAGCGCGGCCACCCGGTTGTGGCTGTTGACGGTGTCGGCGAAGTCGATGAGCGCGTCGACGGCGTTGGTGCTGATCATCGTGTCGACGAGGTCGACCAGCCAGGGGGCGACGTGGCGGTCGCCGTAGGCGAACTTGCGGGTGAGCGACCAGATCACGTCGCCAAGGGCCTTGCGGGCGGTCTCCACGAGCGTGGGCTGCAGCCGTGCGAGCAGACCGACGCCGCGGGTGAGCGGGTTGTGCCGGGACAGCAGGGTGCCCGGCAGGCCACCGCTGGCCACCTCGCCCGCCGAGGTCGAGATGAGCGCGACGCCCACCACCCGCTCGGCGAACAGCTCCGGGTTCTGCTCGGCCATCGCCATGATCGTCATGCCGCCCATGGAGTGGCCGACGAGCACCAGCGGCCCCTCGGGGGCGAGCGCCCTGATCACGGCGTCGAGGTCGTGGCCGAGCTGCTCGAGGGTGCAGCTCTCCTGCGGGGCGCGCTCGGAACGACCGTGGCTGCGCTGGTCGTAGAGCACCACCCGGATCGACGGGTCGGAGAGCGCGGGCAGCGACTGGCGCTGGAAGTGCCAGGTTCCCCGGTCCAGCGCGAAGCCGTGGACGAGCACCACGGTGAGCGCCGGGTTCCCGTCCTTCGCCTCGATCTCCTCGCAGGAGAGGCGCACCCCGTCATCGGCGGTGACCGACGACGGCTCGCTCACCGGCAGCCCGGCCAGCTGCGGAGGCTTCTCCGACAGCTGCGCGGCCAGCCGCCTGCGCTCCGCCGCGACCTGCGAATGCTTGTGGGCGGCCACGCCGACGGCGACGCCGGTGACCGCCGCGCCCGCTGCTCCTGCCACGGCTCCCCAGATCTGTCCTCGTCTCACCGGGCGATCCCGGTGTGCGTACGGGTCACGCGCCTGCTGTGCACGCCCGTGACGATCTCGTAGTGGATGGTGCCGAGCTCGTCCGCCCAGTCCTGGGCGGTCGGCTCCCCATCGTCACCGGGGCCGAAGAACACCGCTGTGTCACCTTCCCGGACGCCCGCGCCGTCCTCGCAGTCCACCACCACCTGGTCCATGCTCACCCGGCCGACGACCGGGCGCAGCGCGCCGCCCAGCAGCACCCGCATCCGCCCGCTCAACCTGCGCGGCACACCGTCGGCGTACCCAACCGGGACGAGCGCAAGGATCGTGTCGCTCCGGGTGGTCCACTCGTGCCCGTACGACACGCCCTCACCGGCCGGTACCCGCTTGACCAGCGCCACGCGACCGCGCAGCGTCATCGCCGGCTTCAGGGACGTCTCGGCGGGCGGGCGACCGAGCGGGTCGAGCCCGTACACCGCGATCCCCGGCCGGACCAGGTCGAAGTGCAGGTCGGGACGCGTGAGCGTGGCCGCGGCGTTCGCCAGGTGGCGGATCGGGGTGAACCCGCGCTCGCAGGCCGCCTCCCACGCCGCCGTGAGCCGGGCCGCCTGCAGGTCGAGGCTGGGGTGGTCCGGGATGTCGGCGTTGGCGAGGTGCGACCAGACCGCCACGACCTCCACGTGCCCGTCGGCGGCCGCCTTCTCGACGTCGTCGAGCAGGGCGTCCCAGTCGGCGGGTTGCACCCCGCCCCGGGAGAGGCCGGTGTCGACCTTCAGGTGCACCCGGGCCGGGCGGCCGGCGCGCCGGGCACCCGCGGTGACGGCGGCGAGGTGCGCCCGCGACGCGACGGACAGATCGACGTCGGTGGCCACTGCCTCGGTGAAGTCGTCGTCCGGCAGGTGCAGCCACGACAGCAGCGGCGCCGTGATCCCGGCGCCCCTCAGCTCCGCGGCCTCGTCGAGGGTGCAGACGCCCAGCCAGGACGCGCCCGCCACCAGCGCCGCCTCCGCGACCGGCACCGCGCCGTGCCCGTACCCGTCGGCCTTGACCACGGCCATCAGCCGGGCGGTCGGGGCCGCCGCACGGAGCACCTCGACGTTGTGGCGGATGGCCGCGAGGTCGACGAGGGCTTCGGCCCGCGGCGCACTCGACGGAGACTCCACGTAGTCAATCATCGCATTCGCCGTGGATCGCGCATCCCGGCTGGCCCGACCTCCCGGGCACCCGCGAGCGGGGAAACCCCACGGCAGCGGGTCGTGCGGGCACGCTAGGCACGCCGCCGCGCGCGCAGGTTGCGGTTCTTCACGCGGTTCCCGCAGCCGGACATCTCACACCACCTCCCACGCCGCCCGTGCGATCGGTCGTAGAACGCCCAGCCGCACTCGTGGTTCTCACACGCTTTGAGGCGCTGCCAGGTCCCGTCGGCCTGGGCGTCGCGGATCACGATCAGGAGTCCCGTCCAGGCGATCTCGGACCCAGAACGCGGCGAGGGCTCGATGTGCACGCGACCGATCGGATCGATCTCGAACAAGGGCGTGCTCGCCCGAGCCGCGGCGCGCAGCGGTGCCAGAACGGCTGCACCGGGAGGCGGGCCGCCTGCGTTCGCCGCCAGTACCGCCCGGACGCTCTCCCGCACCTCGCGTGCAACTCGCAGCTCTTCGTAGCCCAGGACGGTTGCGGCGTCCGCGAGACCGGCAGCAGTCAACCAGTGGCGGGCGCTGTCCGGCTCGCGGAGGAGATCGGTGTCGCTGTCCGCCTCGAACGTGTTCACGAACGCCTGGACCAGCAGCAGCGGCATCGGGGCCGGCTTCGTCTCGTCCGGAGCGACCCAGGCGGGGAGGGGCATCCGGCCATCCTATGCGTCGTGACCAGTAAAGCCCGTTGACAGGTCATGCCGTGACCGGCAAGCTGTGTTTCATGGTCACGCCGAAGGCGGTGCTGGTGACCGGGAGCGGCGGCGGGCTCGCCGAGCGGAAGATCCGGGCGCGCGACGTGTGGGCGGCCCGCCTGTGCGCATCGCGGCTGGACCGCAGGCTCGGCGCGGGCGAACCGCCGGAGAACAGCGCCGTGCTGGCCGTGCGGGCCCAGTGGCTGGTGCGACCGGCCGCTTGCAGGGGACTGGCCGGCACGCTGCAGCGGGTGCTCGCACTGACGGACGGGCAACCGCGGGCGATCACGGCGGTGCGGGTCAGCCGGCGCCACGTCCGTGCCGCTGCCCCGGAACTGCAGGGACTCGTCGACCGGCTCCTCGCGGGCGGCCCGGTGTCGGCGTGCGGTGTCGCGCAGCTGAGGGCCCTGCTGGCCGATGGCAGCGGGCCGGTCTACCACCGGCGTTGTCCCGACGACCTCGCTGCCCGGTTGCGCGAGGTGCGGGCGGCGCTGGACGCCTTCGGCCCGATGCCCCGCTAGCGCAAAGCGGCCCGTACGGAGCGGATCGCGGCCGGGAGGGCGGCCTGCAGGCGGGACGCAGGGGCCGGGGCGCCACGGGCGGCCAGGCCTGCTGCCAGCCCGTGCACGTAGGCGGCGCATCCCGCGGCCCACCACGGCTCGAGACCCGCGGCGAGCAGCGCGCCGATCGTCCCGGTGAGGACGTCACCGGACCCCGCAGTGGCCGCCCACGAGGACGTCGAGGGGTGCACGAGCGCCCGCCCGTGCGGATCGGCGACGACCGTGGCGTTGCCCTTGAGGAGCACGGATACCCCCAGGTCGGCCGCTGCCCGGCGGGCCGCGCCGATCCGGTCCGTGCCCACCTCACCCGCCACCCGCGCGAACTCGCGGTCGTGCGGGGTGAGCACGACCGGTCGTCCGCGCAGCGCGTCCCTGAGGTCCTTGTGGGTCGCCAGCAGTGTGATGGCGTCGGCGTCCACGCAGAGCGGCACCTCGTCGGCGACGGCCGCGGCCAGCACCGCGCGGCCCGCGTCGTCGGTGCCGATGCCGGGCCCGACCGCCCAGGCCTGCACCCGCCCCGCCTCCTCGATCGAACCGGTGGCCACGACCTCCGGCCACCGGTCGCGCACGCCGGGCGCTGCGCTCCCGGCGAACCGCACCATCCCGCTCGTCGCGAGCGCGGCGGCGCCGCTGGCCAGCACGGCCGCACCGGGGTAGGTCGCCGAGCCGGCCGCGATCCCCGTGACACCCTGCGTGTACTTGTCGTCGGTCGGGCCGGGCACGGGCCAACGCGCGGCCACGTCGGGGGCGTCGAGCACGTGGGCGTGCGGCTCCGGCAGGAGCGGGCCGAGCCCGATGTCCACCAGGTGCACCGACCCGCAACGGGCCGCCGCGAGGACGTGCACCGGCTTGAGCGCACCGAAGGTCACGGTCGCTGCGGCGGTGACGGCGGGCCCGTCGACGGCGCCGGTGTCCGGGTCGACCCCGCTGGGCAGGTCCACGGCCAGCACCGGCACGCCCGCCGCGTCGGCGGCCGCCACGAGGCGGGCGGCCGGCTCGCGCAGCGGGCCCCGGCCGGAGATGCCGACGACGCCGTCGATCACGAGGTCGGCTCCGGGAACGGCCACGAGCCCGGCCCCGGCGTCGACGATGCGCCCGCCCGCACGCAGCAGCGCCGTGAGCCCTTCCGGATGCGCCCGCGCCGGATCGAGCAGCACGGCCGTGACGCCCACCCCGCGCCTGCGCAGCTCCATGCCGGCCCACAGCGCGTCGCCACCGTTGTTGCCCGCCCCGACGAGCAGCACGACCCGCCGCCCCGCCACGCGCCCGTCCGCGGCGAGCAACCGTCGGGCGTGCACCGCGAGCCCGAACGCGGCCCGCCGCATCAACGCACCGTCCGGGGTGCGCCCCAGCAGCACGGCCTCGGCGTCCCGCACCTGCTGAGCAGTCCATACCCCCCGCATGGGAGGAGCGTAGGACCCGCTCCCGCGTTCCGCGCGTCCCGTCGCAGACCTCCTACCGGGGCCGCTAACGTGCGCCCTGTGACCCGCACCCGCTCCGCCGCCCGACCGCCCGAGGTGCGCGGCGCCAAGGACGCCGTCGAGCGGCTGTCGCGGCCCGGCCCCCACACCGTGCTCCGCGGCGACCTCGGCATGGTCGGCCTCCCGGGCGTGGTCTTCGCGCCCGAGGAGGGCCTTGGACTGCCGGCCGTCGCGTTCGGGCACGACTGGCTGCAGCCCCCGCAGCGCTACGCCGACCTGCTGCGCCACCTCGCGTCATGGGGCATCGTCGCGGCCGCCCCCGGCAGCCACCGCGGCCCCCTGCCCAGTCACGCCGGGTTCGCCGCCGACCTGCGCACCACCCTCGACGTGTGCGCCGGAGTCCGCCTCGGCGACGGCCGCATCAGCGTGGACGCCCGCCGCACCGCCTTCGCCGGCCACGGGATCGGCGGCGCGGCCGCGCTCATCGCCGCGCAGGGCCACCCGCGGGTCGCTGCCGTCGTCACGATCGCGGTGGCGCACACCCACGTGGCCGTCCACGACGCGGCGAGCGCGGTCACCGTGCCGGCACTGCACATCGCCGCCGGCCGCGACACCGTCACCCCGCCCGCCGGCAACGCCGAGCCGGTCGCGGCCGCGGCCGGCGGACCGGTGTGGCTCCGGACCATCGACAAGGCCTCCCACACCGGCTTCCTCGAGGGCACGCACTGGAGCGACTTCGTGCTCTCCGGCAGCCCCGACGCCAAGACCCGCCGCCTCACCCGCGCCCTGGTCACCGCGTTCCTGATGCACCACCTGCTCGACGAGGACCGCGTCGACGTCCTCGTCGACGGCCAGGTCCCCCGCACCACCCTCATCTCCCGCCCCTGACCCGCCCGGTTCCGGTGCCCGCGAGTCGCGGTCTGGGTGTACGCGAGTCGCGGCCTGGGTGCGGCGCGTCAGCCGGGCCGAGGTGGGTCGAGCTCGGCGATCCGCATGCCTCGCTCGTCGTCGACTCGCTGGGCGTCCGTGCCGCCGAGCCGCATGCCGGTCCGCCGGCCTCCTCCGCCGCCAGCGGGGAGCGGTGGGACGACGGCGTCGGCGGCCTGCCGCGCGTACGCGTCGCTCTGCTCGGCCGCGGCGGTCGCCTCCCGCCCGAGCAGGGCGCCCAGCAGCGACGTGCGCTCCGCCCACTCCCGGCCCCGGACGTCCGGCCAGTCGCGGGCGACCTGCTCCCCGAGCACCGCGACCCGGCGCCCGACGTCGCCGAGCACTTCCGCGAGCTGCGCGCACCACCGCGCCGCGTCCCGGAGCGCGTCGTCGCTCACCGCAGGTCCAGGGCGTCCCGGAGGCGGGTGAGCGCCGTCGACAGCTCCGCGTCGGCCGCGCTCCCGGCCGCCGCGGCACCGCGGAGCGCGTCGCTCAGCTCCACGAGCTCCCCTGCGGCGCGGCGCAGCCGCTCGATGTCGAGGCCCGCGGGTGCGCCGCGCAGCGCAGCGTGCAGCTCGTCCGCCAGCCCCGAGGCAGAACGGGCGTGGCCGTGCAACCGGTCGGGATGCAGGTGCAGCTGGGGCGGCATGCGTCGATCGTGCCGGAACCGCTCATCCGCCGAGGGCGAACACGGAAATACCGCGGAGCGGAATGTGTTGTCGTTGCCGTGGGGGATGTCACGGGGGATGTTGTCGTCATAGGTGCCGGTCCGGCCGGCCTGGTGCTCGCTCGCCTGCTCCATCGGGCCGGGATCCCGGTCACGGTGTTCGAACGCCGGTCGCGGGCCGAGCTCACCGCGAAGCCGGGGGCAGGCCTGATCGAGTACCGGACCGTCGAGCTGCTGCGGAGCGTCGGGATCGCGGACGTGGATCTCGAGTTCACGCTGCGGAACGGGCGCATGGAGTTCCGGACGCCGACCGCGTCGACCGTGTTCGACTACGGGCGGCTGACCGGCGACCGCCCGAACTACATCTATCCGCAGCACCAGCTGGTCGGCGCTCTGAGCGATGCGCTGGTCGCGGAGGGGGCCGACGTGCGGTTCTCCACCGCGGTCGGCGCGGTGCGCCAGGACGCGGACGGTGCCGTCGTCACGCTGGCGGACGGCAGCGAGGTCGACGCGCAGGTGGTGGTCGGGTGCGAGGGCTCGCGCAGCGTGGTCGCCACCGCGATGACGGGGCTGCGCACGAACCGGGAGGACCTGCCGGCCCGCCTGATCGCGGTGATCGCCGACGCCCCGCCGCTCGAGGGGCACACGCTCTACGGCCTGCATCCGCGCGGCTTCGCGGGTCAGATGCGCCGCGGGCCGCACCAGACCCGCTACTACCTGGAGGCACCGGCCACGGACACGGCCGCCGACTGGCCGGAGGAGCGGATCCGCTCGGAGCTGGCGCGCCGGCTCGACATCCACGGCAAGCTCGACGACGTGCCGCTCGGCGAGCCGACCGTGGTCGAGCTCCGCGTGCGGGTCAACGAGCCGATGCAGGACGGCAGGCTCTTCCTCGCGGGCGACGCGGCCCACCTCATCACGTCCGCGGCGGGCAAGGGCATGAACCTGGCGATCCAGGACGCGGTCGAGCTGGCCGCCGGGCTGGTCGACAGGTTCGGCCCGGCCCGGGACGGCGGCCGGCTCGCCGACTACACCGCGACCCGGCTGCCCGCGATCTGGCGGACCGAGGCGTTCTCGATGTGGTACCTGCGCGTCCTCCTCTCCGGACTGCGCAACGGCTCGGAGCCGGCCGGCGCGGTACCGGGCGGGTTCACGAACGGTGTGCGGGAGGGTTGGCTCGCGGCGCTGCTCGGCGACCCGCTGCTGGCGCGCTGGTTCGCGCACGCCTACGCCGGGGTCGACACCTCGCCCTAGGCGCGTGCGGCAGACCGCGGGCTCATGATCGACGGAATGGCGATCAGTGGACCGCGGCGACGACCTCGGCCAGGCGCCCCGCGGTGGCCTGCGCCTGCTCGGCGGTGGGCGCCTCGACCATCACGCGGACCAGCTGCTCCGTGCCCGACGGCCGCAGCAGCACGCGGCCGGAGCCGCCGAGCTCGACCTCGGCCTTCTCCACGGCCTCGCGGACGGCCGCGGACCCGGCCACGGCGGCCTTGTCGGCCACCTGCACGTTCCGCAGCACCTGCGGAAGCGGGGTGACGACCGCGGCGAGATCGGCGAGGGAGCGGCCGGTGGCCGCCATGCGCGCCATCAACCGCAACGCGGTGAGCAGGCCGTCACCGGTGGTGGAGTAGCGCGGCAGGACCACGTGCCCCGACTGCTCACCGCCGAGGCTGAACCCGCCGTCGCGCAGCTCCTCGAGCACGTACCGGTCGCCGACGGCCGTGGTGCGCACCGTGATGCCGGCCTCGCGCATCGCGAGGTGCAGGCCCAGGTTGCTCATCACGGTGGCGACGAGGGTGTTCTCGGCCAGCTCGCCCGCATCGCGCATGGCGACGGCCAGCACGGCCATGATCTGGTCGCCGTCGATCTCCGCGCCGGTGGCGTCGACGGCGAGGCAGCGGTCGGCGTCGCCGTCGTGGGCGATGCCCAGGTCGGCCCCGTGGGCGCGTACGGCGTCGCGCAGCGACCCGAGGTGGGTGGAGCCGACGCCGTCGTTGATGTTGAGCCCGTCCGGCTCGGCGTGCAGTGCCACGACCTCGGCGCCGGCGCGCCGGTACGCCTCCGGCGCCACCGTGGACGCGGCCCCGTGCGCGCAGTCGACCACGACGCGCAGCCCGGACAGCGGGACCGGCGTGACGGCGAGCAGGTGGTCGCGGTAGCGGTCGACGGCGTCGGCGAGGTCGCGCACGCGCCCGATCGCCGCCCCCGTGGGCCGGTCCGCCGCGGCGCCGATGCCCTCCTCGACCGCGCTCTCCACGGAGTCGGGGAGCTTGTGGCCGCCCGCCGCGAACAGCTTGATGCCGTTGTCCGGCATCGGGTTGTGCGACGCGGAGATCATCACGCCGAGGTCGGCTCCGAGCTCACCGACCAGGAACGCCACCGCGGGCGTGGGGAGGACCCCGACGCGAACCGCATCGGCACCGGCCGAGGTGAGACCGGCGACGACCGCGGCTTCGAGCATCTCACCGCTCGCACGCGGGTCGCGGCCGACGACGGCGACCGGGCGGTGCGAGCGATCCCGCTCGGCCAGCACGCGTGCGGCGGACGCGGAAAGCGCCACGGCGAGCTCCGGGGTGAGGAGCTCGCCGTTGGCCAGTCCGCGAACGCCGTCGGTGCCGAACAGACGCCGTGCGGTCAACGCGTCAGCGCTTGCTGTACTGGGGCGCCTTGCGGGCCTTCTTGAGGCCGTACTTCTTGCGCTCGATGACCCGCGGGTCGCGGGTGAGGAAGCCGGCCTTCTTCAGCGGCGGGCGGTCCTCGGAGTCGGCCTCGATCAGCGCACGGGCGATGGCCAGGCGCAGCGCACCCGCCTGACCGGACGTGCCGCCGCCCTTGAGGTTGGCGAAGATGTCGAAGCGCTCGGTCTTCTCGACCGTGACCAGCGGCTCCCGGATCAGCTGCTGGTGCAGCTTGTTCGGGAAGTACTCCTCGAGCGACTTGCCGTTGAGCCGGAAGGCGCCGGACCCGGGCATGAGCCGCACGCGGACGACGGCCTCCTTGCGGCGGCCGACGGTCTGGATCGGGCGGTCGGAGTAGACGGCCGGAACCTCGGGCAGCGCGACGTCGACGTCGACGTCGGTGTCGCCTGCGAACTCGGTGTCGTACTCCTCGGCGGAGTCGGCGATCTCGGTGGCCTCTGCGTCGACCGCGGCCTCCTCGACGGCCTCGATCTCGGACTCGGGGGTGCTCACGGGCTGTCCCTCTTCTGGTGTGGTCGCGTCTGGCGTGGTCACTGGGCGACCTGGGTGATCTCGAACGCGGCCGGCTTCTGCGCGGCGTGCGGGTGCTCGGGGCCGGCGTAGACCTTGAGCTTCTTGGCCATCGCCCGGCCGAGGCGGTTCTTCGGGAGCATGCCCTTGATCGCCTTCTCGACGAGCCGGTCCGGGTGCTTCTCGATCATCTCGCCGACCGAGCGCTGCTTGAGGCCGCCGGGGAAGCCGCTGTGGCGGTAGACGAACTTGTTGTCCCGCTTGGTGCCGGAGACGGCGATCTTCTCGGCGTTGACGATGACGACGAAGTCGCCGGTGTCCATGTGCGGGGCGTAGGTCGGCTTGTGCTTGCCGCGCAGCAGGGTGGCGGCGTGCGTGGCGAGGCGGCCGAGCACCACGTCCGTGGCGTCGATCACGTGCCAGGCGCGGTTGATCTCGCCGGGCTTGGGGCTGTACGTGGGCACGGACCTACCTCGTCGCTGTCGTCTGCTCGTGGGAGCTGCCTCTGGTGCGCGAGTGCGGCATGCTGGGGCGCCGGGCCCGTGGGCCGGGCCGTGCGGGCCGTGGTGGCACGGCCGCGGGTGTCCACCCGCCGCACATCGAAGAACGAGGGTACCCGCCGCGTCGGAGGAGGGTCAAAACGCCCCCTCCCCCGACGCCCGAGGTCAGGCCCGCCAGCGCGAAGCGTTCACCTGTTCGACGTGACGGTAGCTCTCGTTGGCCGTGCCGAGCGCCACTCCGATCTGCCCCAGAACGTTGGCGAGGCCGGCTGCCGCGGTGTCCCACTGGCGCTGTTTTGCCTGGTACTCGGTGGCGGCCTGCCCCTCCCAGGTGGCGACCATCGGCGCCAGGAACCGCTTCAGGTCCTCCAGCTGGTTCGTCATCCGGCCCGCGACGCCGG
Source organism: Pseudonocardia cypriaca (assembly GCF_006717045.1). Taxonomy (NCBI): domain Bacteria; kingdom Bacillati; phylum Actinomycetota; class Actinomycetes; order Pseudonocardiales; family Pseudonocardiaceae; genus Pseudonocardia; species Pseudonocardia cypriaca. The sequence continues at coordinate 185,337 of NZ_VFPH01000003.1, forward strand.
AGACGTCGGACTGCGCGGCCTCGAGCGCCCCGAACGTGACCTTGATCTCGCCCATGTCTCCCCCTCAGCCCAGCGCCGCGCGGATCGCGGACATGTCGCTCGTGTGCTGCTCCTCCTGCGTCTGGTAGCTCACCCCGGAGCCCTGGATCGACTCGCCGATGCCGCGCAGGGCGTCGTTCAGCGACTTGGCCTCCGCGTCCCACCGCGCCATCAGCGAGATGAACGCCGCGGACGCGTCGCCACGCCACGCCCCGGCGAGCGGAGCGAGCCGGGATCGCAGTGCGGCGAGGTCGGACTGCACCGTGTCGTTCACGGTGAGCACGTGCTTCGCGGCCGCCTGCATCTCCTCGACTGTCGTGCCGAATCCCTGGGTCATGCCGGTCCCCTTCCGTGCGGTTTCCGTCACGCTCGCACCGGCACCGGGCCCCGCGGGGCGGAACGCGGTAGATCGTTCACAGGTGTGAACATCAGTCGGTGCGAACCGACGCCACGACGACGGCGCAGGCCGCCCGCACCGCCTCCGCGCCCGCCTGCGTGTGGCGGCAGCCCACGCTGAGCTGCGCGTCGCGGTCGAGCACGACGAACCAGTCGACGACCGTGCCGCCCGGCTCCTCCTGGCGGTAGGAGGTGACCGGGCGCCCGGCGAGGTGGTCGCTGGGGTCGTAGCCGGAGAACGTGGAGCCTCCCGCCACCGCGGCGTCGTACGCGGACCGCAGCTCGGCCTGCGCCCGCTGCGGCTCGGCGGCCGTGTCGTAGCCGAGCCGGGAGTGCTCGACCGCGATCAGGTCGCTGCCCTCCGGGGCGGCCACCGGGCTGAGCAGCACCCTGCGCCGCTCCGGCAGCCCGCCGGTGTGCTCCCAGCCCGCGGGAACGGCGAGCCGGTAGCCGTACTGCACGAGGACGCCGGCCGGCAGCGCCTCGGCGGCGGGCGGCACGAGGAGCCGTCCGACCAGGAGCAACACGACGACGGCGACGGCAGCAGCGGTCCCGAGGAGTGCCACCCGCAGCGGTCGCCGGGGACGGGCGGGCAGCGGCGGCAGGTACGACGGGCCGTCGATGCGCGCTGCCGGGGTCCGAACCCCCGGCTCCATCGGGCACCGCAGTGCGCCCAGCACCGCTGCGGCCTCCGGCCTCGGGGCCACCTCCGCCCCCGCGACACCCGACTCGTCCACCACGCGGGCCAGCAACGGCATCCGGGCGAGGCCACCGATGAGCAGCACCCGCGGGGCGCCCGCCAGCACCTCGCGCAGCACACCGACCGCGGCCGTCAACGGCTCGGCGAGCAGCGGCCGCACTGCCGCGGCTGCTACGCCGTCCACGGCCGGGAGCAGCGACAACGCCTCCCGCACCGCCACCGGGTTCCGGCCGGTGCGTGTGGCCACCAGCTCGTCGAGGAGCCGCCCGCCCACCTCCGCCGCGGCGACGGCCAGCAGGTGGCCGTCCGGGGACAGCAGCGTGGCCTCCGCGAGGGACGCACCGACGTCGAGCACGGCTACCTCCCCCGGGCCTGCGGCCGCGAGCGGGGCGGGCACGGCGCTGACCCGGGCGGCCAGCCCGGCACACTCCCGCGCCCACCACGCCGCGCGGGCGGGCGGCCACCGCGCGGGGTGGACGAGCACCAGCTCCTCCGGCGGTGGCCCCACCAGCTCGGCGAGCAACGTGGCCACCCCGGGGCCCGGCGCGGGCAGCTCGGCGATCAGCCACGGCGGGCCGTCCACCTCCGCGCCCGCGACCCGCACGAAGCCGGCGCCCTCCTGGACGGCGACGCGAACGGGCCGCACTAGGCGTCCTCGTCCGGCGCCAGCCACGCGAGCTGGACGCGCCGGGCGGTGCGGCGCCGGTCGACCAGCACCCCGCGCCCCGGCGGCTCGGAGGCGGGCTTCGAGGTGCCGAGCAGGGCCCCCTCGTCGGGGCTGCCGTTCATGACGAGGCCGGGCGCGGCGAGCTCGCGCAGCCGCCCGAGCACCGGGTCGTAAAGGGCCCGCGCGGCGCCACCGCACCGCCGGGCGACCACCAGGTGCAGGCCGACGTCCTTGGCCTGCGCGAGGAACTCGACGAGCGGGAGCAGCGGGTTCGCGGTGCCACCGCCGGGGGCGACGAGGTCGTAGTCGTCGACGAGCACGTACACGTCGGGCCCGGTCCACCAGCTGCGTTCCCGCAGCTCACGGGGGGTGACGTCCGGGCCGGGCAGCCGCCTGCGCAGCGATGCGGCCACGTCGCGGGCAGCCGTGGCCGTGGCGTCCGGGGTGCTGGTGTAGCCGATCAGGTGGGAGTCCGGGACCACGCCGAGGAGGGTGCGGCGGTGGTCGACCACCACGATGCGCGCCTGTTCCGGCGCGAACGCGGTGACGACGCCGTGCGCGATCAGCCGCAGCAGTGCGGTCTTGCCGCTCTCCGCGTCGGCGAAGCACAGCAGGTGGGGGTCGGCGGCGGGGTCGAGCACAACCCGCGCGAGCCGCTCCTCGTCCACCCCGAGCGGGATCCCCGCGGCGCCGGGCGGCAGCCGGTCCAGGTCGATGCGGTCGGGCAGCAGCCGCACCGGGGCGACCCCCTCACCCGGCCAGCCACCCGCGATCCGGGCCACGAGCGCCGGTAGGTCGGCTGAGGAGGTGCGGGGTGCCGCGACCACGGCGGGCGCGCCGTCGGCAGCGAGCCCGTGCCCGGGCCGGGCGGGCACGGCGGCGGCCCGGCGCCGGTCGACCTCGGATTCGGCAGCCTCCCCCAGCCGCAGCTCGATGCGCCCGCCGACCAGGTCCTTCAGCGCTGGCCGCAGCTCGCTCCAGCGGGTGGCCGACAGCGCGACGTGCAGCCCGTAGGAGAGGCCTTGCGCTGCCAGTGGCACCAGCCGCGCCTCCAGGTCGTCGAACTCGCCCCGCAGGACGAGGTACCCGTCGACGACGAGCAGGACGTCGGTGGCCGGTTCGCCGGGGAACTCGCCTGCGGCGCGGCGAGCGCGGAAGGCCTCCACCGATGCGATCCCGTGCTCGCGGAAGAGCTGCTCGCGCCGCGCGAGCACGGCCGCGAACGCGGCGACCACCCGGCGCACGAGGTCCGGTTGCTGCCGGTCGGCCACGGTGCCGACGTGCGGGAGCCCGGCCAGCGCCGACAGGGCCCCGCCGCCGAAGTCGAGGACGTGCACGGCGAGCTCGTCGGGGGTGCTGGTGAGCGCCAGCGCCAGCACGGTGGTGGCGAGCGCGGACGACTTCCCGCTGCGCGGGGCGCCGACCACGGCGAGGTGCCCGGACCCACCGGCCAGGTCGACGAGGAGCGCGTCGCGACGCTGCTGGTAGGGCCGGTCGACGAGCCCGACCGCCACCCGCAACGGGCCGGTCGGCCCGCCCACCTCGTCCAGCGTCGGCGGGTCGGCTAGCGGGGGGAGCCAGACCCGGTGGGCGGGCGGACCGCTGCCGGCCATCGCCCCGATGACGGTGTCGAGGACGCTCGGCCCGTCGGCGGTGTCCTCGTCGGGCGGTGGTGCGTCGGGCACCCGTACCGGCGCCACGACGAACGGGTGCGCCCGCGGCCGCTGCGGGGCCGGGCCGGGCGATCGGGGCGCCGTGTCCGGACCGGACACGTACGCCGAGCGGAACCGGACCAGCTCCCCGGTGCCGGTGGCGAGGAACGCCGATCCGGGCGCGGACGGCAGCTGGTGCGCGTCCGGCACCCCGAGGACGGCGCGGGACTCCGCTGCGGAGAACGTGCGCAGGGCGATCCGGTACGACAGGTGCGACTCGAGCCCGCGCAGCCGTCCCTCGTCGAGGCGCTGCGAGGCGAGCAGCAGGTGCAGCCCGAGCGAGCGCCCGAGCCGTCCGATCGTGACGAGCAGGTCGATCAGCTCCGGCCGCTGCGCGAGCAGCTCGGAGAACTCGTCGACCACGACGAACAGGGCCGGCAGCGGTGGCAGGTCGGCGCCTGCGCGCCGGGCCGCGGCGTACTCGGTGATCCCGGCGAGGTTGCCCGCCGCCCTCAGCAGCTCCTGCCTGCGGTTGATCTCACCGGCGAGCGCGTCGGCCATCCGGTCGACGAGGCCGAGCTCGTCGGCGAGGTTCGTGATCACCGCGGAGACGTGCGGGAGGCCCGAGAGCCCGAGGAACGTGGCGCCGCCCTTGAAGTCGACGAGTACGAGGTTCAGCTCCTCGGACGAGTGCGCGGCGGCCAGGCCGAGCACGAGCGTGCGCAGCAGCTCGCTCTTGCCCGAACCGGTGGCGCCGATGCAGAGGCCGTGCGGCCCGCTGCCGCCGAGCGCCGCCTCCTTGAGGTCGAGGGCGACCGGTACACCGCTCTCGTCGACGCCGATCGGCACCCGCAGCCGGTCGGCCTCCGAGCGCGCCCAGCGGGCGCGCAGCGCGGCGATCCCGTCCGGGCCGGGCGCGAGGCCGAGCAGCGCGCGCAGCCCGGTCGGTGCCGCCGGAGCCGGGTCACCCGCGGTCGTGACCTCCGCCGCGCGGTGCCGCGCGAGCCTGCGGGCCAGTGCCGTGGCCTCCGCGACGGTGAGAGCGTCGGGACGCCCGATCACGAGGGGCTGGTCGTCACCACCGCCGCGCAGCAGGAGGTCCGGCGCGACCAGCAGCCGCACCACCGACGGCGCCGGGCGCCTGCCCGTCGGTGCCCCTACGCGCAGCACGGTGACGCCCGCGACCCCGGCCCACGCCCCCGGCCCCTCCGCCACGTCGTCGACCACCACCAGCAGGTGTGGCTCCCCGAGGCCGGGGCCGGGTGGGCGGCCCGCGAGCTCGGCGAGCCACCAGTGCCGCACGTCGCCCGCCTCCGCGGTGATCATCCGCAGCGGCCCGACCACGTCGTGGCGGCGCGGGTGCCCGGCGTGCGGCAGCCACTTCACCCACTCCCACTCGTGCGCCAGCGACGGCGGCGCCACCACGGCGAGCAGCGCGTCGGCCGGCGCGTGCCACAGCGCGTACTGGACGACGACGGCGCGAGCCAGCGCGCGGACGCGGTCGATCCCGGCCCCCGCCGGCTCCAACCACACCGTGCCGCTCGCCCGCAACGACAGCGCGACCGGCAGGTCGGGCACGACCGCGTGGTTCAGCAGGAAGCGGCGCAGCGCGAGCGCGGTGATCGGTTCGAGACCGTCGACGGGCCCGGTCTGCGGCGGCACCAGCCGGGTGGCGATGCGCTGAGCACCCCGGCCGACGCGGACGTGGGCGAAGTCGGGATCGGACGGCCTGCGCTCCCACATCCGGCCCGCCCGCAACACAGCAGGCCATGCCGACGGTTCCGGGTGCGACCACTCCAGGGCCGCCCGCTGCTCGGCCGCGATGCCCCGGACCCGCTCCCGCAGCACGGACAGGTACCGCAGGTAGTCGCGGCGGTCCTCGTCGATGTCGGCCGCGCGGCTGCCTCCCCCGCGACCGCCGCCGGCGAGCAGCATGCCGAGCGAGGAGATCGCGAACATCCCGCCGAACAGCCACGACGTCGGTTCGCGCACGCCGAGCACGGCGATGAAGCCCACCGAGCCGACGAGCATGACCAGCGGGAGCATCCGCTGCAGCACCCCCGCCGGGACGACCCGCTCCGGCTCGGGCGGCGGTTCCAGCGTGAGCTCGCCGCCCGGCATCCGGGGTGGTGCGGTACGCGACCGGCCGGTGCTCATGTTCGGACTCCACGAGTTCTGCGGATCGGCCCCGCGGGGGCCCCGAGCGCTGCGATGCTAGGCAGCCGACGGGCGGCGCCGGGGCCGTTTGGAAGAACTCGTCCACCCGGTGCCGCGGAAGGGACCACATGCTCACCGCAGGTCAGGAGGCGCCGTTCCGCGCGCCGTACTGCCGCGTCACCGTGCTGGCGCCACGGGCCACCGTGGACGTGGCGCTGCCCGCGGACGTGCCGGTGGCCGAGCTGGTCCCGATGATGCTCGACCTCGTCGGCGAGCCCGTGTTCGGCGTGCGGCCGGTGCCGTGGCGGCTCGCCGGGGCCGCAGGCGCGCCGCTCCCGCCCGGAGCGTCGCTCGCCGAGCTGGGCGTGCCGGACGGCGAGCTGCTGCGGCTCGTGCCGGACGTCCCGCCACCGCCGCCACCGGTCTTCGACGACCCCGTCGACGCGCTCGCCTCCGGCGCGGGCGGCGCCGCGGCCGACGGCAGGCGCTTCGCCGCCGCTGCGGTGCTGGTGGTCGCCGCGACGGCTGCTGTGCTGCTCGCGATGGGCCCGCCCGGCACCGCGGTGGTGCGGGCGGTGGTCGCCACGCTCGCGGCCGGGGCCGCGGTCGGCCTGGCGGCGCGGTCGGCCCGGGTGGAGCCGGATGCCCACACCCATCTCGCCGGGTCCACCGCCGCTCTCGCGGCCGTGCCGTTCGCCGCCGCGGCGGGTTGGGCGGCGCTACCCGGGTCGTCCGCCGCGGCGCAGCTGCTGCTCGCCACCGCCGCTGCCGGCACGGTCGCCGCGGGCGCCCAGATCGCCCTCAGGGTGGTGGCACCGGCGCTCGTCGCCGTCGTGGTGGCTGCCGTACCGGTGGGGCTGGGCGCGCTCGTGGTGTTGCGGTTCGGCAGCCCGCCCTCGTCCGTCGCCGCTGCCGTCGGTGCGCTCGCCGTCGCCGCGGGGCCGCTGCTGCCCCGCGTCGCGCTGCGGCTGTCCGGGCTGCCGCGCCCGCTGGTGCCTGCCGACAGCTCCGAGCTCATCGACGCCGACCGCGGTCCCGACATCCTGCCGCCCGACGAGTTCGCGGAGCGCTCCGCACTCGCCCGCGGCTACCTCGCCGGGCTCGCAGGCGGGTGCGCCGCTCTCGCCGTCGCCGGGGCGCTCCCGGCCGCGGCCGCGGGCGGCTGGGCCGGGCCCGCGCTGGCCTGCGTGATCATCGCGGTGCTCGGCCTGCGCGCCCGCGGTTTCGCCGACCCGGCGCCGTCGCGCACGCTGCTCGGCTGCGCGGTCGTCGGCCTGGCCGGGCTCGCGGTCCTCACGGCGGCCCACCCCGAACCGCTGCCCCGGCTGGTCGCGATCGGGGTCCTGCTCGCGGCGACGGGGCTGGACCTCGTCGCCATCGGCCGGAGTACCCAGGCCGGGTCGCCGGTCTCGCGGCGGGCGATCGACCTGGTCGACGTGGTCCTCGTCGCAGTGGCGGTGCCGCTGGCGCTCGCCGCGATGGACCTGTTCCGCCTGGTGCGCGGGCTGTGAGCACCCGGCGGTCGCGCACCGGGATCGGCATCGCGGCGGCGGCCCTCGTGGGGGTCGCCCCGATCGTCGCCGTCCCGGACGTGCCCGGCGTGCCGGCCGCGGTCGCCCTCGCCTCCGTGGCGCAGCCGGGCCCGCTCGCCGAGCCGGCGCCGCCCGGGCCGCCCCGCGTGACGGTGGCACCTCCCCGGGGCCTGCGGCCCGGCCCGGCCGCGGGGATCCGGGCCACCACGCGCTGCGCCCCGCCACGCGCCGACGCACCGGACGTCCCATCGGGCCCGGGCAGCGTCTCGGCCCGGCTGCGCCTCGACGACGTGCACCAGCTCGCCACGGGACGCGGCCAGGTCGTCGCCGTGATCGACACGGGGATCGCCCCGCACCCGCTCCTGGGCTCCCGGCTGCGTGGTGGCGGCGACTACCTCATCGGCGGCGAGGGCCTCGACGACTGCGACGGCCACGGCACCGCCGTCGCGGGGCTGCTCGCGGGCGGGCCGGTCCGCGGCGAGCGCTCCGACACGCCCGTCGGGATCGCCCCGCAGGCGCAGCTGCTCGCGATCCGCCAGTCCAGCCCGTCGTTCGACGTGCCCGCCCCCGACGGCGGGCGCCGCGCGGCGGGCGACACCGGCACCCTCGCCGACGCCGTGGTACTCGGGGTTCGCTCCGGTGCGGACGTCATCAACATCTCCGAGGCGGTCTGCCTGCCCGCCGCCCGGGCGGCGCAGGCGGGGGCGGCGCTGCAGGCGGCGTTGCGCGCCGCCGCCACGGCGGACGTCGTGGTGGTCGCCGCAGCCGGCAACATCGGATCCGGCTCCTGCACGGCCGACGGCCCGGGCCAGGTCGCCCTCCCCGGCTGGTACGACGCCGACGTGCTGACGGTCGGGGCGGTCGGGCCGGACGACGCCCCGGCTCCGTTCACGATGCCCGGCCCGTGGGTCGACGTGGCGGCCCCAGGTACGGGGTTGCGGTCGCTGGCGGTGGGTGGCGGCACCACCGGCGGCCTCGACGGCACCAGCTTCGCGGCGCCGTGGGTGGCGGGGCTCGCCGCGCTGGTCCGCGAGCGGTTCCCCGAGCTCACGGCCGCCGAGGTGGTGGACCGCATCCTGGCCACCGCGCGCAGGGCCCCGGCGGACGGCGGCGCCATCGGACACGGCGTGGTGGACCCGGTCGCCGCTCTCACCGCCCTTCCCGCCCGCCTCACCCCCGCCCCGGAAGGGCTGGCGAACATCGCCGCGCTGGTGGCCGACCTTCCCGGCACGCGTCCCGCCGCAGGTGAGCCCCCTTCCCCCGCTCCCCCCGTGGACCTGATGGCCGCGGCGGTCCTTCTCGCGGCGGCCGGGATCTCGGTGCTGGTGATGCGCCGCCGGCCGAGGCGCGGTTAGGGCTCAGCTCTCAACCGGAGCCCCTTTCCGACGAACGGCGCGTTCGTCGGATAGGTACCGACGAACGCGCCGTTCGTCGGAGGGGCTACGGCTCCTTGAGCACGTCGACCACCTGACCGGCCGCGGCCAGATCCAGGGTCGGTCCTGTCGGTAGCAGGCGCAGCGCCGCCTCCGGGGCTGGACCGGCGGCGGTTATGCCCAGCGCGGCCGCCGTGTCCTCGTCGGCCACCGCGTGGGCGACGCCGCTGCCCGATACCAGCCACAGCGGCCCGGTGGCGGGGTCTCGCCCCGGTCCGGTGCCGCGGACGGCCCCGCCCGGGCCGACCGCCACGGCGTCGAGGCGGTCGCCGGGCCCGTCGGCCTGCGCGAGCCGCACCGGGACCCGACCCGCGAGCGGCGGCGCCGCGCCGGTCCAGACGGCGCCGATCGGGTCGCCGCCGGCCCCCCACGCCCAGCACAGCACCGGCGCTTCCGGCGCCTCCGCCAGCCGCGGGGCGACCTCAGGCCAACCCGCGACGGGCAGCTCGTCGACGACGGCGGCGTCCGCCAGCTCCGCGGCCCCGACCGGTCGCGGCTCGCGCGCCCCGGAGGCGGCCGTCAGCAGCTCGGCCAGCACCGCGGGCACCTCCTGCACCCCGCCGCCGAGCACGACGTAGTGCTGCGCCGCCCCGCCGGGTGGGCGGGCGACGAGGACGTCGCCGATCCGGCCGGGCAGCCCGTCAGGGGCCCGCCTGCCGCGCCCGGGCACGGCCGGGTTGACCAGCGGCGGCCCCTCGGGCAGCAGCGACAGCAGCGCAGGGGCCACCGCTCGCGGCACCCGCCCGGTGATGCCGAGCGCCGCGGCGAGGCGGCCGTCCTCGGCGTCGACGCGGTGCCGCCGGCCCGCCATGACGAGCCAGGTGGCGTCGTCCGCGGCGAGCAGCACACCCGCCTCGGCCGGGTCGGGCGCGAGCGGCGGGGCGCCGCCGATCACCGTGGTGTCCACGAGGGCGCCGTCGGACGTGACGGAGTCGCAGACCGCCCAGCTCGGCGGCACCGGGGGGCCGTCGGGCCGCACGGCCAGCGCGCCCGGGACGGCGGCGGCCGGCGTGCGCGGGGCCCCGTCGAGGAGGGCGTCCGGCACTGGGACGGGGGTGGCCGACGCCGGGTCCGCATCGGTGCTCCCACCTGCGCGCAGAGCGGCGAGCACGAGCCGGGCAGCGGGCAGGTTGGCCACCGGGACGAGCCGGTCGGGGCCGTGGGCCACCGCGTACATGGCGCCGGAGCCCGCGCCGACCACCACGGCCTGGCGCGTCCAGTCCGGCTGCGGCGACACCGCGGCGAGCACGGCGGCCCCGCACAGCCCGAGCATCCCGAGCACGACGCCTGCCAGCGCGGCGCGCCGCTGCGACCGGATCTGCTCGTGCAGCGGCACCGGGTCGCCGCGCACCAGCGCAGCCTCGAGCCGCCGCAGGCCGAAGCGGTAGGCGTCGGCCTGGTCGCGGGTGGCCGGTGCCGGGACGACGGTCGCTCGGCGGGACACGGGCCGACGTTAGCGGCGGGACCGGTTCCGGCGTGGGCGTTCGGAGGAATCCGCGCGACGCCCCCAACCGCATCTCCACGGACGTGGTCCTCCCAGGTGTCCGCACCCACGATCCGGGAGGTTCCGATGCGCCGGCGCCAGAGCACCCATGAGCCGAGACCCACGACCGCATGGCGGATCGCCCGTGCCGTCGCCGCCGCGATCGTCGCCACCGCCACGCTCGGGGGTTGCGCCGTGAGCGTCGAGGGGGTCCCCCATGCCCAGTCGCAGGCGGCCTCGCCCACTCCGCCGAGCACCGCGACGCCGAGCCGGCCGGGTGTGTCGTCGCTGTCGGACCTCGACCGGGATGCCGCCGTGTACGCGGAGTGGGTGTCGAACGGCTGGAAGCCGAGCCCGCTGCTGTCGGTGACCGACCCGGCCACCGGGGTGAGGGCCTGGCTGTTCGGCCCGGCTGAACGCGTCGACGCAGGCACCCCGGGCATCCGGTACCAGTCTGCCGGCGCTCCCGCGCACGTCGTCAACTGGTTCGGGGTCGTACCGATCCCCGCCGGCCGTGCCCTCGACGCCGAGCAGGCCGCGGCGGACACGGCAAGGTCGAGGGGCGGCCGGATCGTCAGCGCCGAGCCGGTCGCCGCGCACGGCTACCGGGGGCTCGACGTGCGCATCGAGTTCATCGATCGGAGGGGCAGGCCGATCGTCGACCTGTTCCGGTTCCTCGAGCTGCCGCGGCACCTGGTCGGGATCGAGTCGGTCGGCTTGGCGAGCGACGAGCGGGTGTTGAACCAGGTCCAGGAAATCGTGGCCGGCAAGCTCACCTTCACGACCGTCTAGCCGAGTGATTCCGAACTTGCTCGTCCAGTACCCAGCCCTAGCCGACCGAGATGGCGTCCAGCCGCTCCCGCAGGAACGGCGCGGAGACCACCGGCTCCAGGTCCGCGTGCCGCCCGACCGGTGGCGCGAGGGGCGTGACCAGCGCGTCGTGGTCGAGCTCGAAGAAGAACACCAGCGAGACGAGCTCCTCGTTCGGGGCGTCGGGCTGGGGTGGGAGCACGCGGTGCCGGCCCGAGCGCCAGCGCAGCCCGCTCCAGTGGGCGAGCAGGTCGCCCGCGTTGACGGTGAACGCGGCCGGGTCGTACGGGGCGTCGGCCCATCCGGTGCCGTCGACGTCGACCTGCAGACCGCCCGCGCCCGGCTCCCGGTCGAGCACGGTGACCGTGCCGAAGTCGGTGTGAGCGCCGATCCGGAACTGGCCCGGCTCCGGCTCGCCGACCTCGGTGAGCGGCGGGTAGCGATTGATGTTGAATGTCCAGGTCGGGTTCCCCGCGAGCGCGGTCAGGGTGTCGCGCGGCAGGCCGAGCGCGTCGGCGCACACCTCCAGTAGCTCGAGCGACACCGTCGTCATCGCCGCGACGTAGCGGGCGACCGCCTCCCGCAGCTCCGGCACCTCGGCCGGCCACACGTTCGGCGGGAACCACACCGCGTCCACCGCGGGGTCTCCGGTTGGTGTCTCCGGGCCGACGGCGAACGACTCCTTGAGGTCGGGCGGGGTCTCCACCCCCTCGACGTTGCCGTTGGCCTCCACGCCGGGCGCGAGCCAGCCCCGCCCGCCGATCCGCACGGCGTACTTCTGCTTGACCTCGGTGGGAAGTGCGAAGAACCGCCGCGCGGCGGCCCGGACGTCCGCACGCAGGGCGTCGTCCACGCCGTGGCCGGCCGCGAGCAGGAACCCGGCCTTCTGCAGGCCCTCGTCCACGGTCGGGCCGACGGTCGGGTCGCCCGCGCGCCAGGCGGACAGGTCGACGGTTGGGATCATGAAGGGACCTCTCCGATGTCCTCGTACCAGAGCTCGGGGCGGGCGGTGATGAAGTCGGTCATGAGCGCTACGCAGCGCTCGTCGTCGAGCACGGTGATCTGCACGCCGTGCTCGGCGAGCCAGTCGTGCCCGCCCGAGAACGTCTGCGCCTCCCCGACCACCACGGCCCCGATCCCGAACTGGCGCACCAGCCCCGAGCAGTACCAGCACGGCGAGAGCGTGGTGACCATGATCGTGCTGCGGTAGTCCCGCTGCCGGCCGGCGGCCCGGAAAGCCGCGGTCTCGGCGTGCATCGACGGGTCGCCGTCCTGCACGCGGCGGTTGTGCCCGCGGCCGAGCAGGGTGCCGTCGGCGGCGAACAGGGCCGCCCCGATGGGGATGCCACCCTCGTCGAGGCCGGCCTTCGCCTCGTCGAGCGCGACGTCGAGCAACAGAGCGGGATCGGGAGCCACGGGCGTCACTCTGCGGTCCCCGCGGTGCCCCCCGCAAGCCTCGGGAAGAGGAGCGCGTACACCGCGGCGGACAGCAAGAAGCCGACGACGAACGCCAGGTCACCGACGCCGGGCACGAGCGCCGGCACCAGGCCGGTGAACAGCGCCTGGTTGGCGAACAGGGGCACCGAGACCAGGATGCCCACCAGCAGCGCGACGACGCCTGCGTGGTTGCGGTAGCCGCGGTCGTAGAGCATCCCGACCGGCAGCCCGCGGCGGCGCAGGTACTGGTCGGTGAGCACCACCCCGAGCCACGGCCCGACCCAGTAGACGATGACGAGCAGGAACGCCTCGTAGCTGTGTGCCGCATCGGCGAGCGCGACCAGCGCGATCACGAACCCGACCACGCCGAACGCCAGCGCCACGACGGCGCGCGCCCAGCGCAGCGGCACGTCGACGCCGAGGCTGAGGAACGCCATCGCGCCCGAGTAGACGTTCAGCACGTTGGCGGCCACCGCGCCGAGCGCGATCGCGAGCAGGGTGAGCGCCGCGAGCGCGCCGGGCAGCACGCCGACGAACGCCGTTGCGGGGTTGTCCGACGACACCCCGGCGGCCGCCGTGGCGCTGAGCGAGGCGGCGCCGACGATCATCAGCACGCTCGTCGACCCGAACAGCCCCAGCCCCGCGGCGAGGCCGGTGCGCAGCGGCGGCGCGTCGGCGGGCAGGTAGCGCGCGTAGTCGGCCGCGTACGGCGTCCAGCCCGCGGTGTAGCCGACGACCGCCCCGACGGTGAGCAGGAACCCGCCGACACCTCCCGTGCCGCCGTCCGCCGGCAGGTAGCCCGGGTCTGAGCGGGCGAGCACGATCACCGCGCCGATCGCGAACACGACCGCGAGCACCGGGAACGCGAACCGCTCGAACGCCTGCACGAGGTTGTGCCCGAAGAAGGCGACGCCCATCTGCACCAGCACGACGACGACCAGCCACACCGCGGCGGGCATGCCGGTCAGCGACTCCAGCGCGAACGCGGCGCTGACGCTGTTCACGGCGAACCAGCCGAAGCCGGACGTGATCGTCATCAGCGCCGACGGCACGGCGTTGCCGCGGTAGCCGAACGCCGCCCTGCCGAGGACCATCTGCGGCACCCCGACCGAAGGGGCCCGCGCCGACAGGGCCCCGTGGGCCAGCGCGGAGATCGCGTTGCCGAGCAGGATGGCCGCGACGGCCTGCGGGAACGTCAACCCGAACGCGGACACGGACAGGACACCGACGAAGATCGTCGCGAACTCGAGGTTCGGCGACGTCCACGTCCAGAACAGCTGGCGGGGCCGCCCGTGCCGCTCGGCGGCGGGGATCGGCTCGTTGCCACCCGGCTCGACGGCCGCCACCCGGTCGCCGTAGTTGCGGTCGGCTGCGGTGGCAGCGGGTGATTGCTCGGCGGTCACCGGATCACTCTCGACGGCGGCCGTCGCCGGTGCAACGGCCCGGCCAGTTGGTTAACAGTGATGTTCCTTGCCGAGCGCTCAGCTCCGGGGGACGCGCAGCCGCCGCGTGGCCTCGGCGCGAGCAGCGAGCTCGGCGTCGGGCGGGTAGTCCACCGCGACGAGGGTGAGCCCGTGGGCGGGTGCCACCGGCACCTCGCTGGCGCGCTCCACGCGCCGCAGCAGGTCCGCGGGCCAGCCCGCCGCCCGCCTGCCCCGCCCGACGTCCAGCAGCGCACCGACGAGGCTGCGCACCATCGAGTGGCAGAACGCGTCGGCCGACACCGCTGCCTGCACCACACCGTCGGCATCGCGCGTCCAGGTCAGCTCCTGCAACGCCCGCACCGTGGTGGCGCCCTCCCTGCGCTTGCAGAACGCGGCGAAGTCGTGCTCCCCGAGCAGCCCGTCCGATGCCGCCTGCACCGCCTCGAGGTCGAGCGGGTGGGGCCAGGAGAGCGTGTCCCGGGCGCGCAGCGGCTCGGCGCCGTACGGGGCCGTGGCGACCCGGTAGCGGTAGTGGCGGCGCAGCGCGGAGAAGCGGGCGTCGAACTCGTCGAGCGCGGGGGTCACGGCCCGCACGCGCACGTCCGGTGGCAGCAGCCGTGCCAGCCTGCGCACCAGCCACCCCGGATCGAGGTCCTCCGCCATGTCGGCGTGGGCGACCTGGCCGCTCGCGTGTACGCCGGCGTCGGTGCGGCCGGCCACGGTGAGCGACACCGGGTACCGCAGGACCACGCCGAGGGCCTCCTCGAGCACCCCGCAAACCGTGCGGCGGCCGGGCTGGCGAGCCCACCCGGAGAAGTCGGTGCCGTCGTAGGAGATGTCGAGCCGGAACCGGGACACCGGTGGAACGCCGACGAGCCCGCCGTCCGGGTGGGCGGCGGGCTCGACGGGATGCGGCTGCGTGATCAGGACTCCTCGGAGTCGCCGTCCTCACGCTGGGAGGCGGGCAGCTCGAAACCGGCGGCCTCTGCGGCCTCCGGCGTGGCGAACCAGACCTCGGCCACGGTGCGGTCGTAGTGCACCGACCCGGGCACGTGGTACAGCTTCGAGTCCTCGTTGCCCTTGACCGGGAAGCCCTCCGGGGCCTCGTTCGGGTCGTCCAACGGGGCGTGGCTGCCCTCGCCGTACGGCGCGGCCTCGGTGGAGGTGCTCTCCTCGACGGCCTCGGTGGACTCGGCCACGGGTGCGGCCTCCTCGGCGGGCGCCGGAGCAGCGGACTTCTGCTGCTGCGACGCCGCGACGCGGCGGGCGCGGTCGGCCTCGTCGGTGACGGTCTTCTGCGCGACCAGCTCGATCACGGCCATGGGGGCGTTGTCGCCCTTGCGCGGCAGCGTCTTGGTGATCCGCGTGTAGCCACCGTTGCGGTCGGAGAAGAACGGACCGATCTCTTCGACGAGCCGGTGCACGATGTCCTTGCGCCGGATCACCTTGAGGATCTCGCGGCGGTTGTGCAGGTCGCCCCGCTTCGCCTTGGTGATCAGCCGCTCCGCGTACGGCCGCAGCCGGCGCGCCTTCGCCTCGGTGGTGGTGATCCGACCGTGCTCGAAGAGCGCCGTGGCCAGGTTGGCCAGGATCAGCCGCTGGTGCGCGGGCGACCCGCCGAGACGGGGGCCCTTGGTGGGCTGAGGCATGGCTACAGCTGCTCCGTTTCTGCGTAGTCCTGGCCGTCGTCCCCGAAGCGGTCGGGGTCGAACGGGGTGTCGGACCCGTACTCGACGGCGGCGGCCGACGGGTCGAATCCGGGCGGGCTGTCCTTCAGGGCCAGGCCGAGGCCGACGAGCTTCATCTTGACCTCGTCGATCGACTTGGCACCGAAGTTGCGGATGTCGAGCAGGTCGGCCTCGCTGCGGCCCACCAGCTCACCCACCGTGTGGATGCCCTCGCGCTTGAGGCAGTTGTAGGAGCGGACGGTGAGGTCCAGCTCCTCGATCGGCATCGCGAAGGCCGCGATGGTGTCGGCCTCCTGCGGCGACGGGCCGATCTCGATGCCCTCGGCGTCGACGTTGAGCTCGCGGGCGAGCCCGAACAGCTCCACGAGGGTCTTGCCGGCCGAGGCCAGCGCGTCCCGCGGGGTGATCGACGGCTTGGTCTCGACGTCCAGCACCAGCTTGTCGAAGTCGGTGCGCTGCTCGACGCGGGTGGCCTCGACCTTGTAGGTGACCTTCATGACCGGCGAGTAGATCGAGTCGACCGGGATGCGGCCGATCTCGGCGCCGGTGGCCTTGTTCTGCATGGCCGGCACGTAGCCGCGGCCCCGCTCGACGACGAGCTCCACCTCGAGGCGGCCCTTGTCGTTCAGGGTGGCGATGTGCAGGTCCGGGTTGTGCACGGTGACACCGGCCGGCGGGACGATGTCGCCCGCGGTGACGGTGCCGGGGCCCTGCTTGCGCAGGTACATCGTGACCGGCTCGTCCTCCTCGGAGCTGACGACGAGCTCCTTGAGGTTGAGGATGATGTCGGTGACGTCCTCCTTGACCCCGGGCACGGTGGTGAACTCGTGCAGGACGCCGTCGATGCGGATGCTCGTGACGGCGGCGCCGGGGATGGAGGAGAGCAGCGTGCGCCGGAGCGAGTTGCCCAGCGTGTAGCCGAAGCCCGGCTCCAGCGGCTCGATGACGAACCGGGAACGGGTGTCGACGACCGTTTCCTCGGTGAGGGTGGGGCGCTGAGAGATCAGCATGGGGTGTGGTGCCTCCTTCTGGCCTGCGGCAACCGCTATTTGATGCCGCAGCGAACCCCGGCCCCTCCCTGCGGGGCCGGGGGTGTCGGGCCTACTTCGAGTAGAGCTCGACGATCAGCTGCTCGTTGACCTGCGTGTCGATCTGGGCCCGCTCGGGGAGCTGGTGCACCAGGATGCGCAGGTTGGAGGGGACGACCTGCAGCCAGGCCGGAACCGGACGGTCGCCGAGGAGCTCCTTGGCGATGATGAACGGGTCCGTGTTGACCGACTTGGGCCGCACGTCGATGATGTCGAACTTCGACACCCGGTAGCTGGGGATGTTGACCTTCTCGCCGTTGACGAGGAAGTGGCCGTGGCTCACCAGCTGGCGGGCCATCCGCCGGGTACGGGCGAGACCCGCCCGGTACACGACGTTGTCCAGCCGGGTCTCGAGGATCTGCAGCAGGTTGTCACCGGTCTTGCCCTGGCGACGGTTGGCTTCCTCGTAGTAGCGGCTGAACTGCTTCTCGAGGACGCCGTAGGCGAACTTCGCCTTCTGCTTCTCCTGCATCTGCAGGAGGTACTCGGTCTCCTTGATCCGGATCCGGCCGTGCTGGCCGGGCGGGTAGGGACGGCGCTCGAACGCCTGGTCGCCGCCGACGAGGTCGACCTTCAGCCGGCGGGACTTGCGGGTCATGGGGCCGGTGTAACGAGCCATGTCTGGTTACTCCCTTCCCCTAGACCCGGCGCCGCTTGGGCGGACGGCAGCCGTTGTGCGGCTGCGGGGTGACGTCGGAGATCGTGCCGACCTCGAGGCCGGCTGCCTGCAGTGAACGGATCGCGGTCTCCCGGCCGGAGCCGGGGCCCTTCACGAACACGTCGACCTTCTTCATGCCGTGCTCGGCGGCCTTGCGGGCGGCGTTCTCGGCGGCCATCTGCGCCGCGAACGGCGTGGACTTGCGCGAGCCCTTGAAACCGACGTGGCCGGCGGAGGCCCACGCGATCACGGCGCCGTTGGGGTCGGTGATCGAGACGATCGTGTTGTTGAACGTGCTCTTGATGTGGGCCTGGCCCACGGCGACGTTCTTCTTCTCCTTGCGGCGGACCTTCTTGGGCCCGGCCGCAGCGCGGCTGCGGGGCGGCATTACTTCTTACCTGCCTTCTTCTTGCCGGCCACGGTCTTCTTCGGACCCTTGCGGCTACGGGCGTTGGTCTTGGTGCGCTGGCCGCGCACCGGCAGGCCCCGGCGGTGCCGGATCCCCTGGTAGCAGCCGATCTCGATCTTGCGACGGATATCGGCCTGCACCTCGCGGCGCAGGTCACCCTCGACGCGGTAGTTGGTCTCGATGTACTCGCGGAGGGCTGCGACGTCCTCGTCGGTCAGGTCCCGGGAGCGCAGGTCCGGGCTGATGCCGGTGGCCTGCAGGATCTCCTTGGACCGGGTGCGCCCGATCCCGTAGATGTAGGTCAGCGCGATCTCCATCCGCTTCTCGCGGGGGAGGTCGACGCCGGACAGGCGTGCCATGCGGCGGGGTTCTCCTCTGTGGTTTCGCCAGGTCTGCCCAGCGCCCGTCCCGGGTGGGGGTGGTTCACCCGGGCCCCGGCCTGGTTCCGGGGGTGGTGGCGCCCGTGTGGCGCGGTAGGTGCGCTGGGTTCCTCTGTGGTGCCGCGACTAGATGGTGATCAGCCCTGGCGCTGCTTGTGGCGCAGGTTCTCGCAGATCACCATGACCCGCCCGTGACGGCGGATCACCTTGCACTTGTCGCAGATCTTCTTGACGCTCGGCTGGACCTTCACGTCCGTCGCTCTCTCGTTGGTCTGTTCGTCACTTGTAGCGGTAGACGATGCGGCCGCGGGTCAGGTCGTACGGCGACAGCTCGACCACGACCCGGTCCTCGGGGAGGATCCGGATGTAGTGCTGACGCATCTTGCCGCTGATGTGTGCGAGGACCCGGTGTCCGTTCTCCAGCTCCACGCGGAACATCGCGTTCGGCAGGGGCTCGACGACCCGGCCTTCGACCTCGATCGCCCCGTCCTTCTTGGCCATGTCCTCCGCGTTCCGTGACAGGTGGACGTACTCTTGTTCCGTGCTTGGGCACGTCGTCGCTCCGGGACCGTGAGGTGCGGGAGGCACGACGGAACCGGCGCCAGTGGGCGCGCCGAAAGACCAGTGTACGACCGTTGCTCGCCTGCTCGCAGGCGGGGTTGCTTCCACGGGCGGTCGTGTCCGAAACGGGATGATCCTGTCGGGGTGCGGCGCTACGGTCGCTTGCGTTCGACCCGCCTTCATGTAGTCCCGTGGGAACGGTGATGACCGTACAAGCCTTCGCCGCTCGCCTGCCCCGACCCCTTCGGCCGTTCCGCCACCGCGAGTACCGGCTACTGGCCACGTCCATGGCCGCTTCGCTGTTCGCGAGCGGGCTGTGGCTCGTCGCAGGCGTGTACCAGGTCATCGCACTCGGCGGCGGCCCGTCCGAGCTGTCGGTCGTGGCCACGGCCACCGCCGTCGGCCTGCTGGTCAGCGCGCTCGGCGGTGGGGTCGCCGCCGACCGGCTGCCGAAACGGGCCCTCCTGCTCGGCGTCGAGGCCGCCCGCGTCGTCGCGGCCACCGCAGCGGGCGTGCTGGCCGTCACCGGCCTGCTGCAGCTGTGGCACCTCGCCGTCATCTCGTTCGCGCTCGGGGCGGCGGAGGCCTTCTTCTTCCCCGCCTACTCGGCGATCCTGCCCACCCTCCTGCCCCCGGACGAGCTGCTCGCCGCCAACGGCGTCGAGGGCACCCTGCGGCCCGTCGCCCAGCAGGCGCTCGGGCCTGCGCTGGCCGGTGTGCTGGTCGGCGCGTTCGCGCCCGGCGCAGCGCTGCTGCTCGCGGGCGGCATCTACGCGCTCGCAGCGGTCACGCTGGTGGCGATGCGGCGGGTCGCCGTGCCACCTCCCGCCGAGCGCACGTCCGTGCTCGGCGACCTGGGTGAGGGCTTCCGCTACCTGTTCCGCACCGGCTGGCTGTTCGCGACGCTCGCATTCGCCACCCTCTACGTGCTCGTGCTGTTGGGCCCGATCGAGGTCCTCCTGCCCTTCGCGGTCCGGGAGCAGACCGGCGGCGGGGCCAGCAGCTTCGCGCTCGTGCTCGGCGCGTTCGGGCTGGGCGGGGCGATCGGGTCGCTCCTGGTGTCGTCGTTCCGGCTCCCCCGGCGCTACCTCACCGTCATGAACCTGCTGTGGGGCGCGGGCGCCGCCCCGCTCGCCCTCATCGGCGTCACCGACCAGCTGTGGGTCATGGCGGCCGCCACGTTCGTCGTGGGCTTCACGGGCGCGGCCGCGATGGTCATCTGGGGCACGCTGCTGCAGCGGCGCGTCCCGCCACACCTGCTGGGCCGCGTCTCCAGCCTCGACTTCTTCGTGTCGCTCGCCCTCATGCCGGTGTCGATGGCCCTGGCCGGCCCGGTCGGCGAGCAGCTCGGCGTGCCGATGACGTTCGTGCTGGCCGGGCTCGTGCCGGTCTTCCTCGCCGTCGCCGCGATCCTCGGCTGGCGGCTCCCGGCCGACGAGATCGCCCACCCCCTCGACGCCCCAGTGGATCCGGGAGCATCGCCGGGACCTTCGTGATCACCAGATGGTGATCACGAACGAGTGCGACCCGGGTCACTGTCACAGCTCTCCGGGTGCGTCGTCTCAGGTGGCGAAGGATTCCTGAGACGAAGGAGAGCAGGATGCGCGTATTCGTTGCAGGTGGGGCAGGCGCACTGGGCAGGCGGCTGGTGCCGCAGCTGGTGGCGCGCGGGCACGAGGTGACCGCCACAACCCGGAGCACGGGCAAGGCCGGTGAGCTGCGGGCCCTCGGCGCACGCCCCGTGGTCGTGGACGGGTTGGACGCCGTGGCGGTCGGACGGGTGGTCGCCGAGGCGCAGCCGAACGCCATCGTGCACCAGATGACCGCGCTGGGCGGGGCACCGGATCTGCGCCACTTCGACCGCTGGTTCACCACCACCAACGAGCTGCGCACGGCTGGGACCAGGCACCTGCTCGCGGCGGCACAGGCGAGCGGTGTGGAGAAGGTCGTCGCGCAGAGCTACACCGGGTGGACCAACAGCCGGACGGGCGGACCGGTGAAGACCGAGGACGACCCGCTCGACCCCGAGCCGGCGAAGGCGCAGCAGGAGTCGATGGCCGCCATCAGGTTCCTGGAGAAGGCGGTGGTGGAGGCGCCGCTCACCGGCATCGTGCTGCGCTACGGCAACTTCTACGGGCCGGGGGCGTCGGAGTCGATGGTCGAGCTGGTCCGCGCCCGCAAGATGCCGATCGTCGGCACGGGCAGCGGGGTGTGGTCGTTCATCCACCTCGACGACGCGGCGAGCGCTACGGTCGCCGCCGTGGAACGGGGCGCTGCGGGCGTCTACAACGTCGTGGACGACGACCCGGCGCCGGTTGCGGAGTGGCTGCCGCACCTCGCCGAGGCGGTGGGCGCGAAGCCGCCGATGCGGCTCCCGGTGTGGCTCGCCAGGGTGGCGGCGGGCGAGGTCGTCGTGCGGTGGATGGCGGAGGGCCGCGGCGCGTCCAACGAGAAGGCGAAGCGCGAGCTGGACTGGCGGCCCGTCTGGAGCAGCTGGCGGGACGGCTTCCGCCACGGGCTGACCGCCGCGGTGGAGGCGGACAGGTGACCGAGCCCGACGAGCCGGCGGATGCGTTGCGCCCGCTGCTGTTCTCGATCGCCTACCGGATGCTCGGCACGGTCAGCGATGCGGAGGACATCGTCCAGGAGACCTTCCTCCGCTACCAGCGGGCGCTCGCCGACGGCACCCGGATCGAGTCGACGAAGGCCTACCTCTCCGCGGTGACCACGCGCCTCGCGATCGACCACCTGCGCTCGGCCCGCGTGCGCCGCGAGTCCTACGTCGGGCAGTGGCTCCCCGAGCCGCTGCTCACCGACGACGGGAAGGAGGACCCGGCCGCGCACGCCGAGCAGGCCGACTCCCTGTCGATGGCCTTCCTCCTCGTGCTGGAGCGGCTCAACCCCGTGGAGCGGGCCGTCTTCCTACTCCACGACGTGTTCGGCTACGGCTACGACGAGGTGGCCGGGATCGTCGGGAAGAGCGAGGCGAACAGCCGCCAGCTCGCCTCCCGTGCCCGCCGGCACCTGGAGGAGAGCAGGCGGCGGTTCGACGCCTCCCGGCAGGAGCAGCAGGAGCTCGCCGAGAAGTTCTTCGCCGCCGTCGCCGACGGCGACGTGGACCGGCTGGTCGAGACCCTCGCCGCCGACGTCGTGGTCTACGGGGACGGGGGCGGCAAGGCCCCTCAGTGGATGGTGCCGATCGCGGGCGTCGACAAGGTGTCGCGGCTGTTCGCCGCGGTGGGCCGCCAGATGCGGGAGCTGGGCATCCGGCTGCAGCCGCGGGAGGTCAACGGGCAGCCGGGGGCGCTCGTGCTCGACTCGGACGGCCGGATCACCAACGTGTTCGTGCTCGACGTGGCCGAAGGCGCCGTGCAGACCGTCCGATCGGTCATCAACCCCGACAAGCTGCACCACCTCGGGCCGGTCGCCGACGTGCGCGCCCTCATGCGCGAGCTCCGCTCGCGGCCGGAGTGACACCGTCGAAAGCGGACGGTGAGGGCCGCTCGCGATACCGGCCGGGCGCCACCCCGAACTCCCGCTTGAACGCCTTCGCGAACGCGAACTCCGAGACGTAGCCGGTGCGGGCCGCCACCGCGCGCAGCGGGCGGTCGGACTCGCGCAGGAGCCGCGCGGCGGTGGTCATCCGCCACCACGTGAGGTAGGTCAGCGGGGGCGATCCGACGGTCTCGGTGAACCGGCGGGCGAACGGGGCCCGGGAGAGCCCGACCAGCGCCGCGAGCGACTGCACCGTCCACGGCCGCTCGGGATGGCTGTGGATGGCGCGCAGCGCCTCCGCCACCGGCGGGTCGCCGAGGGCGGCGCTCCAGCCCGTGGCCGTTCCGGCGGGCTGCTCGTCGTACCAGGCGCGCACGATGTACACGAGCAGGAGGTCGAGCAGCGCCGACGCCGCCGCGTCGGCGCCGGGAGCCGTGCCGGCCTCCGCGGAGAGCAGGTCGAGAGCGCCTCTCAGGGCCGGGTGCCGCCCGGCCCGCAGGTGCACGACGTCGGGGAGCTCCGCCACCAGCGGGTGCGTGCGGGACCGGTCGAGCCGGTACGCGCCGCACAGCATCTCCGTGCGAGAGACCTCCGTGCGCGAGCCGGTTCCCGAACCGGCGACCACCCGGCCGAACTCGACCAGTGGTGTGGTGGGTGTGTCGGCGATCGCGTGGCCGAGCCCGTGGGGGAGGAACACGACGTCGCCTGCGGCGATCGCCACCGGTGCACCGTTCGCCGGGATGAGGAACGCGGCGCCGTGCAGGACCGCGTGGAACCCCGCCCCGTCCTGTGCCGGGAACCGCACACCCCACGGCGCCGCCGGCTGCGTGCGCGCGGCGTGCGGGTGCCCGGTTCGCATCACCGCGATCGCATCGCTGAGTACGTCCACCCCTGCAGCGTATGGCGGCGAGGGGCACCGCCGAGACGATCGGGCATGGCCGCCGGATCCTCGGGCATGGGGCGCCGGGCGCCGGCTTCCTAGCGTCGACCCGACGGACGACGGAGGGAATCGACATGAGGATCGCCGTGTACGGCGCGACGGGGTTCACCGGGGGGCTCGCGGTGGCGGAGCTGGGGCGCCGGGGCATCTCCCCCGTGCTCGTGGGACGCGACGCGGAACGGCTGCACAAGGCGGCCGTCGACGCGGGGGTGGCCGACGCCGAGGTCCGCGTAGCGGGTCTGGACGACCCCGCGGCGCTGGCCGATGCCTTCGCGGGCTGCGACGCGGTCGTCAACGCCGCCGGCCCGTTCGAGCTATGGGGCGAGCCGGTGGTGCGGGCGGCGATCGCGGCCGGCTGCCACTACGTCGACACCGCAGGCGAGCAGGGCTACATCCAGCGGATCCTCGACACCTTCGGACCCGACGCGGAGCGGGCAGGCGTGACGGTCGTCCCGGCCATGGCCGACGACGGCGGGCCCGGCGACCTGATCGCCGGCCTGGTCGCAAGGGAGCTCCCGGGGGTGGCCGACGTGCTCGTCGTCGACGCACGCCTGCCCGGGGCGGCTTCCCGCGGAACGGCCCGCTCGATGGCGGCCGTCTTCGCGGCCGGGCCGCTCGAGTACGTCGGCGGCAGGTGGCGACCGGCGACCGGCGACGCTCCGGCGATCACGGTTCCCGGCGAGGACGACGAGGTCGCGCTGACCCCGTTCGCCCTGCCCGGGGTGGTGACCGTGCCGCGGCACGTCCGGGCCGGGCGGGTGCGCAGCGGCATCCGGACCGAGGTGGCGCAGCTGTTCGGCTCGCTCACGCCGGACGTGGTCGACTCGGTTCCGGAGGTGCTGGACGAGGAGGCCCGGCGCAGCACCCGCTGGCTGATGCTGGTCGAGGCCGCCGACGACACCGGACGGCGGACCAGGGGCTGGGTGACCGGCCCCGACGCGTACGGCCTCACCGCGGTGATCGCCGTCGAAGGTGTCTACCGGCTGGTGACCGGCGGCGCCCCGGCCGGAGCGCGCACACCGGCCCAGGCGTTCGACGCCCTCGACTTCCTCGACGCCCTCGCGCCCCACGGCGTCACCTGGGAGGTCAGCTGACGATCCGCGGTCCGCGGCGCTCGCTCAGGGCTGGCCGATCCGGTCCACCTGTTCCGGCACGGCGGGCCGGGGCACCGGGTCGGAGAAGATCACGTGCGTGTTCGGGTCGGCCTGGCTGAGCGCCCAGAGCCCGACGGCGTCGGCCGCGGCGAACACGACGGCGGCGAGGATCGCGAGCACGAGCCGCCTGCGGCGGTAGCGCCGCCGCCACCCGGAGCTGGCCCGCCGGTACGCGTCCGGGTCGGCCCGCACACCCGCGGCGAGGGCACCCAACGCCTCACGCAGCCGCTCGTCAGCGCCCGGTGTGGTCATCTGCGCTCCTCGAGCACCCGCGACAGCGCCGCCATCCCGCGGGAGACGTGCACCTTGACCGACCCCGCGGTGATGCCCATCGCATCAGCGATCTCGCTCTCGCGCAGGTCCAGCCAGAACCGTAACACCAAGGCCTCCCGCTGCCGGGCCGGTAGCGCGCGCACCGCGTCCACCAGCGCCTTCTGATCGTCTCGGAGCACGGCGCGCTCCTCACCGGAGGCGACGTACGCATGGTCGTCGCCGGAGCGCGCCGCGTGCTTGCGCACCACCTGCAGGTGCCGGATTCGCATCCGGGTCAGGTTCACCACGACCGAACGCAGGTAGGTGGCCGCCGCCTCCGGTGAGCGCAGCCGCGGCCACCGGCGGTAGAGCTGGTAGAACGCCTCCGCGACGACGTCCTCGGCGTCGTCGGCGCCCAGCAGCACCGCCAGCCGCACGAGCGGCAGGTGGTGGATCTCGAAGAGCTCGGCGACGGCCGCCTCCCGGCCCGTGTCGGCCTCGGTGCGCGCAGCGATGCCGCGCAC
The DNA here is from genome assembly GCF_006717045.1 of Pseudonocardia cypriaca. Classification (NCBI taxonomy): domain Bacteria; kingdom Bacillati; phylum Actinomycetota; class Actinomycetes; order Pseudonocardiales; family Pseudonocardiaceae; genus Pseudonocardia; species Pseudonocardia cypriaca. The sequence continues at coordinate 210,216 of NZ_VFPH01000003.1, forward strand.
GGCCGTGCCGGTGGTCTCCTTCACGACGCCACCTCCGCCCGCCCGGCGAACACGGGCGTGAGCACCGCAGCCACCGCGAGGTTGGTGGCCAGCGCGACGACGGCGACGTAGAGCAGCGCGGGCCCGATCGCCACCACCGAGCTGAACCCGCCCGCCACGGCCAGCACCGTGCCGACGACCATCCCCACAGCCCATCCGGCGAGCAGCGCCGAACGGTGCCACCAGCGGGTGAACAGCCCGAGCGCGACGGCCGGGAACGTCTGCAGGATCCAGATGCCGCCGAGCAGCTGCAGGTTGATCGCGTCCTGCTCGCGCAGGCCGAACACGAACGCCAGCGCCGCCACCTTCGCCAGCAGCGACACCCAGCTCGCCACCCGCACCTCGTGCTTGGGCGTGGCGTGCGGCAGGAAGAACTCGGCGTAGACGTTGCGGGTGAAGAGCGCGCCCACCGCCACCGACATCACAGCAGCCGGCACCAGCGCGCCCACGGCGAGCGCCCCGAACACGGCCCCGCTCGCCAGCTCGGGCAGGAGCTCCCGTACCAGCAACGGGACGGCGACCTCCGCGTTGCCGACCGGTGCGACGACCCCCGCGGCCAGGGCGGCCACGCCGAGCAGTCCGAAGAGGCCGAGCACGAACGTCCAGGCGGGCATCGCGACGATGCTGCGGCGCAGGGTGTTGGGGCTGTCGGCGGCGAAGGCCGCGGTGAGCACGTGCGGGTACATCGGGAGGGCGAGCGCGGAGCCCAGCGCGAGGGTGGCGAACGCGGGGTGCTGCGCGGGATCGAGCAGCAGCCCGCCGCCCGCACCGGTGCGCAGCTCGCGGTCGGCACCGTCGAAGACGGCGCCGAACCCGCCGAGGCGCCCGAGCACCACGGCCATCACACCGAACGCCGCCCCGAAGATGAGCACACCCTTGACCAGCGAGATCACTGCGGGCACCCGCAGCCCGCTGCGGAACGTGGCGCCCGCGAGCACCGCGAAGACGGCCGTGAGGGCGAGGTCGCCCGCCGGCCCCTCCGGGTACAGCCCACCGGCGGCGAGCACCGCGCGCACCCCGATCAGCTGCAGCGCGATGTACGGCATCGTCGCCAGCACGCCGGTGAGCGCGACCACCAGCATGAGCGCGGGCGAGTCGTACCGGGCCCGCACGTAGTCGGCCACCGTCACGGCGCCGGTCTCCCGCGCCGCCGACCACAGGCGGGGCAGCAGCACGAACAGGACCGGGCAGAGGATCACGGTGTAGGTGAGCGGGAAGAACCCGAGCGCGCCCGTGCCGTACGCGAGGCCGGGCACGGCGGCGAACGTGTAGGCGGTGAAGATCGATCCGCCGAGCAGGAACCAGGTGACCCCGGTGCCGAACCCCCGGTCGCCCAGCGCCCACCCCTCGAGGTGGGGCAGCACGTCACGGCGGTGGAACCAGCGGGCGGAGAACGCCAGCATCGACGTCACGCCGAGAACGGCGATGAACGCGAAGGTGGCCAGCGGTTCGTCCATGGCCCAACCACTTCAGCAGGCTGGTCGGCCCGTGTCCATGCCCGCTTTCAGAAAGTGCGGCGCCGGCTGTCAACCGGATGCACAATATCCGCAACTACTGCTCGGACCGCGGCGACGGCGCCGTGGATGGCGAGGAGATGTGATGTTGCAGAGGCTGGGATCCCGGCTCTTCCCGGGAGGCACCGCATGACGCTCACCGAGGCACGGCAGCGGATGAACCCGCGCTCGGTGCTGATCTGGTCCGTCGTCGCGATCATCGGCGCCGTGGCGTGGGGCGTGCTGGCCATATCCCGCGGGGAGAACGTCTCCGCGATCTGGCTGGTCGCGGCCGCGCTCGGCTCGTACGCGATCGCCTACCGCTTCTACGCGCGGTTCATCGTCCGCCGTGTGCTGAAGGCCGACGACAGCCGCGCCACACCGGGCGAGCGCCTGGACAACGGCACCGACTTCCAACCGATGGACCGCCGGGTGCTCTTCGGTCACCACTTCGCGGCGATCGCGGGCGCAGGCCCGCTCGTCGGCCCGGTGCTGGCCGCGCAGATGGGGTACCTGCCCGGCACGATCTGGATCATCGTCGGCGTCATCTTCGCCGGCGCCGTGCAGGACATGGTCGTGCTGTTCTTCTCGATGCGCCGCGACGGCCGCAGCCTGGGCCAGATGGCGCGCGACGAGATCGGCGTGGTCGGCGGCGTCGCCGCCCTCATCGCCGTGTTCGCCATCATGATCATCCTGCTGGCGGTGCTCGCGCTCGTCGTCGTGAACGCCCTCTCGCACTCGCCGTGGGGCACGTTCTCCATCGCGATGACGATCCCCATCGCGCTGTTCATGGGCTTCTACATGCGCAACATCCGGCCCGGCCGCGTCGTGGAGACGAGCGTCATCGGCGTTGCGCTGCTGCTGCTCGCGATCGTCGCGGGCGGCTGGGTGCAGAACTCGAGCTGGGCCGACGCCTTCACGCTCGACCCGCGCACTCTGGTGATCTGCCTGGTCATCTACGGCTTCGCGGCCTCCGTGCTGCCGGTGTGGATGCTGCTCGCCCCGCGCGACTACCTCTCGACCTTCATGAAGATCGGCACGATCGTGCTGCTCGCGATCGGCGTGATCTTCACGGCGCCGACGCTGCAGACCGCGGCGTTCACGGACTTCGCCTTCACCGGCACCGGGCCGGTGTTCGCCGGGTCGCTGTTCCCGTTCGTGTTCATCACGATCGCGTGCGGTGCGCTCTCCGGCTTCCACTCGCTCGTCTCGTCGGGCACCACGCCGAAGCTGATCCAGAAGGAGTCGCAGGTCCGGCTCATCGGCTACGGCGCGATGCTCATGGAGTCCTTCGTCGCGATCATGGCCCTGATCGCGGCCTGCATCCTGGACCCCGGGCTCTACTTCGCGATGAACGCGCCCGCCGGAGTGCTGGGCACCACGGTCGAGTCCGCGTCGGAGGCCGTCAACAGGCTCGGCTTCACGATCACGCCGGAGGCGCTCGCAGGCGCCGCCGCCGCGGTGCAGGAGAGCACCCTCGTCGCCCGTACCGGCGGTGCGCCCACCCTCGCCGTCGGCATGTCGGAGATCTTCTCCGGCGCCTTCGGCGGCGACGCCCTCAAGGCGTTCTGGTACCACTTCGCGATCATGTTCGAGGCGCTGTTCATCCTCACCACGGTGGACGCGGGCACCCGCGTCGGGCGCTACATGCTGCAGGACACCCTCGGCAACGTCTACAAGCCGTTCTCGAACGTGAACTGGAAGCCGGGCCTGTGGATCACCAGCGCGGTCGTCGTGCTGGCGTGGGGCTACTTCCTCTACGCGGGCGTCACCGACCCGCTGGGCGGCATCAACCAGCTCTTCCCGCTGTTCGGCATCGCCAACCAGCTGCTGGCAGCCGTCGCGCTCACGGTCGCCACGACGATCCTGATCAAGACGGGCCGCGCGAAGTACGCATGGGTCACGCTCGTGCCGCTCGCGTGGGACGCCGCGGTCACGCTCACGGCGAGCTGGCAGAAGGTGTTCTCGCCCGTTCCGTCGCTCGGCTTCTTCGCCCAGCGCGACCGCTACGCGGCGGCGCTGGAGCAGGGGCAGGTGCTGGCACCCGCGAAGGACATCGGCCAGATGAACACCGTCGTGCTGAACTCCACGGTCGACGGCGTCCTGTCCGTGCTGTTCGCGGTGCTGATCATCATCGTGATCGTGAACGCGATGTTCGTCTGGTACCGGGCGCTCACCTCGTCCGAGACGCTGCCGAGCACGGAGGTGCCCGCGGTGCCGTCGCACATCGTGGCACCGTCCGGGTTCATCCCCACCGCTGAGGAGAAGCGGGCGCTCGCCACGGCCGGGGACCGGGGATGACCACCCTCGCGAGGGCGTGGCAGGGCGTGCGCTGGTACCTCGCCGAGCTCACCGGCGAGACCCAGTACGACCGCTACCTCGAGCGGCACGAGCAGGAGCACCCGGGCACGCCGCCGCTGTCCAGGCGGGAGTTCGAGCGCCGCCGGATCGACGGGCAGGACCCGAAGCCCGGCAGCCGCTGCTGCTGAGCCTCGTGAGCGGTAACGCGGGCCATGGCCCGCGTTACCGCTCACGACTTCCGGTCAGAGGGCCTTCAGCTCCTCGGTCACCTCGCTGACGCTCTTCTTCGCGTCACCGAAGAGCATCGAGGTGTTGTCGGCGTAGAACAGCGGGTTGTCGATGCCCGCGAAGCCGCTGCTCATCGAGCGCTTGAGCACGATCACCGAGTGGCTCTCGTCGACGTTGAGGATCGGCATCCCGTAGATGGGTGAGCTGGCGTCCTTGCGTGCCGCCGGGTTGGTGACGTCGTTCGCCCCGATCACCAGCGTGACGTCGGTGCGGGTGAACTCGCCGTTGATCTCGTCCATCTCCTTGAGCGCGTCGTAGGAGACGTCGGCCTCGGCGAGCAGCACGTTCATGTGCCCCGGCATCCGGCCCGCCACGGGATGGATGGCGTACTTGACCTCGATGCCCTTGGCCTCGAGGAGGTCGGCCATCTCCTTCACGGCGTGCTGCGCCTGTGCGACCGCCATCCCGTAGCCGGGCACGACGATCACCTGCGACGCGTACGCCATCTGGATCGCCGCGTCGGCCGCGGACGTGGACTTCACGGTGCGCTCCACACCGTCGTCGGCCCCGGGCAGCGTGGTGGTGCCACCGAACCCGCCCGCGACGATCGCCGGGATCGACCGGTTCATCGCCTTGGCCATCAGGTTGGTCAGGATCGAGCCGGACGCCCCGACGATCATGCCGGCGACGATCATCGCGGTGTTGTCCAGCGCGAGGCCCGCGGCCGCGGCCGATAGCCCGGTGAGGGCGTTGAGCAGCGAGATCACCACCGGCATGTCGGCGCCGCCGATCGGCAGCACCACCAGCACACCGAGCACGGCGGCCAGCACCAGCAGGGCGACGATCCAGATCTGCGGTGCCCCGCCCACACCGGCCACGACGGCGCAGACGACCGCGCCGAGCAGCAGGAGGCCGTTGACGAACTGCTGCGCCTTGCCCAGCCCGATGGGCCGCCCCGGGAGGATCTCCTGCAGCTTGCCGAAGGCGATCAGGGAGCCCCAGAAGGAGATCGACCCGACGATCGCCGCGAACATCGACGCCACGATCACGTGGCCGGGCTCGGCGAGGAAGCCGTCCGTGGTGCGGAACTCCGACCACGCGATGAGCGCCACCGCCCCGCCGCCGACGCCGTTGAACAGCGCCACCATCTGCGGCATCGCCGTCATCTTGACCTGCCGGGCGGACGGCACGCCGAGCGCCGTGCCGACGACGAGGCCGATGACGATCAGCAGCCAGTTGTGCTGGACCTGCAGGAGCGTGGCCACCACGGCGAGTGCCATGCCGGCGGCGGCGATCCAGTTGCCGCGCACCGCGGTCTTCGGACCGGTGAGGCCCATCAGGCCGTAGATGAAGAGCGAGAACGCGATGATGTAGAGGATCGCGACGAGAGCGTCCATCAGGAGTCGCCCTTCCCGTTCGACGCGATCTTCTCCGCGGCCGGGGCCTGCGGCTTGGCCTTGAACATGCCGAGCATCCGGTCGGTCACGAGGAAGCCACCGATCACGTTGATCATGCCGAACGCGATGGCGACGACCAGGAGGATCGCGTCGACCACCGACGGGTTCTCCAGGTGCCCGAGCACGATCAGGCCGCCGAGCAGCACGATGCCGTGGATCGCGTTGGTGCCCGACATCAGCGGCGTGTGCAGCGTGTTGGGCACCTTCGAGATCACCGCGAAGCCGACGAAACCGGCGAGCACGAGGATCGCGAGGTTGGCGAGCAACCCGGTCTCCATCAGTCGTTCCTCCCTCGGGTGACGCAGGACTTCGCGAGCACCTCGTCTTCCCAGTTCGGCGCGACGGCGCCGGCGTCGACCAGCATCAGTTCGAGCAGCGCCGAGACGTTGCGGGCGTACAGCTCCGACGCGTGCTCGGGCATCGTGGCCGGCAGGTTCAGCGGGGACGCGATCGTCACGTCGTGCTTGACGACCACCTTCCCCGGCTCGGTGAGCTCGCAGTTGCCGCCGCTCTCCCCCGCCAGGTCCACGACCACGCTGCCGGGGCGCATGCCCTTCACGGCCGCGGCGGTGACCAGCGTGGGCGCCGTGCGACCGGGCACGTTCGCCGTGGTGATGACGACGTCGAAGCCGGTGATCGCCTCCTCGAGGCGCTTCTGCTGCTCGGCCCGCTCCTCGGCCGTGAGCTCGCGGGCGTAGCCGCCCTCCCCCGCGGCCTCGATCCCGAGGTCGAGCCACTGCGCCCCGAGGGAACGCACCTGGTCGGCCACCTCAGGACGCACGTCGTAGCCGGTGGTGCGGGCGCCCAGCCGCTTCGCGGTGGCCAGGGCCTGCAGCCCCGCCACGCCGACGCCGAGCACGAGCGCGGTGGCCGGCTTCACCGTGCCGGCTGCCGTGGTGAGCATCGGGAAGAAGCGGGTGCTGTGCTCCGCGGCGAGCAGCACGGCCTTGTAGCCGGCGACGTTCGCCTGCGACGACAGCGCGTCCATCGACTGGGCCCGGGAGATGCGCGGGATCGCCTCCATCGCGAACGCCTGCACGTCCGCCTTGGCCAGGCTCTCGACCGTCTCCGGCGAGGTCAGCGGCGCGAGGAACCCGATCAACGTGCTGCCCTCGCGCAGCTTCCCGATCTCCTCGGCCGTCGGTGGGTTGACCTTCGCCACGACGTCACACGGCCACGGATCACCGATGGTGGCGCCCGCCTGCGTGAACAGCTCGTCGGGGATCAGCGCGCCGAGCCCGGCCCCGGCCTCGACCACGACCTCCACACCCCGCGACCGGAGCTTCTCGATGACCTTGGGCACCAGGGCGACACGGCGCTCCCCGGCGGCAGTCTCGCGCGGCACCCCGACGGTGGTCCGTCGCGGTACTGTGGATTCTGTATTCACAAGACCGGAGCCTAGCCCACGGCACGCCCGATCAGGGGACGAGTGTGACGTGCGCGGCCCGAACGCGCACTTCGCGCCCTGTGTGTCCTGCTTCGAAGATCGGCTAGCGGCTCTGGGAGCCGACACAGGTGGCGGTTCGCATTGTCCAGGCCACCTCCCACCAGGCCTTCAGTGGCGCCGCGCATCGTGCGGGGCCGCTTCGCCGGCAGGCGACTTCACACACCCAGTACGGACTTCGCACAAGGCCGGCCCTGTGTGAAGTGGCCACTGGGTGTGTGAAGTGGTGGTGATCGGCCGGGGGGGAGCGCGCGGCGCCGCCAGGAGGCCTGAACGTCAGGGGAGGGTCAGGATCCTCGGGCCGTCGTCCGTGATGGCGACGCTGTGCTCCCAGTGCACCGCCCGGCTGCCGTCGGCCGTGACGACGGTCCAGCCGTCCTCCAGCTCGCGGGTCTCCGGGTCGCCCGCGGTGAGCATGGGCTCCACCGCGAGGGCCATGCCGGGGACGAGCCGCGGGCCCTGGCCGGGGTCGCCGTAGTTGGGCAGGAACGGGTCCATGTGCATCGAGGTGCCGATGCCGTGCCCGCCGTACTCGGCGACGATGCCGTACTGCACGCCGTCGCGCTCTCCGGCGGCCTCGGCGGCCACCTGCACGGCGTGCGAGATGTCGGTGAGCCGGCCGCCGGGGCGCACGGCGGCGATGCCGGCGTGCAGTGCTTCCTCGCACGCGGCCGACAGGGCGAGGTCGGCGGGCGAGACCGCGCCGATCGGGATGGTCACCGCGGCGTCGCCGTGCCAGCCGTCGAGGATCGCGCCGCAGTCGACGGAGATCAGGTCGCCGTCGGCGAGGATCTGGGTGGCCGCCGGGATGCCGTGCACGATCTGCTCGTTCACCGATGCGCAGATCGACGCCGGGTAGCCGTGGTAACCGAGGAACGACGGAACGCCACCACCGTCCCTGATGGTCTGCTCGGCGAGGGCGTCCAGCTCCCCGGTGCTCACCCCGGCCTTCGCCGCCTCGACGACCGCTGCGAGAGTGCGGGCGACGAGAGAACCCGCGGCGCGCATCGCGTCCAGCTCACCGGGGGTCTTCAGCTCGATGTCCCGGCCCCGCCAGCGCGCGATCATGCCGCGGACTCCACCGCGCCCCGAACTCATCGGTTCCGCAGCGCGTCGGACACCCGGTCGGTGATCTCCTCGACCGCACCGACGGCGTCGACCGTGACGAGCCTGTCGCGGTAGTGCTCCAGCAGCGGGGCGGTCTCGTCCCGGTAGACCTGCTGGCGGCGACGGATGACGTCCTCGGTGTCGTCGGTGCGGCCCCGGCCGAGCAGCCGACGCACCAGCTCGTCCTCGGGCACCCGGAACTCGACGACCGTGTCGATGTCCTCGCCGCGCTCGGCCAGCAGCCGCTCGAGCGAGAACGCCTGGCTCAGGTTGCGCGGGAAGCCGTCGAGGACGAAGCCCTTGGCCGCGTCGTCCTCGGCGAGGCGCTCCCGCATCATCGCGATGGTGACGCTGTCCGGGACGAGCTCACCGGCGTCGATGTACCGCTTGGCCTCGAGCCCGATCGGCGTCTCGGCGCCGGGCTGGAGGTTGGCGCGGAACAGGTCGCCGCTCGAGATGTGCGGCACGTCCAGACGTTCCGCGAGACGCACCGCCTGGGTGCCCTTGCCCGCGCCTGGTGGACCGACCAGAAGAAGACGCACGCGACACCGACCTCCTGAAACTCGACGACGAACCAACCCGACCGACTGCTGGACGTTAACGCAAGAAACCGTCGTACTTGCGCTGCATGAGCTGGCTCTCGATCTGCTTGACGGTGTCGAGGCCCACTCCGACCATGATCAGCACAGCCGTGCCCCCGAAGGGGAAGTTCTGGTTCTGTCCCGAGCCGGTGATGCCGAGGAAGAAGTTCGGCAGCACGGCGATGATGCCGAGGTACAGCGATCCGGGCAGCGTGATGCGGGAGAGGACGAACTGCAGGTACTCCGCGGTCGGCCGGCCCGGGCGGATGCCGGGGATGAACCCGCCGAACTTCTTCATCTCGTCGGCCCGTTCCTCGGGGTTGAACGTGATGCCGACGTAGAAGTACGTGAAGAAGATGATCAACGCGATGTAGAGCGTGATGTGCACCCAGTTCGACTGGTCGACCAGGTAGGTCTGCACGAACTGCTGGAACCCGCCGCCGGTGGTGCCGGCCAGCCGGGAGATCAGGTCCGGCAGGTACAGCAGCGACGAACCGAAGATGACCGGGATGACACCGGCCTGGTTGACCTTCAGCGGCAGGTACGTGGAGGTGCCGCCGTACATGCGGCGCCCGACCATCCGCTTGGCGTACTGCACCGGGATGCGGCGCTGGCCCTGCTCGACGAACACCACGCTCGCGATGATCGCCAGGCCGAAGAAGCAGACACCGGCGAACACGAGGCCGCCGCTCTGCAGGATGTTGGCGCCCTCGCCGGGGATCCGGGCCGCGATCGAGGTGAAGATCAGCAGCGACATGCCGTTGCCGATGCCGCGCTCGGTGACCTGCTCGCCCAGCCACATGATGACCGCGGTGCCGGCCGTCATCACGATCACGATGACCGTGAGCGTGAAGACGTTGGACTCGGGGATCACGGGGAGGGAGCAGTTGGTGAACAGCTGCCCGCGGTCGGCGAGCGCGACGATGCCGGTGGCCTGCAGGACGGCGAGCGCGATCGTGAGGTAGCGGGTGTACTGGGTCAGCTTGTTCTGACCCGACTGCCCTTCCTTCTTGAGCTGCTCGAAGCGCGGGATGACCACCGTGAGCAGCTGGACGATGATGCTCGCGGTGATGTACGGCATGATGCCGAGCGCGAAGATCGACAGCTGCAGCAGCGCCCCGCCGGAGAACAGGTTGATCAGCGAGTAGATGCTCGCGTTGTCGCTTTCCTGGACCTGCTCGAGGCATTCCTGGATGTTCGGGTACGACACCCCGGGCGACGGGATCGAGCACCCGAGGCGGTACACCGCGATGATCCCCAGCGTGAAGAGGATCTTCTTCCGCAGGTCCGGCGTGGTCAGTGCCGACCGAAAAGCCCTGAGCACTCGGTGATCCTCCTGTACTGGGTGGCCGCTCCACGGCGGGCCTGTGCGTCGCGAGGGAATGCGACGTGCGCCGGGTTCCCGCTGGACTTCGACGAGCCCGGGCAGGAACGACTCTAACAGCGGCCGCTCCACCCGTACGGCACGGACCGGGGCGGATGCGCCCCGGTCCGCACCGTACGGACGTGAACTCTCAGAGTTCGGTCGCGGTCCCGCCTGCGGCCGTGATCTTGTCACGGGCACTGCCGGAGAACGCGTGCGCGCTGACAGTCAGCGTGACGCCGTCCAGGTCGCCGTTGCCGAGGACCTTGACGGGCTGGTTGCGCCGCACCGCGCCGGCCGCGACGAGCTCGTCGGGGCCGACGTTGCCACCCTCGGGGAACAGCTGGGCGAGGTCGCCCACGTTCACCACCTGGTACTCGACGCGGAACCGGTTCTTGAAGCCCTTGAGCTTCGGCAGCCGCATGTGCAGCGGCATCTGGCCACCCTCGAAGGCGGGCGAGACGGTCTTGCGTGCCTTGGTGCCCTTGGTACCGCGGCCCGCCGTCTTGCCCTTGCTGCCCTCACCGCGTCCGACCCGGGTCTTCTCGGTCTTGGCACCCGGGGCGGGGCGAAGGTGGTGGATCTTGATGGTGGTCATCAGGAGCCGACCTCCTCGACCGTCACCAGGTGACGGACGGTGTGGATCATGCCGCGGATCTGCGGGGTGTCGTCCCGCTCGACCCGCTGGCGGATCTTGCGCAGGCCCAGCGACAGCAGCGTGGCGCGCTGGTTCTGCTTGCAGCCGATGCTGCTACGAACCTGGGTGATCGCGAGCTTCGTCGCGCCGGTCGTCTCGGCCATCACGACCTCGCACCCTGCGCGGCGGCCGCACGGGCCCGCAGCATCTCGGCCGGGGCGACGTCCTCGAGCGGCAGGCCGCGACGGGCCGCCACCTCCTCCGGACGCTGGATCGCCTTCAGCGCGGCCACCGTGGCGTGCACGATGTTGATCGCGTTGTCGCTGCCGAGCGACTTCGAGAGGACGTCGTGGATGCCGGCGCACTCCAGCACGGCACGCACCGGGCCACCGGCGATGACGCCGGTACCGGGGCTGGCCGGGCGGAGCATGACGACACCAGCGGCCGCCTCGCCCTGCACGCGGTGCACGATCGTGCCGCCGATGCGCGGGACGCGGAAGAAGTTCTTCTTCGCCTCCTCGACGCCCTTGGCGATCGCGGCCGGCACTTCCTTGGCCTTGCCGTAGCCGACGCCGACCATGCCGTCGCCGTCACCCACGATCATCAGGGCGGTGAAGCTGAAGCGCCGACCACCCTTGACCACCTTGGCCACGCGGTTGATCGTGACCAGGCGCTCGATGTACGGGGTCTTGTCCTGGGCCGCCCCGCCACGGCCTCCGTCCCGGCGGTCCCGGCGGTCGCGGTTGTCGCCGCCCCCAGGGCCCCCGCCGTCACGCCGTGCGCGTCCCGGCATCAGACGTTCCCTTCCATCTTCGTCGTGTACATCAGAACTCCAGCCCGCCCTCACGGGCGGCATCCGCCAGCGCGGCGATCCGGCCGTGGTAGTCGTTGCCACCCCGGTCGAACACCACAGCGGAGACGCCTGCCTCCTTGGCGCGGGCGGCGACGAGCTCGCCGACCTTCGCCGCGCGGGCCTTCTTGTCGCCGTCGAGGGCGCGGACGTCGGCCTCGAGCGAGGACGCCGACGCCAGCGTGTGGCCGGCGACGTCGTCGATCACCTGCACGAGGATGTGCCGCGAGCTGCGCTTGACGGCGAGGCGCGGACGCTCGGCACTGCCGACGACCCTCTTGCGGAGTCGGGCGTGCCGGCGGCCGATCGCGGTGCGCCGCTTCGCCGACACCTGGGAAGCGGTGCGCTTCCGGGCGTTCGCGGAAATCGTGTCAGCCATGGTCACTTACCCGTCTTCCCGACCTTGCGGCGGACGTTCTCGCCCGCGTACCGCACACCCTTGCCCTTGTACGGCTCGGGCTTGCGGATCTTGCGGATGTTGGCTGCGGTCTCGCCGACCAGCTGCTTGTCGATGCCGCTGACGGAGAACCGGGTGGGCGTCTCCACCGTGAAGGTGATGCCCTCCGGCGGCTCGACCACGACGGGGTGGCTGAAGCCGAGCGCGAACTCCAGGTTGGAGCCCTTCAGCGCCACGCGGTAACCGACGCCGACGATCTCGAGCTTCTTCTCGTAGCCCGACGTGACGCCGACCACCAGGTTGTTGACCAGCGAGCGGGTGAGACCGTGGTAGGCCTTGCTACGACGCTCGTCGTCAGGGCGCTTCACGAGGATGGCGCCGTCGTCGCCGCGCTCGACCGTGATCGGCTCGACGACGGTGTGCGACAGGGTGCCCTTGGGGCCCTTCACGGTCACCGTGCGGCCGTCGATGGTGACGTCCACCCCGGATGGCACGGTGACGGGCAGCTTCCCGATACGGGACATGTCTCCTACCCCCTCACCAGACGTAGGCGAGGACTTCCCCGCCCACGCCGTTCTTCTTGGCCTGCTGGTCGGTCTGCAGACCGCTCGACGTCGAGATGATCGCGACGCCGAGGCCGCCGAGGACCCGGGGCAGGTTGGTGTTCTTCGCGTACACGCGCAGGCCGGGCTTCGACACGCGCCGGAGACCGGCGATGCTGCGCTCCCGGTTGCGCCCGTACTTCAGCTCGATGACCAGGTTCTTGCCGACCTCGGCGTCCTCCACGTGGTGGGAGGCGATGTAACCCTCCTTCTGGAGGATCTCCGCGATCGAGACCTTGAGCTTCGAGTGCGGCATGACCACGCGGTCGTGGTACGCCGAGTTGGCATTACGCAGACGCGTGAGCATGTCTGCGATGGGATCGGTCATCGTCATGGATCGAGAGTCACTTTCCCGCCGTGGTTCCCCTCGCGGGGCCTTCGGCGAACAGGATTACCAGGAGGACTTGTTCACGCCGGGCAGCTCGCCCGCGTGTGCCATGTCCCGGACGCAGATGCGGCAGAGGCCGAACTTGCGGAGAACGGCGCGCGGCCGGCCGCACTTCTGGCAGCGGGTGTACCCGCGCACCTTGAACTTCGGCTTCGCCGCGGCCTTGATGATGAGGGCCTTCTTGGCCATCTCATGCCTCCTTGAAAGGGAAGCCGAGCTTGCGCAGGAGCGCGCGGCCTTCCTCGTCGGTCGTGGCCGTGGTGACGACCGTGATGTCCATGCCACGCGGCCGGTCGATCGAGTCCGGGTCGATCTCGTGGAACATCGACTGCTCCGTGAGCCCGAACGTGTAGTTGCCCCGCCCGTCGAACTGCGTGCCCGAGAGGCCACGGAAGTCGCGGATACGCGGGAGCGCGATCGTCAGCAGGCGGTCGAGGAACTCCCACATCCGGTCGCCGCGGAGGGTGACCTTCGCGCCGATCGGCATGCCCTCGCGCAGCTTGAACTGCGCGATGGACTTGGTGGCCCGGCGGATCTGCGGCTTCTGACCGGTGATGGTGGCCAGGTCGCGGACCGCGCCGTCGATCAGCTTCGCGTCGCGGGCGGCGTCGCCGACACCCATGTTGACGACGACCTTCACGACGCCGGGGATCTGCATGACGTTGGCGTAGGAGAACTGCTCCCGCAGCTCGCCCTTGATCTCGTCGAGGTAGCGCTGCTTCAACCGCGGCGCCACGCGCTCAGCCGTCGTCATCAGATCTCCTTCCCGGAACGCCGGGAGATCCGGACGCGCTTGCCCTCGTCGGTGGTCTTCTTGCCGACCCGGCTGGGCTTGCCGTCACCGTCGACCAGCATCACGTTCGAGACGTGGATGGCGGCCTCCGTGGTGATGATCCCGCCGGACTGCGCGCCACGCTGGTTCTGGGTGATCCGGGTGTGCTTTTTGATCCGGTTCACGCCCTCGACCAGCACGCGCTGCTTGTCCGGGTAGGCCTGGATGACCTTGCCCTTCGCGCCCTTGTCCTTGCCGGCGATCACCAGCACGGTGTCGCCCTTCTTGATCTTCATGTCAGAGCACCTCCGGAGCGAGGGAGATGATCTTCATGAACCGCTTGTCGCGCAGCTCGCGCCCGACCGGGCCGAAGATGCGGGTCCCCCGCGGCTCGCCGTCCTGCTTGATGAGCACGGCGGCGTTCTCGTCGAACCGGATGTAGGACCCGTCGGGCCGCCTGCGCTCCTTGACGGTGCGAACGATGACGGCCTTGACCACGTCACCGCGCTTCACGCCGGCGCCGGGGATGGCGTCCTTCACCGTGGCGACGATCGTGTCGCCGATTCCTGCGTAGCGCCGGCCCGAGCCGCCCAGCACCCGGATGCACAGGATCTCCTTGGCACCGGTGTTGTCGGCGACGCGCAGCCGCGACTCCTGCTGGATCACTTCGCCTTCTCCAGGATCTCCACCAGCCGCCAGCGCTTCGTGGCGGACAGCGGGCGGGTCTCCATCAACCGGACGCGGTCGCCGATGCCGGCCGTGTTGGCCTCGTCGTGCGCCTTGACCTTGCTCGTCCGGCGGATGACCTTCGCGTACAGCGGGTGCTTCACGCGGTCCTCGAGCTCGACCACGATGGTCTTGTCCATCTTGTCGGACACGACCAGGCCCTCACGGACCTTGCGCTCCCCGCGGGTCTTCTGAGTCTGCTGCTCACTCATGCCGCGCCCTCGTCGCTTTCATCGGGGGCGGCCGAGAGGCCCAGCTCGCGCTCGCGCATGATCGTGTAGATCCGCGCGATGTCGTGCCGGACGGTACGCAGCCGCCGGTTGTTGTCCAGCTGCCCGGTGGCCATCTGGAAGCGGAGGTTGAACAGCTCCTCCTTGGCCTCCCGCACGCGCAGCACGAGCTCCTCGTCGGAGAGCTCACGCAGCTCGGCAGCGGTGGTCGTGCCTGCGGCCATCAGATGTCACCACCTTCACGGGTAACGATCCGGCACTTCATGGGCAGCTTGTGGATCGCGCGACGCAGCGCCTCGCGAGCGGTCTGCTCGTTCGGGTAGCTCATCTCGAACACGACCCGGCCGGGCTTGATGTTGGCGACCCACTTCTCCGGCGAACCCTTACCGGAACCCATGCGGGTCTCGGCGGGCTTCTTGGTGAGCGGGCGGTCCGGGAACACGTTGATCCAGACCTTGCCGCCACGACGGATGTGCCGGTTGATGGCGATACGCGCGGACTCGATCTGCCGGTTGGTGATGTAGGCAGGCTCGAGCGCCTGGATGCCGTAGTCGCCGAAGGTCACCCGCGTGCCGCCGGTGGCCATGCCGGTGCGGTGCGGACGGTGCTGCTTGCGGTGCTTGACCTTGCGTGGGATCAGCATGGGTCAGCTCCCACCCTGCTCGTTCTCGACGGTGGCGGTGGCGGTGCCGCCACCCGACGACTGCTCGGCTGCGGCGCGCCCGGCCTCGGTGCTCGTGCCGGTGGTGCCCGACGCACCCGAGCGGCGGCGCTGCGGACGGTCGCGGCGCGGACGCTCCGGGGCGGCCGCCGCTGCGGCGACGCCCTCACGACGGCCACCGACGACGTCACCCTTGTAGATCCACACCTTGACGCCGATGCGGCCGAACGTGGTGCGGGCCTCGAACAGGCCGTAGTCGATGTCGGCGCGCAGCGTGTGCAGCGGCACGCGACCCTCGCGGTAGAACTCCGAACGCGACATCTCCGCGCCACCGAGGCGGCCGGAGCACTGGATCCGGATGCCCTTCACCTGCGGGCTTCGCATGGCGGACTGGATGCCCTTGCGCATCGCACGGCGGAAGGCCACGCGGTTGGACAGCTGCTCGGCGACCGCCTGGGCCACGAGCTGCGCGTCCGACTCCGAGTTCTTGACCTCGAGGATGTTGAGCTGGACCTGCTTCTTGGTCAGCTTCTCGAGCTGGCCGCGGATGCGGTCGGCCTCGGCGCCACGCCGGCCGATCACGATGCCCGGGCGCGCGGTGTGGATGTCCACCCGCACGCGGTCCCGGGTGCGCTCGATCTCGACCTTGGAGATGCCGGCCCGCTCCATGCCCTTGGAGAGCATGCGGCGGATCTCGACGTCCTCCTTGACGTACTCGGCGTACTGCTTGTCGGCATACCAGCGCGACTTCCAGTCGGTGGTGATGCCGAGCCGGAACCCGTGCGGGTTGATCTTCTGACCCATCAGCGGGTCCTCCCCTTCGCACCGCGGGCGCCCCGGCCGGACTTCGCCGGCTGGGACTCGACCTCGACGGTGATGTGGCTCGTGCGCTTGCGGATCCGGTAGGCGCGGCCCTGGGCCCGCGGCCGGATGCGCTTGAGCGTCGGGCCCTCGTCGGCAAAGGCCGCCGCCACCACGAGGGTGTCGGGGTCCAGGTCGAGGTTGTTCTCGGCGTTGGCCGCGGCGCTCGCCACGACCTTGAACAGCGGCTGGGCCGCTGCCTGCGGCGAGAACCGCAGGATGTCGAGTGCCTCCTGGACCGGGCGGTCCTTGATCAGCGCCACGACCCGCCGCACCTTGGTGGGCGACATGTGCACGTACCGCGCCACCGCGCGCGCCCGTGCGGGCGCGGCGGCAGGGGTCTCGGTGGTCTCAGCCACGTCTACTCCTCTGTCTCCGTCAGCCCGCTCAGCGCCTGCGCGCCTTGCGGTCGTCCTTGATGTGGCCCCGGAAGGTGCGCGTGGGCGCGAACTCCCCGAGCTTGTGCCCCACCATCGCGTCGGAGACGAAGACCGGCACGTGCTTGCGGCCGTCGTGCACCGCGATCGTGTGGCCGATCATGTCCGGGATGATGGTTGACCTACGGGACCAGGTCCTGATCACCGTCTTCTTGCCCGACTCGTTGAGGGCGTCCACCTTCTTGAGCAGGTGGTCGTCCACGAACGGGCCCTTCTTCAGGCTGCGCGGCATCTCTTACCTCCCTGCTCAGCGCTTCTTGCCGGTGCGACGCCGGCGGACGATCATCTTGTCGGACGGCTTGGTGCGGCGGGTGCGGCCCTCGGGCTTGCCCGCGGGGTTGACCGGGTGGCGACCACCGGAGGTCTTGCCCTCACCACCACCGTGGGGGTGGTCGACCGGGTTCATCGCGACACCGCGGACGGTCGGGCGCTTGCCCTTCCACCGCATGCGGCCCGCCTTGCCCCAGTTGATGTTGGAGTGCTCGGAGTTGCCGACCTCGCCGACAGTGGCGCGGCAGCGCACGTCGACGTTGCGGATCTCCCCGGACGGCATGCGCAGCTGCGCGTACGGACCGTCCTTGGCGACCAGCTGGACGCTGGAGCCCGCGGAACGGGCGATCTTCGCGCCGCCACCGGGGCGGAGCTCGATCGCGTGCACCACGGTGCCGGTGGGGATGTTGCGCAGCGGCAGGTTGTTGCCGACCTTGATGTCGGCGCGCGGACCGGCCTCCACCGTGTCGCCCTGCTTGAGCTTCGCCGGCGCGATGATGTAGCGCTTCTCGCCGTCGGCGTAGTGCAGCAGTGCGATGCGGCTGGTGCGGTTCGGGTCGTACTCGATGTGAGCGACCTTGGCCGGGATGCCGTCCTTGTCGTTGCGTCGGAAGTCGATCAGGCGGTAGGCGCGCTTGTGGCCGCCGCCCTGGTGCCGGGTGGTGACCCGCCCGTGCACGTTGCGGCCGCCCTTGCTGTGCAGCGGGCGGATCAGCGACTTCTCGGGCGTCGAGCGCGTGATCTCGGCGAAGTCCGAGACGCTCGACCCACGACGACCCGGGGTCGTCGGCTTGTACTTGCGGATGCCCATATGTGTCGTCAGCCCCTCAGCTCGCCCGGCCGCCGAACACGTCGATCGTCCGGCTCTCCTCGGAGAGCGTGACGATGGCGCGCTTGGTGTCCTTGCGCTTGCCGTAGCCGGTGCGGGTGCGCTTGCGCTTGCCCGGGCGGTTCAGCGTGTTGACGCTGAGCACCTTGACCCCGAACACCTTCTCCACGGCGATCTTGATCTCGGTCTTGTTCGCGTCCGGGGCGACGACGAAGGTGTACTGGCGCTCCTCGAGCAGCCCGTAGCTCTTCTCCGACACCACCGGCGCGAGCAGGATGTCCCGCGGATCGGGGATCACTTGTCTGCCTCCTTGCGCTGCGACGGGGCGGAGAACCCTGCCGCCTCGGCCGCCTCGGCGGAGGCGAACCAGACCTCGGCCTCCGTGCGGGCGTAGAACGAGCTGCCCGGCACGTGGTAGAGCATCGAGTCGGCGTTGCCCTTCACCGGGAAGCCCTCCGGCTGCGAGCCGTCGGCCAGCGGAGCGTGGCTCTGCGGCCCGTACGGCCCGGCCTCGGCGCCCTTCTCGAGCGACGCGGCCTCGCTCTCCCGCGCGATGGCCCTGGCGACCGCCGCCTTCGGCGTGGCGACCGGGCCGGCGAGGAAGGCGTCGAGCGCCTCCTGGGTGAACACCACGGCGTCGTTGACCAGCACGTCGTACGTGTTGAGCTGGTCGGGCGCGATCAGGTGCACCGTCGGCAGGTTCCGCAGCGACAGCCAGCTGGTCTCGTCGTCGCGACCGAGCACCACCAGCACGCGCGTCGCATCGCCCGCGACGGTCTCGATCGCCTTGCGCGCGGACTTCGTGGACGGGGTGTCGCCCGTGACCACCGAGGAGACGACGTGGACCAGCCCGGCGCGGGCCCGGTCCGACAGCGCACCGCGCAGAGCGGCGGCCTTCATCTTCTTCGGGGTCTTCTGCGTGTAGTCCCGCGGCGTCGGGCCGTGGACCACACCGCCGCCTGCGAACTGCGGGGCGCGGGTCGAACCCTGGCGGGCGCGGCCGGTGCCCTTCTGGCGGTACGGCTTCTTGCCGCCACCGCGCACCTCGCCACGGGTCTTCGTGTCGTGGGTGCCCTGGCGGGCGGCCGCCAGCTGGGCCACCACGACCTGGTGCATCAGCGGCACGTTGGCCGTGACGTCGAAGACGTGGTCGGGCAGCTCGACGGTGCCGCCCTTCTTGCCCTCGGGGGAGAGGACGTCGACGGAGCTCACTTGACACCACCCTTCGCGGCCGTCTTGACGAGGAGGAGGCCGCCGCGGGGCCCGGGAACGGCGCCCTTGATCAGCAGCAGTCCGTTGTCGGAGTCGACGCGGTGCACCGTGAGGTTCTGCGTGGTGGTGCGCGCGTGGCCCATCCGGCCGGCCATCCGCAGGCCCTTGAAGACCCGGCCCGGGGTGGCGCAGCCGCCGATGGAGCCCGGCGAGCGGTGCTTGCGCTGGGTGCCGTGGCTGTTGCCGAGGCCCTTGAAGCCGTGGCGCTTCATGACACCCGCGGTGCCCTTGCCCTTGCTGGTGCCCACCACGTCCACGACGGCGCCGGCGTCGAACACCTCTGCGGTGATCTCCTGCCCGACCGTGTACTCACCCGCGTCGGCCGTGCGCAGCTCGACGACGTGGCGACGCGGCGTGGTGCCCGCCTTGGTGAAGTGGCCGGTGCGCGGCTTGTTCACCTTGCGCGGGTCGATCGCGCCGTAGGCGAGCTGCACCGCCTTGTAGCCATCGGTCTCCGGCGTGCGGACCTGCGTCACCACGTTCGGGCCCGCCTGGACCACGGTGACCGGGACCACCCGGTTGTTCTCGTCGAAGACCTGGGTCATCCCGAGCTTCGTGCCCAGGATCCCGGTGATCTTTCGTTCGGTCATCGGTCCAAGCCCTACTGGATGTTGACGTCGACGCTGGCCGGAAGGTCGATGCGCATGAGCGCGTCGACCGTCTTCGGCGTCGGGTCGAGGATGTCGATCAGCCGCTTGTGCGTGCGCATCTCGAAGTGCTCGCGCGAGTCCTTGTACTTGTGCGGCGAACGGATGACGCAGTAGATGTTCTTCTCCGTCGGCAGAGGCACTGGCCCGACGACCCGAGCGCCCGTGCGCGTGACCGTCTCGACGATCTTGCGCGCGGAGGCGTCGATGGCCTCGTGGTCATAGGCCTTGAGCCTGATGCGGATCTTTTGTCCCGCCATGGTCGTCGGTCGTCCTTCTCTTCCTGCCGCTTGTCGTACGCATTTCCGGGGTGGCGCCCCAAGGAGCCCTGTGCGGTCTCACTCGTGGCTTGTCCGGTCCACGAGGTCGGGCGTGTCGCGGCCTGACCTCATACCGGTCCCCGGGCGATCGGCGTCCCCCTGGGGGGTGGCTCTGGCTCAGGGGCTGGGCGTGACTGCGGCGCACTCGAACTTCAGTCCGGGGACGAGGTCCGGGCGCGCCGCAGCCCTACGCGCAACCCGTCAAGGATGCCACACGGGTGTGTGGCGCCCTCGACCGGGGGGTGCTACTTGTTGATCTTGGTGACCTGGCCGGCGCCGACGGTCCGACCACCCTCGCGGATGGCGAACTGCAGGCCCTCCTCCATGGCGATCGGCTGGATCAGCTGAACGCTCATCGAGGTGTTGTCGCCGGGCATGACCATCTCGGTGCCCGAAGGCAGCGTCACGACGCCCGTCACGTCCGTGGTCCGGAAGTAGAACTGCGGACGGTAGTTGTTGAAGAACGGCGTGTGACGGCCACCCTCGTCCTTGGACAGGATGTAGACCTGGCCCTCGAACTCGGTGTGCGGGGTGATCGAACCCGGCTTGCAGACGACCTGGCCGCGCTCGACGTCCTCGCGCTTGACACCGCGCAGCAGCAGACCGACGTTCTCGCCCGCACGACCCTCGTCGAGGATCTTGCGGAACATCTCGACACCGGTGACGGTGGTCGAGGTCGACTTCTCGCGGATACCCACGATCTCGACGGTCTCGTTCACCTTGACGATGCCGCGCTCGATGCGGCCGGTGACCACGGTGCCGCGGCCCGTGATCGTGAAGACGTCCTCGACGGGCATGAGGAACGGCTTGTCGGTGTCGCGCTCCGGCTGCGGGATCGACTCGTCGACCGCGTCCATGAGCTCGAGCAGCTTGTCGCCCCACTCCTTGTCGCCCTCGAGCGCCTTGAGCGCCGAGACGCGGACGATGGGCAGGTCGTCGCCCGGGTACTCCTGCGTGGACAGCAGCTCCCGGACCTCCAGCTCGACGAGCTCGAGGATCTCCTCGTCGTCGACCATGTCGGCCTTGTTCAGCGCCACCACGATGTACGGCACGCCGACCTGGCGGGCGAGCAGCACGTGCTCACGCGTCTGGGGCATCGGGCCGTCGGTGGCGGCGACCACCAGGATCGCGCCGTCCATCTGGGCGGCACCGGTGATCATGTTCTTGATGTAGTCGGCGTGACCGGGGCAGTCGACGTGCGCGTAGTGCCGCTTCTCGGTCTGGTACTCGACGTGCGCGATCGAGATGGTGATACCGCGCTGACGCTCCTCGGGAGCCTTGTCGATCTGGTCGAACGCCGACGCCTCGTTGAGGTTCGGGTACTTGTCGTGCAGAACCTTGGTGATGGCCGCCGTCAGCGTGGTCTTGCCGTGGTCGATGTGACCGATCGTGCCGATGTTGACGTGCGGCTTGGTCCGCTCGAACTTCGCCTTCGCCACTGCAGGGTCCTCCTGGACTGGTTTCTTCTTGTCCGCCGTGCTGACGGCAGGTCTTGGGGTGGTGCTCGGAATGAGCCGCGGACCTTACCGGCCCGCGGCACACCCCATTTACTCGCCCGTGGCCTTGGCGATGATCTCCTTGGCCACGTTGGTCGGGACCTCCGCGTAGGAGTCGAAGACCATGGTGTAGTTCGCCCGGCCCTGGGTCCGCGACCGCAGGTCGCCGACGTAGCCGAACATCTCCGAGAGCGGCACGAGCGCCTTGACGATGCGCGCACCGGCCCGCTCCTCCATGGCCTGGATCTGGCCACGGCGGGAGTTGAGGTCGCCGATCACATCGCCCATGTAGTCCTCGGGCGTGGTGACCTCGACGGCCATCATCGGCTCGAGCAGGGCCGGATCGGCCTTGCGCGCAGCCTCCTTGAGGGCCATCGAGCCGGCAACCTTGAACGCCATCTCGGAGGAGTCGACCTCGTGGTACTGGCCGTCGAGCAGCGTCAGCTTGATGCCGGTCAGCGGGTAGCCGGCCAGCACGCCGTACTGCATGGCGTCCTGCGCACCGGCGTCCACGGACGGGATGTACTCCCGCGGGATCCGGCCACCGGTGACCTTGTTGTCGAACTCGTACAGCGCACCGTCGGCCGTGTCGAGCGGCTCGAGCTTGATGATGACGCGGGCGAACTGCCCCGAGCCACCGGTCTGCTTCTTGTGCGTGTACTCGTACTTGTCGACCGTCCGACGGATCGTCTCGCGGTAGGCCACCTGCGGCTTGCCGATGTTGGCCTCGACCTTGAACTCGCTCTTCATGCGGTTGACCAGCACCTCGAGGTGCAGCTCACCCATGCCGGCGAGGATGGTCTGGCCGGTCTCGTCGTCCAGGGAGACCTGGAACGTCGGGTCCTCCTCGGCCAGCTTCTGGATCGCCGTGGAGAGCTTCTCCTGGTCGGCCTTGGTCTTCGGCTCGACCGCGACCTGGATGACCGGGTCGGGGAAGGTCATCGACTCCAGCACGATCGGCGCCTGCGCGTCGCTCAGCGTGTCGCCGGTGGTGGTGTCCTTCAGCCCGATGACCGCGTAGATGTGACCGACAAGGGCCTCGTCGACCGGGTTCTCCTTGTTGGCGTGCATCTGGAAGATCTTCCCGATGCGCTCCTTGCGGTCCTTGGTCGAGTTGATGACCTGGGAACCAGCGGCGACCCGACCCGAGTAGACCCGGATGTAGGTCAGCTTGCCGAAGAACGGGTGCGCGGCGATCTTGAAGGCGAGCGCCGAGAACGGCTCCTCCTTCTCGGGCTTGCGGAAGGCGGGGGTCTCCCCGTCCTGCAGCGTGCCCTCGACCGGCGGCAGCTCGATCGGCGACGGCAGGTAGTCGATCACGGCGTCGAGCAGGGGCTGCACGCCCTTGTTCTTGAACGCCGAGCCGCACAGCACGGGGTAGGCGCTGCGGTTCTTCACGATGCTGCGGATGCCGTGCTTGATCTGCTCGACCGTGAGCTCCTCGCCACCGAGGTACAGCTCCATCAGGTCGTCGTCGGTCTCGGCGACGGCCTCGACGAGCGCCGTGCGGTACTCCTCGGCCCGCTCACGCAGGTCGGCCGGGATCTCCTCGACCGTGTAGTCCTCGCCCTTCTGGACCTCGCCACGCCAGGTCAGCGCGCGCATCTCGACCAGGTCGATGACGCCGATGAAGTCGTTCTCCGAGCCGATGGGCAGCTGGATCGGGAGCGGCTTGGCAGCCAGGCGGTCCTGGATGGTGCCGACCGTGAAGTAGAAGTCCGCGCCCAGCTTGTCCATCTTGTTGACGAAGCAGATGCGCGGGACGTCGTACTTGGTGGCCTGCCGCCAGACCTGCTCGGACTGCGGCTCGACCCCCTCCTTGCCGTCGAACACGGCCACGGCCCCGTCGAGCACCCGCAGGTTGCGCTCCACCTCGACGGTGAAGTCGACGTGCCCCGGGGTGTCGATCAGGTTGATCTGGTGGTCTTTCCAGAAGCAGGTGGTCGCAGCAGACGTGATCGTGATGCCGCGCTTCTGCTCCTCCTCCATCCAGTCCATGGTGGCCGCGCCGTCGTGGACCTCACCGATCTTGTAGTTGATCCCGGTGTAGAACAGGATCCGCTCGGTGGTGGTGGTCTTGCCGGCGTCGATGTGCGCCATGATGCCGATGTTGCGGACCTTGCCCAGGTCCGTCAGCACGTCCCGTGCCACTTCAGATTCTCCCTCGGATTGGCGCGGACGATCGGCCCGTCACCAGCGGTAGTGGGCGAAGGCCTTGTTGGACTCCGCCATCTTGTGCATGTCCTCGCGCCTCTTGACGCTGGCGCCCAGACCGTTGCTCGCGTCGAGCAGCTCGTTCATCAGCCGGTCGACCATCGTCTTCTCGCGGCGCTGGCCGGCGTACGAGACGATCCAGCGCAGGGCGAGGGTGGTCTGCCGGACGGCGCGCACCTCGACGGGGACCTGGTAGGTGGCACCACCCACGCGGCGGCTCTTGACCTCGAGAGCCGGCTTCACGTTGTCCATGGCGCGCTTGAGCGTGACGACCGGGTCGGTGCCGGTCTTCTCCCGGGTGCCCTCCAGGGCGGCGTAGACGATGCGCTCCGCGAGCGACCGCTTGCCGTCCTTGAGGACCTTGTTGACCAGCTGGGTGACCAGCGGCGAACCGAAGACCGGGTCCGAGACCAGCGGGCGCTTCGGCGCAGCTCCCTTGCGCGGCATCAGCTCTTCTCCTTCTTCGCGCCGTAGCGGCTCCGGGACTGCTTGCGGTTGCGGACACCCTGGGTGTCGAGCGAGCCGCGGATGATCTTGTAGCGGACGCCCGGCAGGTCCTTCACCCGGCCACCGCGGACCAGCACGATCGAGTGCTCCTGGAGGTTGTGCCCCTCACCAGGGATGTAGGCCGTGACCTCGATCTCACTGGAGAGCCGCACGCGTGCGACCTTGCGCAGCGCGGAGTTCGGCTTCTTGGGCGTGGTGGTGTACACGCGGGTGCACACGCCGCGCCGCTGCGGGCTCCCCTTGAGCGCTGCGGTCTTGGTCTTGCCGACCTTGTCCTGACGGCCCTTGCGGACCAGCTGCTGGATCGTGGGCATGAACCGTCTGCTTCTTCCCGTCGGTGTTGCTTGGAGCTTCGTCGTACTGGCCGTAGTTCTGGTGCTCGTGCGGGCCGCCCGGCCCCCGAGGTCGGGCGTGTCCCCGGGTCGGGCGTTCTGCTACCCGGGCACCGAGCGATGAGATCGGGGGACCTCACGGGGACCAGGGCCCGCGCGCCCCGAGGCCGGCGACCACCGGGCACGCAGATCGGCCCGACCGTGGCCGAGCGCAAGACAACAGGTTACCCGCCCCGTCGGAGAGGGGTCAAAACGGGTCCTGGTCAGCGCCTGTCGGTACCGGCAGAGTGCCTGACCGAGCCCGTCATCGCAAGAGGACGCGCCCGCTCGCCGCACTAGGACCCCCGCTCGTCGCAGGTGATCAGGGCGTTCCCCTCCATGCCCGGCGCAAGTTACCGTCCGGTATGCGGTTGCCCCGTTCCGTCGTCCGGCAGCTCACCCGCGGCGTCGTGCGTCCACTGCTCTCCCCTCGCCTGCCACTTGCCCTGCGGCGTCCGTTGCTGGACGCCACCGGTCGTGTCGTGCCCCTTCCGCGCGGCACCCGGCGCAGCCGCGGCACGCTCGGCGGGGTACCCACCGAACGAGTGGTGACACGAGGGGCCACCGGGCCGCACCAGGTGCTGTACGTGCACGGCGGCGGCTACCAGACCGGATCACCGACCTCGCACCGCGCGCTCGCCGCGCAGCTGAGCAGGGCCGCCGCGGCGCCCGTGCACCTGCCGGTCTACCGGCTGGCTCCGGAGCACCCCCACCCCGCCGCCGTGGACGACGTGGAAGCGGCCTACAAGGCCCTGCGCGACGCAGGACACCCAGCACAACGCATCGCGGTGGCCGGTGATTCCGCCGGTGGCGGACTCGTCATGGCGCTCGTCCTGCGGCTGCGCGCCGCCGGTGAGGAGCTGCCCGGCTCGATCGGGCTGATCTCCCCGTGGCTGGACCTCGACCTCGGGTCACCCCTGCTCCGGGCCAACGCCGCCACCGACGCGATGCTCGACCCGGACTGGCTCGCCGACGCCGTGGCCAGGTACCTGGGTGAGGCAAGCGCGCCGGCACCCTCCGATCGGGGAGGCACCCGGAGAACCGGCTTGCGAGACGGAGCGCAGCGGAGGCGATCGAACACAGAGCTCCGGCCGCTCCAGGCCGACCTCGCCGGCCTGCCGCCGGTGCACGTGATCGCGGGCGGCGACGAGATCCTGCTCGGCGACTCCGACGCACTGGTGGCGCGGATCCGCGAAGCCGGCGGACCCGTTGACTACCGGCGGGCCGACGGTCTGTGGCACGCCTACCCGGTGTTCGCCGGGATGCTGCGCGAGGCGGACGAGGCGGTGGCCGCGCTCGGCGCGGCGATCCGGCGGGACTGCGGGGATGCGCCCGGTCCCCGCGTGGCGGTGGTCGGCGCCGGGTTCGGCGGGATCGGCCTGGGCATGGCACTACGTGCGGCCGGCTGGACCGACCCCGGCGAGCTCACGATCCTCGACCGCGCCGAAGGGGTCGGCGGCGTGTGGCGGGCCAACACGTACCCCGGCGCGGCCTGCGACGTCCCGTCGCACCTCTACTCGTTCGCGGGCGAGCCGGGCACGGAGTGGAGCCGCCGGTTCGCCCCGCAGCCCGACATCCTGCGCTACCTGGAGCGGCTCACGCGGGAGCGCGGGCTCACCGAACACCTGCGCCTGCGGACCGAGGTCACGGAGGCCCGCTGGGACGAGGCCCGCTCCGTCTGGCGGCTCTCGCTCGCAGGCGGCGAGTCCCTCGAGACAGACGTGCTGGTGCCCGCGTGCGGCCAGCTGTCCCGGCCGGTCCGCCCGGCGATCCCCGGCCTGGACCGCTTCACAGGGCCGGTCTTCCACTCCGCCGAGTGGGACCACGGCGTCGACCTGGAAGGCAAGCGGGTCGCCGTGATCGGGACGGGTGCGAGCGCCATCCAGTTCGTCCCCGCGATCGTCGACCGGGTGGCGGCCCTGACGGTGTTCCAGCGCTCGGCGCCCCACGTGATCCCGAAGCCCGACCGGGCCTACGGGGGCCGGCGGCGGGGCAGCCGCGCAGCTGCCCGTGCCGTCTGGACGGCGTTCTTCGAAATGGGCGCGCTCGGACTGACCTCGGTGCGCGCCGCCGCGATGCCCTTGCGGATCGCGTCCGCAGCACTGCGCCGCAGTCAGGTCCCCGACCCGACCCTGCGCGCCCGCATCACCCCCGACCACCCGATCGGCTGCAAACGCATCCTGATCTCGTCGGACTACTACCCCGCGTTGCGCCGTCCCCACGTGGACGTCGTGACCGACCGGATCACCGAGGTCACCGCCACCGGCGTGCGCACGGCCGACGGCACCGAGCACCCGGCCGACGTGGTGATCCTGGGCACGGGCTTCGCCGCGACCGAGTTCCTGGCCCCGATGAAGGTGTTCGGCGCGGGCGGCCAGGAGCTCTCGGAGCGGTGGCGCGACGGCGCGAGCGCCCACCTCGGGATCGCCGTGCCCGGCTTCCCCAACCTGTTCCTGCTCTACGGCCCGAACACCAACCTCGGCTCCGGCTCCATTGTGCACATGCTGGAGTGCCAGATCGGATACGTGCGCCAGGCCCTGGAGCTGCTCCGTTCCGGGGTGCGCACCCTGACCGTGCGCCCCGAGGTCGCCACGCGCCACGACGCGGAGATCCAGCAACGCCTCGCCCGCACGGTGTGGACCGGCTGCCGCAACTGGTACCGCACGGCCGGCGGTCGGGTGGTGAACAACTGGCCGGGCACGATGCGCGAGTACGCGAAGCGCACCCGTCGCTTCGAGGTCGCGGAGTACGAGGTCGGCGCTTAGCCGCGCACGCACCGGAAGTCAGCTCGCGCTACCCGTCGACGGTCTGCGTCAGCCGACTCGGTGTGGGCCACCGGAGGAGGGGTGCGCCGCCCTGCTCACCCGACCTCCGGCGCACTGTTGATCGATCCGAGATGCAGGAGTTGGCCCTCACGAGGGCGCTCAGCGTGCTTTCGAAGCGGGCTTGGCGCACCGTTCCCGGGAAAGCACGAACGGGGCCGGCCACCTCCACGGGAGAGAGGTGTCCGGCCCCGTTCATGGGCATCGGGCATCCGGCGCGGGAGCCGTCGCCCCCGTGCCGGATCGCGCTACCTACCGGTAGTCGCGCCCGAAGTCGTAGTCGTCCAGCGGCACCGCAGCGCCGGTGCCCGTGCCGAACACGTCGGGGCTGTAGTAGCCGTCGTCGTAGCTCGGCAGCGCGTAGGCGGCCGCGCGGGCCTCCTCCGTGGGCTGGACCTGGATGTTGCGGTACCGGTTGATGCCGGTGCCCGCCGGGATCAGCTTGCCGATGATCACGTTCTCCTTGAGCCCGACGAGCTTGTCGCGCTTTCCGTTGATCGCGGCATCGGTGAGGATCTTCGTGGTCTCCTGGAACGAAGCCGCGGACAGCCACGACTCCGTGGCCAGCGAGGCCTTCGTGATCCCCATCAGCACCGGACGACCGGAGGCTGGCTCGCCGCCCTCGGCCACCGCCTGGCGGTTGGCGACCTCGAACTCGGACCGCTCCGCCAGTGCACCCGGCAGGAACTCCGTGGAACCCGAGTCGATGATCGTGACCCGGCGGAGCATCTGCCGAACGATGACCTCGATGTGCTTGTCGTGGATGTCCACGCTCTGCGTGCGGTACACCTTCTGCACCTCACGCACCAGGTGCAGCTGCACCTCGCGCGGACCCATGACGCGCAGCACCTCGTGCGGGTCGGCCGTGCCCTCGAGGAGCAGCTGGCCCACGTGCACGTGGTCGCCGTCGGCGAGCGGCCGCTCGACGCCGTCGACGACGGTCATCGCCAGCCACTGCCGCTTCGACAGCTTCTCGTAGACGATCTCCTCGCTGCCGTCGTCCGGCGTGAGGGTGATCTTCCAGAAGCGGTCGCCGTCCTCGATGGAGATCCGGCCGTCGACGTCGGCGATCGGCGCCTTGCCCTTCGGCACGCGAGCCTCGAACAGCTCCGTGACGCGGGGAAGACCGGTGGTGATGTCGTCACCGGCGACGCCGCCCTGGTGGAACGTACGCATCGTCAGCTGCGTGCCGGGCTCACCGATGGACTGCGCTGCGACGATGCCGACGGCCTCGCCGACGTCCACCAGCTTTCCGGTGGCCATCGAGCGGCCATAGCACATGCCGCAGATACCGGTGCCCGACGTGCAGGTCAGGGCGCTGCGCACCTTGATCTGCCGCACACCCGCGGCGACCAGCGCGTCGAGCGCCGGGTCGCCGAGGTCGTCGCCGCGGCGGACGATGAGCTGCCCGTCGGGACCCGTGACGTCCTCGGCGGACGACCGGGCGTACACCGAGGTGCGCAGGTAGCGGTGCGGGATCAGGCGCCCGTCCGACAGCTCCTCGGTGACCGGCATCGTGATGCTGCGCTCGGTGCCGCAGTCGACCTCGCGGACGATGACGTCCTGCGACACGTCCACCAGACGCCGGGTGAGGTAACCGGAGTCGGCGGTGCGCAGCGCCGTGTCGGCCAGACCCTTGCGGGTGCCGTGGGTGGAGATGAAGTACTCACCCACCGACAGGCCCTCGCGGAAGTTGGACTTGATCGGCCGGGGGATGTACTCGCCCTTCGGGTTGGCCACCAGACCACGCATACCGGCGAGCTGCCGGACCTGGGTCATGTTGCCCGCCGCGCCCGACTTCACGATCGTCGGGATCGGGTTGTCCTCGGGGAAGTTGTCCTCCATGGCCTTGGCCACCTCTTCGGTGGCCTGGGTCCAGATCTTGACCATCTCGTCGTTGCGCTCCTGGTGCGAGAGGGCACCGCGCTGGTAGCGCTTGTTGATCTGGTCGGCCTTGGCCTCGTAGCCGTCGAGGATCTCCTGCTTGTTCGGCGGCACCACGACGTCGGAGATCGCCATGGTGACCCCCGAACGCGTGGCCCAGTAGAACCCGGCCTCCTTGAGCCGGTCGAGGACCTGCGCGACCTCGGTCATCGAGTACCGCTCGGCCAGGTCGTTGATGATCGTGGCCTGGCGCTTCTTGGGCAGCGGCTCGTTGACGTACGGGTAGTCCGACGGCAGCAGCTCGTTGAACATGACCCGGCCGAGGGTGGTGTCGGCGAGCCACGGGTCGCCCGGCTGCCAGCCGTCGGCCTCGAGCGAGGCGGCGACGTCGGCCGGCGGGACCACACCGACGAGGCGGATCTTGATCGGGGCCTGCAGGTGCAGCGCCTTCCGGTCGTAGGCCATGATCGCCTCGGCGGGCGAGGAGTACACCTGGCCCGCACCGGTGGCGTCGTCGCGCTGCCGGGAGAGGTGGAACAGCCCGGTGACCATGTCCAGACGGGGCATGGCCAGCGGACGACCCGACGCGGGCGACAGGATGTTGTTGCTCGAGAGCATCAGCACCCTGGCCTCGGACTGCGCCTCGGCGGACAGCGGCAGGTGCACCGCCATCTGGTCACCGTCGAAGTCGGCGTTGAACGCCTCGCAGACCAGCGGGTGCAGCTGGATGGCCTTGCCCTCCACCAGCTGCGGCTCGAAGGCCTGGATACCGAGGCGGTGCAGGGTGGGTGCGCGGTTGAGCAGCACCGGGTGCTCGGAGATGACCTCCTCGAGCACGTCCCACACCTGCGAGCGGCCACGCTCGACCATGCGCTTCGCGGACTTGATGTTCTGCGCGTGGTTGAGGTCGACCAGCCGCTTCATCACGAACGGCTTGAACAGCTCCAGCGCCATGCCCTTGGGCAGGCCGCACTGGTGCAGCTTGAGCTGCGGGCCGACGACGATGACCGAACGGCCCGAGTAGTCGACGCGCTTGCCGAGCAGGTTCTGGCGGAACCGGCCCTGCTTGCCCTTGAGCAGGTCGGACAGCGACTTGAGCGGGCGGTTGCCCGGACCCGTGACCGGCCGGCCGCGGCGGCCGTTGTCGAACAGCGCGTCGACGGCCTCCTGCAGCATCCGCTTCTCGTTGTTGACGATGATCTCGGGCGCGCCGAGGTCGATCAGCCTCTTGAGGCGGTTGTTGCGGTTGATGACCCGGCGGTACAGGTCGTTCAGGTCCGAGGTGGCGAAGCGGCCACCGTCGAGCTGCACCATCGGGCGCAGGTCCGGCGGGATGACCGGCACGCAGTCGAGCACCATGCCCATCGGGCTGTTGCCCGTGGTCTGGAACGCCGCGACGACCTTGAGGCGCTTGAGTGCGCGGAGCTTCTTCTGCCCCTTGCCGCTGCGGATGGTCTCCCGCAGGTTCTCGGCCTCAGCCGGGATGTCGAAGTTCTGCAGCAGGGTCTGGATCGCCTCCGCGCCCATCGCCCCGGTGAAGTAGTCGCCGTAGCGGTCGTAGAGCTCGCGGTAGAGCCCCTCGTCGGCGATCAGCTGCTGGACGTCGAGCTTGGTGAAGGTGGTCCAGATCTCGTCGAGCCGGTCCAGCTCGCGCTGGGCGCGGTCGCGGAGCTGGCGCATCTCGCGCTCGCCACCCTCCTTGACCTTGCGGCGGACGTCGCTCTTGGCGCCCTCCGCCTCCAGCTCGGCCAGGTCGGCCTCGAGCTTCTGGGCCCGGGCCTCCAGGTCGGCGTCACGCCGGTTCTCGACCCGCTTGCGCTCCACGCTCATCTCGTTCTCGAGCGTGGACAGGTCGTTGTGGCGCAGCTCCGTGTTCACCGAGGTGATCACGTACGCGGCGAAGTAGATGATCTTCTCGAGGTCCTTGGGAGCCAGGTCGAGCAGGTAGCCCAGCCGGCTCGGGACGCCCTTGAAGTACCAGATGTGCGTGACCGGGGCGGCCAGCTCGATGTGGCCCATCCGCTCGCGCCGCACCTTGGCGCGGGTGACCTCCACGCCGCAGCGCTCACAGATGATGCCCTTGAACCGGACGCGCTTGTACTTGCCGCAGTAGCACTCCCAGTCGCGGGTGGGACCGAAGATCTTCTCGCAGAAGAGCCCGTCCTTCTCCGGCTTGAGGGTGCGGTAGTTGATGGTCTCCGGCTTCTTGACCTCGCCGTGCGACCACTGGCGGATGTCCTCAGCGGTGGCCAGGCCGATGCGCAGCTCGTCGAAGAAGTTGACGTCGAGCAAAATCGTGTCCTTCGTTCGTTATTCGGCTCTGGGCGGGATCAGTTGACGACGTCGTCGACGGTCATCGAGTCGGAACCGGGACGGCTGGACAGGTTGATGCCCAGGTTCGCCGCGGCCCGCTCGAGGTCCTCGTCGTCGGTGTCGCGCATCTCGATCGCCGCACCGTCGCTGGAGAGCACCTCGACGTTCAGGCACAACGACTGGAGCTCCTTCAGGAGCACCTTGAACGACTCCGGGATGCCCGGCTCGGGGATGTTCTCGCCCTTGACGATGGCCTCGTACACCTTCACGCGGCCCACCACGTCGTCGGACTTGATGGTGAGCAGCTCCTGCAGGGTGTAGGCGGCGCCGTACGCCTGCATGGCCCAGCACTCCATCTCGCCGAACCGCTGGCCACCGAACTGGGCCTTACCGCCCAGCGGCTGCTGCGTGATCATCGAGTACGGACCCGTGGACCGAGCGTGGATCTTGTCGTCCACGAGGTGGGCCAGCTTCAGGATGTACATGTAGCCGACCGCCACCGGGAACGGGTACGGCTCGCCGGAACGGCCGTCGAGCAGCGTGGCCTTCCCGTCGGGGCCGACCATGCGCTCGCCGTCGCGGTTGCGCCGGGTGGAGCCGAGCAGCCCGGTGATCTCGTGCTCGCGCGCGCCGTCGAAGACCGGCGTTGCGGTCCTCGTGCCCGGCGGCACCGAGTAGAGCTCCTCGGGCATCTTCGACGCCCAGTCCGGCTTGCCCTCGATCTCCCAGCCCGACTTGGCGATCCACCCGAGGTGGGTCTCCAGGACCTGGCCGATGTTCATACGACGCGGCACGCCGTGCGTGTTGAGGATGATGTCGACCGGCGTGCCGTCCGGCAGGAACGGCATGTCCTCGGCGGGCAGGATCTTGCCGATGACGCCCTTGTTGCCGTGGCGGCCGGCGAGCTTGTCGCCGTCCTGGATCTTGCGCTTCTGGGCGACGTAGACGCGGACCAGCTCGTTGACGCCGGGCGCCAGCTCGTCCTCGTCGTCGCGCGAGAAGACGCGGATGCCGATGACCTTGCCGTTCTCGCCGTGCGGCACCTTCAGCGAGGTGTCGCGCACCTCGCGGGCCTTCTCACCGAAGATCGCGCGCAGCAGGCGCTCCTCCGGGGTCAGCTCGGTCTCGCCCTTCGGCGTGACCTTGCCGACCAGGATGTCGCCCGGCTGGACCTCGGCGCCGATGCGGATGATGCCGCGCTCGTCGAGGTCGGCGAGAACCTCCTCGGAGACGTTCGGGATGTCCCGGGTGATCTCCTCGGCGCCCAGCTTGGTGTCGCGGGCGTCGATCTCGTGCTCCTCGATGTGGATCGACGTGAGCACGTCGTCCTGCACCAGGCGCTGCGAGAGGATGATCGCGTCCTCGTAGTTGTGGCCCTCCCACGGCATGATCGCCACGAGCAGGTTCTTGCCGAGGGCCATCTCGCCGTCCTCGGTGCACGGCCCGTCGGCGATGACCTGGCCGGCCTCGACGCGGTCGCCCTCGTCGACGATCGGTTTCTGGTTGTTGCACGTGCCCTGGTTGGACCGGCGGAACTTGTTCAGCCGGTACGTGGTGCGCGTGCCGTCGTCGGCCATCACCGTGATGTAGTCGGCGCACAGCTCCTCGACCACGCCCGGCTTGTCGGCCACGAGCACGTCGCCCGCGTCGACCGCGGCACGCAGCTCCATGCCCGTGCCGACCAGCGGGGCCTCGCTGCGCAGCAGCGGCACCGCCTGGCGCTGCATGTTGGCACCCATGAGCGCGCGGTTGGCGTCGTCGTGCTCGAGGAACGGGATCAGCGCGGTGGCCACCGACACCATCTGCCGCGGCGAGACGTCGATGTAGTCGACGCCCGTCGGCGGGATGTAGTCGAGCTCGCCGCCCTTGCGGCGGACGAGGACCCGGTCCTCCTGGAAGTGCCCGTCGTCGTCGAGCGGCGCGTTGGCCTGCGCGACGACGTAGCGGTCCTCCTCGTCGGCGGTGAGGTAGTCGATCTGGTCGGTGACCTGACCGTTGACCACCTTGCGGTACGGCGTCTGGATGAAGCCGAACGGGTTGACCTGCGCGTACGTGGAGAGCGACCCGATCAGGCCGATGTTCGGACCCTCGGGGGTCTCGATCGGGCACATGCGGCCGTAGTGGCTGTGGTGCACGTCGCGCACCTCCATGCCGGCCCGCTCCCGGGACAGACCGCCCGGACCCAGCGCGTTGAGCCGCCGCTTGTGCGTCAGCCCTGCGAGGGGGTTGTGCTGGTCCATGAACTGCGAGAGCTGCGAGGTGCCGAAGAACTCCTTGATCGCCGCCACGACCGGGCGGATGTTGATCAGGGTCTGCGGCGTGATGGCCTCGACGTCCTGCGTGGTCATGCGCTCGCGGACGACGCGCTCCATGCGGGACAGACCGACGCGGACCTGGTTCTGGATCAGCTCGCCGACCGTGCGGATGCGCCGGTTGCCGAAGTGGTCGATGTCGTCGACCTCGACCGGGATCTCGGTGGCGTTCTCACCCTCGCCGACCGCCATCGTGGTCTCGCCGGCGTGCAGCCGGACGAGGTACTCGATGGTGGTGGCGATGTCCTCCTCGGTGAGCGTGCCCACCGACATGTCGATCGACAGGCCCAGCTTCTTGTTGGCCTTGTAGCGGCCGACCTTCGCCAGGTCGTAGCGCTTGTCCTTGAAGAAGAGGTTCTCGAGCAGCGTCTGGGCGCTCTCGCGGGTGGGCGGCTCGCCCGGGCGCAGCTTGCGGTAGATGTCGAGCAGCGCCTCGTCCTGACCCGCCGTGTGGTCCTTCTCGAGCGTGGCGATGACGGTCTCGGAGAACCCGAACCGCTCCCGGATCTGCTCGGCGGTCCACCCGAGGGCCTTGAGCAGCACGGTGACCGGCTGCCGGCGCTTGCGGTCGATGCGGACGCCGACCGTGTCGCGCTTGTCGACGTCGAACTCCAGCCACGCACCCCGACTCGGGATGATCTTGACCGAGTAGACGTCCTTCTCGGTGGTCTTGTCGATCGTGTGGTCGTAGTAGATGCCGGGCGACCGCACGAGCTGCGACACGACGACACGCTCGGTGCCGTTGATGATGAACGTGCCCTTGCTCGTCATCACCGGGAAGTCACCCATGAACACCGTCTGGCTCTTGATCTCGCCGGTGGTGTTGTTGGTGAACTCCGCCGTGACGAACAGCGGGGCCGCGAACGTCATGTCCTTGTCGCGGCACTCCTCCTCGGAGGCCTTGACCTCGTCGAAGCGCGGGTCGGAGAACGACAGGGACATCGAGCCGGAGAAGTCCTCGATCGGGGAGATCTCCGTGAGGATCTCCTCGAGACCGCCGACCGGGTTCTCGTCGCCGGCGTCGATCCGGCGCTGGAACCAGGCCTCGTCGCCGACCAGCCACTGGAACGACTGGATCTGCAGGTCGAGGAGGTCGGGCACCTCGAGCGGCTCACGGATCTTCGCGAAGGTGACCCGGGTGGGCGCACCGGGGAAGTTCGGGTTGGCCGAGACGGCAGCGGGCGCGGTGGTCGCGAGGGGGCTGGTGGCGCGGGACGAAGCCAAGATGCGTCCTTCCGAGAACTGCGCTCTCGTTCTGGCGGGCACCGGCTCCACGCGATACCGTCTGCTCGTCCGCCCCGGGCGGGAGGTCCGGGCCGAGCGGCACACGGGCGCGGGAAGTGATGCACGCCGTCTGTTGTCATGGCACAGCCATCGGCCAGACGCACGTGGGCCCGGAAGGGACACCCTGGAGCGGGAGGACTCCTCTGAGCGCGCGCGCAGCTGGACGAGGGCAGCGCAAAGAGGCAGTCTAGCTGCAAATGCAGCCGCTGTCGAGACAGGTCGCCGAGACAACCATCGAGACCTAAGAGTGACTTGACGGACGCATCCCGTCAAGACTCTACGCGCCGGTAAGTGGTCCTTTTCGCGGGACGAACGGTGCAGACCTGCAGCTCCGGGACGTGCGACCGCTCGCCGACACAACCGGATGACCGTCCATCGAGCGACCGGCGTGGGCACCGCGTGTCACGCACACGTCGCCGAGCTGTGTCATGACCGTCACCTCCGGAGCGTCCGGCGGAGCCGCTGGTGCGCGCCTTGACACCCCCTCCTGCCGGTCCGAGCATCCCCCGGGGAGCGCCGCGAGGCCGGAGGAGGACGCCGATGTCCCACACCACGAGCGCGTACGACGAGCGGCCGTGGCTGGCCCGCTACGACCCCGGCCAGCCACCCGACCTCGAGCTGGAACACCCCGACGCCCTCGCGATGTTCCGCGCCGCCGTACGGCGCAACCCCGACGGGGACGCCCTGCGCTACTTCGACGGGCGGATCACCTACCGGGAGCTCGACGAGCTCTCCGACGCACTCGCCGTCGGCCTGCTCGACGCCGGGTTCGCGGCAGGCGACCGGGTGGCGCTGTACCTGCAGAACGTCCCGCAGTTCGTGATCGGGCTGCTCTCCGCGTGGAAGGCGGGCGGCATCGCGGTGGCGGTCAACCCGATGAACCGCGGGCGCGAGCTCGAGCTGCTGCTCACCGACTCGGGCGCACGGGTGCTGGTCTGCCTGCAGAGCCTGTACCGCGACGTCGCGGCCGAGGTGGTCGGGCGCACCGCCGTGCACACGGTGATCACCACGTCCGAGCTGGAGCACCAGGCCCGCGGGGACAAGCGCGCGTTCGGCGCAGGCGCCGGCCGCGTGGAGGCTCCCGGGATCCTCGACCTGGCGGCACTGGTCGAGCGGTTCCGCGGGCAGGTGCCACCGCCGGTGGAGCTCGCGCCCGACGACGTGGCGTTCCTCACCTACACCTCCGGCACCACCGGCCCGCCGAAGGGCGCGATGAACACGCACCGCAACGTCGTGTTCAACAGCCAGACCTACCGGCACCTGTGCGAGCTCGGCCCGGACGACGTCGTGCTCGGCGTCGCCCCGCTGTTCCACATCACCGGCCTGATCGGGCACATCGGGATCGCGATGCTGCTCGGGGCGCCGCTCGTGCTGTTCCACCGGTTCGAGCCGAGCCTGGCCGTCGAGGTGGTCCGGGAGGCGCGCCCGACCTTCACGATCGGGTCGATCACGGTGTTCATCGCGCTGATGAACGCGCCGAACGCCGAGCGGGCGGCCCTGGAGTCCCTCACGAAGATCTGGTCCGGCGGTGCGCCCATCCCACCGTCCACGGTCACCGCCTTCGAGGACGTCTTCGGCCACTACATCCACAACGCGTACGGCCTCACCGAGACGACGTCGCCGTCGCACGGCGTGCCGGCGCACGCCAGGGCGCCGGTGGACGAGGCGTCCGGGGCCCTCTCGGTCGGCGTGCCCGTCTACAACACGGTGGTGCGGATCGTCGGCGACGACGGGCAGGACGTGCCGCCCGGTGAGATCGGCGAGATCGTCACGTCCGGGCCGCAGGTGGTGCCCGGGTACTGGAACAAGCCGGAGGAGACCGAACGGGCGATCCCGGGCGGGGCCCTGCACACCGGCGATGTCGGGTACATGGACGCCGACGGCTGGTTCTACATCGTCGACCGGAAGAAGGACCAGATCAACGCGGGCGGCTTCAAGGTGTGGCCGCGCGAGGTGGAGGACGTGCTCTACGAGCACGAGGCCGTGCGGGAGGCCGCCGTGGTCGGCGTCCCCGACCCCTACCGCGGCGAGACCGTCAAGGCGTTCGTCAGCCTGCGGCCCGGCCGCAGCGCCGACGAGGCGGAGCTGATCGCGTTCTGCAAGGAGCGGATGGCGGCCTACAAGTACCCGCGGCAGGTCGAGTTCCTGGACGAGATCCCGAAGACGGTGACGGGCAAGCTGCTGCGCCGCGAGCTGCGCGCGCGCGAGCAGCCCGGCTGACCAGGAAGCACGAAGCGGCACCCCCCGGAGGGGATGCCGCTTCGTCGGTCGGTGCCGGGTGTCAGCTCAGGCTGACCTTGGCGCCGGCGTCCTCGAGCTTGGCCTTGGCGGCGTCGGCCGCGTCCTTGGCCACGCCCTCCAGGATCGGCTTCGGGGCGCTCTCGACGAGGTCCTTGGCCTCCTTGAGGCCCAGGCCCGAGACGAGCTCGCGGACGACCTTGATGACCTGGATCTTCTTGTCACCGGCTGCCTCGAGGACGACGTTGAACTCGTCCTTCTCCTCGGGGGCCTCGGCGGCGGGGCCGGCAGCGGCCGGACCGGCGGCGACGGCGACCGGGGCGGCCGCGGTGACGTCGAAGGTCTCCTCGAACTTCTTCACGAACTCCGAGAGCTCGATCAGGGTGAGGTCCTTGAAGGCCTCGAGCAGCTCGTCGGTGGACAGCTTCGCCATGGTGGTTCCTCTTCCAGTGGTGCGGTACGTGGGGGGTGGTCAGCTCTCGGAGTCGGTGGCGGCCTCGGCCGGAGCCGCGCCACCCTCCTCGGCACGCTTGTCGGCCAGCGCCTGTGCCAGGCGGGCCACCTGCGAGGCGGGGGCGGCGAACAGGCCTGCGGCCTTCGCCATGGTGCCCTTCATCGCGCCGGCCAGCTTGGCCAGCAGCACCTCGCGGGACTCCAGGTCGGCGAGCTGGTTGACCTCGGCGACGGTCAGCGCGCGACCGTCCATGAAGCCGCCCTTGATCACCAGACCCTGGTTGGTCCTGGCGAAGTCACGCAGCGCCTTGGCTGCGTCGACGGGCTCGCCCGTGATGAAGGTGATCGCCGTGGGGCCGACGAGCAGCTCGTCGAGGCCCTCGACGCCCGCGTGCTCGGCGGCGCGCTTGACCAGCGTGTTCTTGGCGACGCGGTAGCTCGCGCCGTCGCCGAGCGACCGGCGCAGCGTCGTCAGCTGGGACATCGTCAGGCCGCGGTACTCGGTGACCACCGAGGCGGACGCGCCCCGGAAGTTCTCGGCGATCTCCTCGACCGCCGCGACCTTGTCGGGTCGGGCCATCCTCGCCTCCTCTCGTCGTGGTCGGTGTGGATCTACTGCGGTTCGCACCCACCGACGACCTCGGAAACGACGAACGCCCCGGCGCAGGAGCGCACGGGGCGTGACACGGCTGCGCACGATCGCACAGCCCGCGATGACCTCGTCCTCCTGCGCGGGCCGCCCGCGGATGCGGGGCCTTCGTGTGCCCCGTGAGGGGCACAGACCTGCGGTCTTCGGTGGAACCGTCGACCAGCATACGCGACGGTGTCCGCCGCCCCGCGAGACGGTGGCCGGTCGTCATAGCGGGGTGACGGCGGCGATCTTCCAGTGGCCGTCGACGCGCTGGCCCGTGACCGCGAGCCGGCCGGCCGCGGCGAGCTGCTGCGACTGCGCGTCCGGGGCGGCGCGGGTGGCCTGCTGGTCGACGAACGCGATCAGCACGGCCCGGTCGCCGGTGATCTCCTTGACCGCCGTGCGGGTGACCGTCGCCGACACCACGGCCTGCTGCTGCGGGGCGCGGGCCCTGACCTCGCCGAAGAGCCGGTCGAACTCGGCGGCGAACTCCGGCGTGATCACGTCGCGGGCGGCCTTCTCGTTCTCGTCGAGCCGGGCGAAGTCGAACGAGTAGACGGTCTCGATCGCATCGGACAGCTGGCTCGCCACGTCGGCCGTGGTTCCGACGTCCACGAGCGCCGTGTTCTCGGCCGCCGCGGTGCCGCGCAGCCGCGCGTCCTGCATGCCTGCGACGACGGCGACGGTGGCGAGCAGGACCACGGCCGCCGAGAGCAGCGGCACGGCCCGGCGACGCACGAACGCGCCGAGGCCGCCCGCGGCCGGGGCCTCGGCGTCCGCGCCGGCGGTCGCCGTCGGCTCCGCCGGGTCGTCGTCGCCGGACCGGGCCGGCTTCCGGCGGGGCTTCCCAGCCGGCTTCGCCTGCTCCTCGACGACCTCCTCGCCGGTCTTCCCGGCGGCATCCTCCGCGGCGACGACCGGCAGCCGCTCGGTCCGTCCTCCGGGCTCGGGGCCGGGCTCCGCCCCGCCCTCGGGCTCCGCCGCGGGCGCGGGCTTCGGACGCGGGCGCTTCGGCTTCGCCTTCGGGTCGGGCGGTGCGGGCGCGGCGACCACGGTGGTCTCGGTGGTCTCGGCGGCCTCGCCCGGCCGCTCCTCGATGCGCTCGGAGGGGCGGGGCGCGGTGGGTGCCGTTCCGGCCACGCGGGGGCGGCGGGACGGGGTCGGTCGGGGGCGGGGGGAACGCGGACGAGGCGGCATTCGGGGTGCTCCTGTCAGCTCGGCGTGCGGACCGGGGCCACCCGGCTCGCCTTCCAGCCCTGGTCGGTGCGGGTCATCTCCAGCTCGAGCCGCTGGCGGGTGACCACGGGGTTCTGGCCCTCCGGCCGGACCTCGACGTCGACGGCCACCAGCACGCGGGCGGTTCCGGCGCGCACGTCCAGCTCGGCTACGGCCGCGTCCGGCACGGTGGCGACGGTGACCCGCTTGGCCTGCGTGACGACCTGCTCGTACTCGGCGCGGTTGGCGCGGAACTCGTCGAGCAGCGTGCCTGTGGAGGTCTGCTCCCAGAGGTCGAGCCCGGGTGCGACGTTCCGGTAGTCGAGGGTGTTGAGGTTGATCGCGGCCTGCCGGGCGTCCACCAGCACGGCCTCGCGCTCGGCCGCGAGCTCGAGGCCCTCGTCGTTCAGCGCGAGCAGCAACGCGCCGCCGAAGAACAGCGCGGCGACGGCGGCGAGCGCCACCAGCGCGGCGAGCGCGCGGACGGGCGTGATCCGCATGCGGCGCCGCGCCGATGCCGGCTCGGTGTCCTTGTCCTGCGTGGGGGGCTTCTCGAGGACGGTCATGCGGCTCTCCGTCGGGGGTCGGGTCGGCGCGGTGTCCAGGGGGTCAGTCGAGGATCTGGGCCAGGGAGCTGAGCGGGGGGAGCGAACCGACGCGGTCGGGGATGATCGGCGCGGAGCCGGCGGGCAGGCCACCTCGCGGTGGCCCGGACGGGGCGTCGGCCGGCGGCGTCGGGGTCTTGGCGTGCGGGACGTTCTGCGCCCCGCGGACGTCGATCGGGCTGCCCGGGGGTTCGGCGCAGTATGCCTTGCGGTTGATCGGCGCGTCCGACACGTCGCTGCCGGGACGGCGGTCGGTGCCCTCGTACCCCCGGGTGCAGGGCGGCGGGTCGAACAGGTTCGAGAGCACGAGCCCGAGGTGGGCGGTGCCGTCGCCGGGCACCACGGTGTAGGTCGTCGTGGTGACGCCGGGGTAGGTCACGAGGATCTGCCGGAGCGCGGCCTGGCGCGGCTCGGCCACGCGGGAGATCGTGAGCAGGTCGGCGACGAGCTGCCCGAGGCCGCTGCCGCTCTCCCGCAGCAGGCCCCTGATCTGGGTGGACGCCTCGGGGCCCGTCTCCAGGAGCCTGCGCAGGTCCGGGTCGGACTCCTTCAGCTGGGCGGCGAGCAGTGAGAGGTCCTCGCTGAAGCTGCGGAAGGAACCGGAGACCTCGTTCTGCGTGGTGAGCACCGTGCGGCCGTCCTCGATGAGGCGGGTCGTCTCCGGCAGCGCGTCCACGGCGTCCCCGGTGAACGCGTTGGTGGTGTCGAGGAGCTTCTGCAGCGGCAGCGCCGTGTTGGAGAAGGCGTCGCCGAGCTCGTCGACGACGGTGCGCAGGGAGTCGAGCGGCACCGACCGGACGAAGTCGTCGAGGCTCACGACCAGCTGCTCGACCGGCACCGGCGTGCTCGTGCGCGCCACCGGGATCACCGAGCCGTCGCGGAGGTACGGTCCCCCGTCGCTCTTCGGCGTCAGGTCGACGTACTGCTCGCCGATCGCAGAGAGGTTGTGGACGGCCGCGTCGACGTCTGCGGGGATCGCCGGGGCGTCGCGATCGATGTCGAGCTGCGCCTCGACGCCCTCGGGGATGATCGTCAGTGGGCCGACCCGGCCCACGCTCACGCCCCGGTACGTCACGTCGGCGCCGGTGAAGATCCCCCCGGACTGGGCGAGCTGCACCCGCACCGGGTAGGTCGTGGTGCCGAACAGGTTGCCGAAGCCGGCGTACCGGAAGCCTGCGTAGCCGACCCCGATGACGGTGATCAGCAGGAACGCCACCAGCTGCAGCCGAATGACCTTGGTGATCATCCCTCACCACCTCCGAACAGGCCGCCGAGCAGCCCGCCGCGGGTCGGCTCGGGGGTGGTGGACCGTTCGGGTGCATCGGGGTCGCGGCTCGGGGTCGCCGGGATCTCACCGGGCAACGGCAGCAGGTCGCCCTCGCCGAGGAGCGGGAAGTCCGGCAGCGAAGGGCTCGTCGGGCCGAGCAGCGGTCCGAGCAGCTGCGATGTGGGCGGCAGCATCCCGAGCGGCCCGTCCGGGCCGGGGAACGGCTCACCGGAGCGGGCCATGTTCTGCAGCAGGTCGCTCAGGTCGAGGTCGAGCTTGGCGTACAGGTTGGAGTAGTCGCCCGCGAAGGCGTCGACCGTCCCGTCGCTGAACGGGAAGGTGGGCAGCAGGCTCAGCGAGTTCACCAGGTCGGGCCCGGACTCGACGAGCTTCGCCAGCACCGGCCTCAGCAGCTCGAGGTCGGCGACCACGTCCTCCTGGCTGCGGTTGACCACGTCGGTGGCGACCCCCGAGAGCCGGTCGAGCGCCTGCAGCATGTCCACGAGCTGCGCGCGCTGGTTCTCCAGCTCGCGCAGGCCCGGCGGCAGGTCCTCGAGCGCCGTCTCGATCTGCCCCTTGCGGTCGCGCAAGGTGCCGGCGAGGCGGTTGATCTCGTCGATGGCCCGGGTGATCTCGGACTTGTGGTCGTCGAGCGCCCCGACGAGCGCGTTCAGGTCGTCGAGTAGCGCGCGGATCTCCGGCTCGTTGCCGGTGAGCGCCTTGTTCAGCTCGTTCGCGATGGTCCGGATCTGCGCGATGCCCCCGCCATTGAGCAGCAGCGACAGCGCGCCGAGCACCTCCTCCACCTCCGCTGCCCTGCTGGTGCGCAGCAGCGGGATGGTTGCGCCGTCGGCGATCCGGCCGGCCGCGGCGTTCTCCGGCGCCAGCAGCTCGACGAACTTCTCGCCGAGCAGGCTCGTGGTGCGCACGCGGGCCTCGGCGTCGGGCGGCAGGGCGACGTCACCGTTGACGAACACGGTGACCTCCGCAGTCCAGTCGGGGCCCACCTTGATGTCGCCGACGGTGCCAACCGGCACGTCGGCGACCTTCACCAGCGACTGCGGCACCAGGTCGACGACGTCGGTGAACTCGATCGTCAGCCGGTACGGGTCGTCCCCGAGGTTCGCGCCACCCGGCAGGTCGGCGCCCCGCAGGCCGCCGGACAGCACGCCGCAGCCGCTCGTGAGCAGCACGGCGGTGGTGGCGACGGCGAGCACGCGGCGGGTCACCGGCCACCCCCGAACAGCCCCGAGAGACCGCCCGACCGCTCGTCGGGCTCGTCCTGCTCGGTGTCCTGGTCGTCGTCCGGCTCGGCCCGCCGGGTCGACTCCGGCCGTGGCTTCTCCCCGGTCTTCTCGGCGGTCGGCTCCGCCCGCTCCCCCTCCGGGTGCGCGCTCGGGGTGGGCAGGCCGGGCAGTGGGAGCGCCGGCTGCGGGGCCACCGAGGCACCCTTCTCGGTGGGCAGCGCGAGCCCTGGCACGGGCGGCAGCTGGCCGTTCTGCAACGACGTGATCACCTCGGCCGCGGTGGGCAACGGGACGAGGCCGTCCAGGACGGGGGCGAGCTTCCCGCACGCGGTGGCGAGCTCGGGCGGCACCGGGCCGCTGCGCCGCAGCAGCTCGCAGACCAGCGCCGGGATCGGCATCGAGAGCTCGTTCAGGTTCGCCCGGGTGTCGAGGGTGCCGGACGAGCCGTTGTAGGCGAGCGCCAGGTTGCCGAGCGCGGTCGGCGCGACGTCGAGGACCTCGGCGAGGGCCTTGCGCTGGTCGACGACCACCTCGGTGACGTCGGTGAGCCGGTCGACGTTCGACTCCACCAGCTCCCGGTTGTCGCGGACGAAGTCGGCCACCTCGCCGAGCGCGATGGACAGCTCCCGCACAGCGGTGGCCAGGTCGCCGCGCTCGTCGGCGAGGAACCCGGCGACGTCCGCGAGCCGCTTGTTGAACTCGCGCACCTCGCTGTCGTTCGAGGCGAGCATGGACGTGAAGGACTGCAGCTCCCGCACCGTGCCGAACAGGTCCTCGCGGGAGTCGGCGAGGGTCCCGGAGAGCTCGCCGAGGTTGCGGATCGTGTCGTTCAGCGCCCGGCCGTTGCCGTCGAGGTTGGCGGCACCGACGTCGAGCGCGTTCGACAGCGCCCCCTGGGAGTTGACGCCGTCCGGCCCGAGCGCCCTGGCCAGCTGGTCGGCCGTGCGCGCGAGGTCGTCGACGCCCAGCGGCACCGCGGTGCGCTCGACCGGGATCACGGCGCCGTCCTGCAGCTCCGGGCCACCGGACCAGGTGGGGGCGAGCTGGACGTAGCGGCCGGTCACCAGGCTCGGCGAGACGACGATGGCCTTCGCGTCGGCCGGGAGCTTGAGGTCGGGGTCGTCGATGCGCATCTCCACGCGCACGCGGGTGCCCTCGGGGTTGATGCTGACGATGTCGCCGACCGGCACGCCGAGCACGCGCACGGAGTTGTCCTCGAACACGCCGGTCGCGGACGTGAAGTAGGCGGTGACCATCCGGGTCGGGCCCTGCATCACGAGGTAGAGGCCGCTCGCCACCAGCACGGCGATCACGGCGACGAGCCCGGTGAGCTGCAGCTGCCTGCGGTCGGTCGGGTTGAGAGCCATCAGCAGCCGCCGGGGTTGATCGGGCCCACCGAGGGCGGGAGCAGCGCGCAGACGTAGTTGTCGAACCACTCGCCGTTGCCGGTTGCGTTCGCGAAGAGCCGCACGAAGACCGCGAGGTCGCGGATGCCGGCACCGAGCGAGTCGCGGTTGCGCTGCAGCAGCGCGGCCACCCGGTCGAGCTGTTCGAGCGTCGGCCGCAGCTGCTCCTCGTTGTCGGCGACGAGCCCGCGCAGCTGTTCGGACAGCGCGATCGTGCCGTCGAGGAGCTTGCTGATCGCCTC
The DNA here is from genome assembly GCF_006717045.1 of Pseudonocardia cypriaca. Classification (NCBI taxonomy): domain Bacteria; kingdom Bacillati; phylum Actinomycetota; class Actinomycetes; order Pseudonocardiales; family Pseudonocardiaceae; genus Pseudonocardia; species Pseudonocardia cypriaca. Next base: position 254,635 of record NZ_VFPH01000003.1, read on the forward strand.
GCGGCGGCGCTGGAGCTCGCCGAGGAGGAGGTTGCCGTCCTCCAACAGCTTCTCGATCTCGTCGTTGCGGTCGGCCAGCACGCCCGCGAGCTGGTGGGTGCCCGCGAGCAGCCTGCGGATCTCCTCGTCCCGGCTGGCGATCGTGGTGGACAGGCGCGAGAGCCCGTCGAGCGCACCCCGGATCTCTGGCGGGGTGTCGCGGAACGTGTCGGAGAGCGTGTTCAGGCTCTGCGCGAGCTGCCCGGTGTCGACCTGGTCGAGGGTGCCGGACAGGCTGTCGAACGCCTCGACCACGTCGAACGGCGACGAGGTGCGCGAGAGCGGGATGGTCCGGTCGGGCCGCAGCTCGTCGTCACCCTGCGGGTCGAGGGCGAGCGTCTTGGCGCCGAGCAGGGTGCGGATCTGGATGGACGCCGACGTGCGGTCGCCCACCCACGCGTCGGTGACCTTGAACGTGACCAGCACGTGGTCGCCCTCGAGCTCCACGTCCTGCACGCGGCCCGCCTCGACGCCGGCCACGGTGACCATGTCGCCCGCCGAGAGGCCGGCCGCCTCCCGGAACTGGGCCTTGTACGTGGTGCCGCCGCCGAAGAGCGCGGGCCCGTTGAACGCGAGCACCACGACGAGCCCGATCACCAGCAGGCCGATGACCGCCGTCGCGACGGGGTTGCGGGTGCCCGGCATCAGCCACCCCCGAGGGACAGGTCGGGCAGCAGGGGCAGGTCGGGGGCGGGGAGGTTCGGGACGCCGGACTCGCCGGAGCCGCCGACCGGCAGCGGCAGGTCGGGCAGGGGCAGGTCGGGCAGGGGCAGCCCGGCGAGCGAGTCCGTGTTGCCGCTGTCCCCGCCGTCGGGGTCGGCGCCGCACCGGGGTTGGCCGCTGGTGAACACCGGGACCTCGAACTGCAGGATGTACGGCGAGAGCCCGAGCTTGCCGCTGGCCCCGCACAGGTAGAAGTTGAACCAGCTGCCGTAGCTGCCCGCGCGGATGACCTTCTTGAGCTTCGGCGGCAGGTTCTTGATCGTCTGCTCGAGCCGCTCGTCCTGCGCGTTGAGGTTCTCGGCGAGGTCGCCGAGGTGCCCGATGTCGTCGCGCAGCGCGGGCCGCGCGTCCTCCAGGAACCCGGCCGTCACGTCGGTGAGCTCCCCGATGGACACGATCGCGTCGCCGATCGGCTCGCGGTCCTCGGCGAGCCCGGACACCAGCGCCTGCAGCGAGCTGATGAGCTCCGACAGCTGCCCGTCGCGGGCGTTCACGGTCTCGAGCACCGCGTTCAGGTTGTTGATCACCTGGCCGATCACCTCGTCGCGGTCGGCGAGGGTGTTGGTGAGCGACGCGGTGTGGGCGAGCAGGCTCTTGACGGTGCCGCCCTGGCCCTGCAGCACCTGGATGATCTCGAACGAGAGCTGGTTGACCTGCTCCGGGTCGAGCGCGGTGAGCAGCGGCTTGAACCCGTTGAACAGGACGGTGAGGTTGAGCGGCGGGCGCGTGCGCTCGACCGGGATCGTGCCGCCCGCGGGCAGCGTCCGGCCCGCCGGGCCCGCGCCCTGCTCGAGCGCCAGGTAGCGCTGCCCGATGAGGTTGCGGTAGAGGATCGACGCCCCCACCGAGGCCGGCAGCGGCTGGTCCTGCGCCACGCTGAACTCGACCTCGGCGAACCGCCGGTCGACGATCCGGACGTCGTCGACGCTGCCGACGATCACGCCCGCGATCCGGACGTCGTCGCCGGGCAGCAGGCCGCTGGCGTCGGTGAAGCGCGCGGTGTAGCTGGTGCGCGCGCCGCCGGAGGCGTTGGCGATGGTCAGGGCGAGCACGGTGGTGCACAGCGCCACCACCACCGCGAGCGACAGGAACTTGACCAGCGGGCCGACCGGGAGCCGGGTCACGTCAGCTTCACCTCGGTCCCGCGGTAGAGCGGCCCGACGAGCATCGTGCTCCACGCCGGCACCGCCTCGGGGGAGGTGCCCTGCTGGAGCGCGAGCAGCTCGTTCACGACCTGGACCTCACCCGGCGAGTTCGGCACACCCATGTCGGCGCCGGAGTAGGAGGACGGGACCGCGTCGAAGTCCTCGGCGTCGCCGAACTGGGTGCCGACCGGCGGGTTGTCGTGCGGCTCGGTGCCGTCCTCGAACGGGCCGTCCGGCGGCTGGTCCTGGCCGGGGATCATGATCGGGTAGCAGCGCGGGCCGCGGTCGTCGAGGTAGCGCGGCTCGTCCTGGTCGGGGATGTACTTGCCCTGGCTGGCGACGATCTCGATCGTGGCGCGCAGGCCCGGGCTGTCGCTGCCGGCGCCGAACGCCTCGTCGAGCCGCGGGACGAGCCCGGCCAGCTGGTTGAACAGGCACGGGAACTCGGGCGCGTACCGGGCGAGCGTCGCGAGCGTGGGGCGGGCCGAGTCGGCCAGCGCGACGATGTTGTCGCCGTTCGCGTCGAGGAACCCGCGCAGGTCGTCCGACGCCTCGGTGACGCTGGTCAGCAGCTCGCGCAGCTGGGCGCGCTGCTCCACCACGGTGCGGCTGGTGACGGTGAAGTCCTCCAGCGCGTCGAGCAGGTCGGGAGCGGCCTCGTCCACGTTGGCGGCGAAGTCGGCGAGCTCGGTGATGTCGGCCTGCAGGTCCGGGATCGACGGGCGCAGCCCCGACGTCAGCTGCTGCAGGTTCACCAGCGTCTGCCCCAGGTTCTCGCCGCGCCCTTCGAGGGCCTGCGACATCGAGCCGAGCGTGACGGCCAGATCCTGCGGCTCGACGGCAGTGAGCAGCGGCAGCAGGCCGTCGAGGACCCGCTCCAGCTCGCGGGCGGACGCGCTGCGGTCCATCGGGATCACGTCGCCGGCCGAGAGGGGCTGCGCCTTCGGGCCGTCGGGCAGCACGAGCGAGACGTACCGCTCGCCGAAGAGCGTCTTGGGGACCAGCCGCGCGGAGACGTTCGACGGGATCAGGTCGACCTTGTCCGGGTCGATGGACAGCTCGACCGTGGCCGCGGCGCCGTTGGTGGTGACGGACGTGACGCGCCCGACGTCCAGCCCGCGCACCTTGACGTCGGCCTTCTCGGCGAGCTGGTTGCCGACGCGGTCCACCTGCAGCGTGACCGGCACCCCGCGGTCGAACGCACCGGCGTACTCGCCGATCGACAGCGCGACCAGTGCCAGCAGCACGACGACGAACAGCAGCCCCTGCAAGCGACGTCTCATCCCGCCACCCGCACCGAGGTCTCGGTGCCGAACAGCACCAGCGTGAGGAAGAAGTCGAGGATCGCGGTGCTCACGATCGACAGCCGCACCGAGCGGCCCACAGCGATGCCGACGCCCGCGGGGCCACCGCGCGCGGTGTACCCGTAGTGGCAGTGGATCAGGATGATCACGATCGCGAAGATGATCACCTTGAGGTACGAGTACAGGACGTCGGTGACCGGCAGGAACAGGTTGAAGTAGTGGTCGTACGTGCCGCCGGCGAGGCCGTTGATCAACGTGACGTTCAGCCGGGAGGCGGCGAAGCTCGCCAGCAGGCCGATCGTGTACATCGGGATGATCGCGATGACGCCGGCGATCATGCGGGTGGTGATGAGGAACGGCACGCTGGGCACCGCCATCACCTCCAGCGCGTCGACCTCCTCCGAGATCCGCATCGCGCCCAGCTGTGCGGTGAAGCCCGCGCCGAGCGTGGCCGTCAGCGCGGCCGCGGCCACGAGAGGGGCGATGTCCCGGGTGTTGAAGTAGGCCGTGATGAAGCCGGTGAGCGCCTCGACGCCGAGCGAGTCGAGCGCCCGGAAGCCCTGCAGGCCCACGAGGCTGCCGACGAACAGCGACAGCGACAGCATCACGCCCGCCGTGCCGAGGATGACGATGAGCGCGCCGGACCCGAAGCTGACCTCGGCGAGCAGGCGCCCGATCTCGCCCCGGTAGCGGCGCAGCGTCCGCGGTGTCCACGCGATCGCGCGCACGTAGAGGGAGAGCTGGTCGCCCAGCTGGTCGAGGACGTCCAACGGGGCGTTCACCGCACGCCGCGCCCGGCCGTTCAGCAGTGCCAACGTCACGACCCCTTCGGGGGGACGAGCTCGAGGTACAGGCCCGTCAGCACCAGGTTGATCAGGAACACCAGCACGAACGAGATCACGACGGACTGGTTCACCGCGTCGCCGACGCCCTTGGGCCCCGGCGGCGGGTTGAGGCCCCGGTAGGCCGCCACGACGCCGGCCGTGAAGCCGAACAGGAACGCCTTGAACTCGCTCACGAGGATGTCGGAGACCTGGGCCACCGCGGAGAAGCTCGCGATGTACGCCCCGGGCGTGCCGCCCTGCACGATGACGTTGAAGTAGTAGCCGCCCGCCACGCCGACCACACTGGCCAGCCCGTTGAGCACAACCGCCGTGGTGGCCATCGCGAGCACGCGGGGCACCACGAGGCGCTGGATCGGGGAGATGCCCAGCACCTCCATGGCGGCGATCTCCTCGCGGATCGTGCGCGCGCCCAGGTCTGCGCAGACCGCGCTACCGCCCGCACCCGAGATCAGCAGCGCCGTGACGATCGGGGCCGCCTGCTGCACGATCGCGAGCACGCTGCCCGCTCCGGTCTGGCTCTGCGCGCCGAACTGGCGGGTGAGCTCGGCGAGCAGCAGGGCGATCGTGGCACCGAACGGGATCGTGAACAGTGCCGTCGGCAGCGCGGAGACCTTGGTGACGAACCAGGTCTGCTCGATGAACTCGGCCAGCTGGAAGGGCGGTCGGAAGGTGTTGCGCACCACGGCGATGCCCAGGCCGAAGAGCCGGCCGACCGGGGTGAGGGCACGGGTGATCGGGGCGGGAGCGGTCATCGGCTGCCTCAGGACCGATCCCGGTCGCGGGACGCCGGGTCGTCGTAGCCGGGGTCGAAGCCGCCGATCACCTCGGTCGGCTGGTCCGGGACGTGGTCCCCGGAGGCGTACCGCGGCCGCGGCACGGGCCGCGGGATCGGGCCGGTCGGCGGGTCGGCGGACATGTCGTCCTGCGCGTAGCTGTTGCGAATCGCCTGCTGCGCCGCGGGCGGGAGGGTGTGCAGCATCTGCAGCACCCGCTCGCGCCTGCGCCCGACCGCCCGGCGCTCCCCCACCCCGGTACTCGGCTGCAGCTGCGGCTTGAGCGGGGGCAGGCCCTCCAGCTCACCCGCCTCCGCCATCTCGCGGGCCGCCTGGGCGGTGTCCTTCTCCTCCGACATGCCGATCGGGCCCTCGCGGCGCCCGTTGAGGAACTGCGCGACGACCGGTTCCTCCGAGGTCAGCAGCACCTCGCGCGGCCCGAACATCGCCAGGTGCTTGCGGTAGAGCATCCCGATGTTGTCCGGCACCGTCTGCGCCGTGTTGATGTCGTGGGTGACGATCAGGAACGTGGCGTCGGTCTGCGCGTTCAGGTCGATGATCAGCTGGTTGAGATAGGCGGTGCGCACCGGGTCGAGGCCGGAGTCCGGCTCGTCGAACAGGATGATCTCGGGGTCGAGCACTAGCGCCCTCGCCAGCCCGGCCCGCTTGCGCATGCCGCCGGAGATCTCGCCGGGCAGCTTGTCCTCGTCACCGGTGAGCCCGACCATCGCCATCTTCTCCTCGACGATGTCCCGGATCTCCGACTCGGACTTCTTCGTGTGCTCGCGCAGCGGGAACGCGATGTTGTCGTAGAGGTTCATGGAGCCGAACAGGGCGCCGTCCTGGAACAGCACGCCGAAGAGCTTCCGCAGCTCGTACAGCCGCGACTCGGAGCAGCGCACCAGGTCGGTGTCGTGGATGACGATCGAGCCCCGCTCCGGCTTCAACAGGCCGATCAGCGTCTTCAGGAACACCGACTTGCCCGTGCCCGACGGGCCGAGCAGCACCGACACCTCGCCGGGCGGGAGCGTGAGCGTGACGTCGGACCAGATGTTGGCGCGCCCGAAGGACTTGGACAGCCCTTCGACCTTCACCTCGACACCCGCCACCGACGCCTCCTGAAACCTTTCCGGTGAGCCGTGCCGACGCTGGCGTTGAACTGGGGCGGCGGCGGCCCACAACGGGACAACGACACCCGCCGAGGTGGGTTACTCGCGAGTCAGGGACCGAGCAACAGTTGCTCCGATCGGACCGTAGCAGGGCGTCCAGGCGCAGTACTCGGTAGCTGTCGGTGCTCAGAACGCGCCTGACCGGCAGCGATCTTCACTCCCAGAGATATCCGTTGACACGTATATACGTTTGATGTGATACTTCTGGCGTGGACGTGTTCGAGGCCGTGGCCGAGCCCCATCGGCGGGTACTGCTGGACCTGCTGGTCGAGCGCGAGCGGCCCGCTGGCGAGCTCGTGGCGAGCCTCCCCGCGCTCACCCAGCCCGCCGTGTCCCGGCACCTCCGGATCCTGCGCGAGGTCGGCCTCGTCGAGGTCCGGCCGGACGGGCAGCGCCGGATCTACTCGCTGCGCGCCGACCGGCTGATCGAGATCGACAGCTGGCTCAGCCGGTACCGCAGGTACTGGAGCGACCACCTCGACGCCCTGGAGCAACACCTCGCAGAACGGAGCAGAGATGACTGACCAGCGCTACGGAGACCTCGAGATCGACGGCGACCACGCCACCATCACCTTCCGCCGCCACCTGCCCCACCCCGTCGCCGCGGTCTGGGCCGCGCTCACCGACCCGGCCGAGCGCGCGGCCTGGTTCGGCGAGACCACCATCGACGCCAGGGCAGGCGGGACCATCGAGATGGTCGCCACCGATCCGCCCGCCGCCGTCGAGGCGAAGCGCATGACCGGCCGGATCCTCGTCTGGGACCCACCGCACGTGCTCGAGCACGAGTGGCGCCAGCGCATCGTCGAGGACGGGGTCGTCCGCTACGAGCTCGCCGAGGACGGCACCGGCACGCTGCTCACGTTCACCCACCGCGGCCTGTCCGTGCGCAACGCGCAGGGGTTCATCCCCGGCACCCACGCGTTCCTCGACCGCCTCGAAGCCCACCTCGGCGACGCCCCGCTCCCGAACTGGGGTGAGCGGTACGCCGAAGCGGCCCCGGCCTACCCGAGCTGGGCCTAGCACCGGTGGTCGAGTAGGCCGGCGCATCATCCAGGTCCACTCCCACCAGGCCTGCGGTGGCGGCACGCCTCGCCAGGCCACCTCCCACCAGGCCTGCGGTGGCGGCACGCCCGTCCAGGCAATCCCCCGCCAGGCCTTCGATGGCGTCGCGCACCATCCTGGCAACCCCCCGCCGGGCCTTCGATGGCGCCGCGCATCGTGCGGGCCGCCCCTCACGCCTCAAGGGCGCTGCGCGTCGCTGCCGCGATCGCTACGCGACCCTTGACCCGCGAGCCTCTACGACCCCTGAAGGCCCGCTTCGCGGGCAGGCCCACGGCCAGCCCCTTCGGCGCGCGGCGCCACCGAAGGCGGTCTCACCACCATGATCGAGGATTCCCTCCCACACAGAAACGGGCAAAACGGCCGAGGAAGTCGGTCACACAGCGACTTCGGTGCTCACACACCGACTGCAATCGGTGTGTCAGCGCAGAAGTCGGTGTGCGAGCGCAGGAAGATGCCCGACACCGGCCTCCTGGCGGCGCCGCGCACCAAGAGGGCAGGCCCTTGGGCCTGCCCGCACTGCTTGCCCTCAGGGGCCGCAGAGGCTCGCAGGTCAAGGGTCGCGCAGCGATCGCGCAGCGACGCCGAAGGCGCCCTTGAGCTGTGAGGGGCGGCCCCGCACAATGCGCGGCGCCGCCAGGAGGCCCTCGAAAGGCAGACCTCGAGACAGGAGGCCCTGACAAGGCAGACCTGGAGCCAGGAGACCTCGCCCGCGACGACCCGGCGGCCCGGGGCACACACGCACTCGCTACTCGACCACCGCCACCAGCGACGCGACGCGGGCGGTGCGCTGCCCACGTCGCCAGCACAGCACCCAGCTCACCGGCGGCGAGCCGGGCGCGAACGGCACCATGACCAGGCTCGGGCGGGCGAAGTAGTCGGCGGCGTGCGCGGCGAGCGGACAGACCCCCTCGCCTGCCGCGAGCAGCGCCATGAGCTCCAGGAGGGTGGCGGCGGTGCGGTCGGGCTCCCGCCGGTACGGGGCGGCGCGGCGGCCGGCGCGGAACACGGTCTCGCCGTCGAGATCGGCCGGTGTCACGGTCTCCCGGCCCGCCAGCCGGTGCCCGCGTGCCATCGCGAGCACGACGGGCTCGCGGTAGACCTCGGGGCCCTGCTCGAACCCCTCCTCGTCCACCGGCGCGTTCGTGACGGTGACGTCGACCTCGCCGGCGCGCAGCAGGTCGAGCGGATCGGTGAAACCGGCCTCGCGGAACACGACCTCGACGCCGGGGTGCCGGGCCCGGAACCGGGCGAACACGTCCGCGGCGAGCTCGGCCACCGCGGGTGCCTCCAGTCCGACCGCGAGCGTGCCGGTGACTCCGCGTCCCGCGGCGACCGCCGCCGCGATGCCCTTCTCGATGCGGTCGTGGCCGGCGCGGACCTCGGCGCGGAGCGCGGCGCCGACGGGCGTGAGGGCGACGCGCCGGCTGGTGCGTTCGAAGAGGGCGACCCCGAACCGCCGTTCCAGCTTCGCGATCGTCTGGCTCACCCGGGCCTGCGAGACGAGCAACCGCTCGGCCGTGCGCCCGAAGTGCAGCTCGTCGGCGAGGGTCAGGAAGATCTCGATCTCTCGCCGTTCCATAACCTCCACGTTATCAGTCCATGCCGATCTCGTCGTTGTTCGCGCAGGTCAGCGCGCAGATAGTCGGGGCATGACGAACTTCTTCACCGCCGCCCACCCCGGCTACGACAGCGAGCGCACCGGCTACAACCTCGCCGTCGGCCACAAGCCGGAGGTCGTCGTTCCCGCCACCTCCGTCGACGACGTCGTCGCAGCGGTCCGCTACGCCACCCGACGCGGGCTCGGGGTCGCCGTGCAGGCGACCGGTCACGGCCCGTCGCGCAGCGCCGACGGTGTCGTCCTGGTCAACACCTCCCGGATGGACGGCATCACGATCGACCCGGTCGCCCGCACCGCACGGGTCGAGGCGGGCGTCCGCGGCGGCGCGCTGGTCCGCGCGGCCGCCGAGCACGGCTTGGCTCCCGTCAACGGTTCATCGCCGGAGGTCGGGGTGGTCTCCTACCACCTCGGCGGCGGTATCGGGATGCTCGGGCGCAGCCTGGGCTGGGCCGTCGACCACGTCCGGGCGCTCGAGGTCGTCACGGCCGACGGCGTGCTGCGCCGGGCGACGGCCACCGAGGAGACCGAGCTGTTCTGGGCGCTGCGCGGGGGCGGCAAGGGCACGCTCGGCGTCGTCGTCGCGATCGAGATCGACCTGCACCCGGTCGCGCGGCTGTACGGGGGCGGGATGCACTTCGCCGCCGCCGACGCGGAGCGGGCGCTCACCACCTGGGCGAAGTGGACGCGGACCGCGCCCGAGGCCATGGGCTCGTCGGTCCTGCTGATCCGGATGCCGGACCTGCCCTTCCTGCCCGACGCGCTGCGCGGCCGGTACGTGGTCCACGTCCGGTTCGCGTTCACCGGCAGTGCGGCCGACGGGGAACGACTCGTGCGGCCGTTCCGCGACCTCGGGCCGGTGACCGACACCGTCGCGGAGATGCCGTACTCGGCGGTCGGCTCGATCCACGCCGAGCCGACGACGCCGGTGCCGTTCCACGGCCGCAACACGATGCTCGCGTCCCTCGACGCCGCCGCGGTCGCGGAGCTGCTGCGCCACGCCGGGCCCGGCGCGGACGCGCCGTACCTCGTCGAGCTGCGGCTCATGGGTGGCGCGCTCGCCCGGCCCGGCGCGGTGCCGAGCGCGCTGGCCCGGCGGGACGGCGAGTTCGTGCTGTACGCGGGCGGGGTGGCGGAGCCGGACCGGGCGCCTGCCGTGCACGCGGCGCTGGACCGGCTGTTCACGGCGATGGCGCCGTGGAGCACCGGCGGGGTGTGCGTGAACTTCCTGTCCGGCCCGGACGTGACCGCCGAGCAGCTGGCCACCGGCTACCTGCCGGCGGACGTCGCCCGGCTCGCGGCGGTCAAGCGCGCCGTCGACCCCGGCGACGTGTTCCGCACCCACCACGGGCGCGCCGCGTGACCCGCGTCAGCCGACGGCCTGCAGCTGGGCGGCGTCCTCGGCGTGGAACCGCTCCTCGAGGGCCTCGGGGCTGGCGTCCAGGTCGATCACGCGCAGGTCCGCGCCCCGGGCCGTCTCGATCGCGCCGAGGCGGCGGCCGACCTTGTCCATCGCGTACTCCGCCATCTCGTTCATGTCGACGTCGAACGGCGGCGGGCCGTCCCACCCCTCGAACGTCGCGGTCACCACGCCCATCGCCGGCACCAGCAGCTCCTGCATCCGCTCGTCGACGGCGTCCCACAGGGCGTCGTCGGCCGCGACGTGGCGGCGGCAGGTGAACGTGCCCCACGCCATGTGGCGGCGCTCGTCGTCGCCGATGTGCTTGATGATCTGCTGCATCCCGGGCAGGATCCCGCGGCTCGCGCAGATCTTCTGCCACGAGAAGTAGCCGGTGAGGGCGAGCGTGCCCTCGACGATGTGGTTGTAGGTCACCGAGGCGCGGATCTGGTTGCGCGGAGACGGGTCGTGCGCCAGCGTCTGCAGGCTCTCCGGCAGCTCCTTGGTGAAGATCTGCTGGTAGGGCTCGTTGTCGGCGATGTAGGAGTGCAGGTCCTCGGTGATGCCGACCGCGTCGAACCAGCGGCGGAACGCCTCGGTGTGCTTGGCCTCCTCGTACACGAACTGGGTCAGGTACATCTCGTCGGCGAGCCGGCCCTCGGCGGCCATCGCGGCGAGGAACGGCTGCAGGTCCTGGGTGACCGACTCCTCGCCCGCCATGAACTGCGCGGCGAGCGAGCAGGTCCACCAGCGCTCGTCGTCGGTCATGGCCGCGACGTCGGCGGCGTCCTGGCTCAGGTCGATGTCCGCCGGGTTCCAGTGGCGGCCGTTGCCCTTGGTGAACAGCCGCATCGGGAACGAGTCGAAGTTGATCCCGCCCTTCCGCAGGCTGGTGAAGCCGGTGCGCTGGGAAACCGCTCGGGACATCGTCGTCCTCCTCAGAATCGGATGAGGCCGCGGATGTTGCGGCCCTCGCGCATGTCCTGGTAGCCGGTGTTGATCTCCTCGAGCGCGTACTCGCGCGTGATCAGCTCGGCGAGCTTGAGCTGGCCGAGGTTGTGCATCTCCAGCAGCCGGGGCACGTCGTGCTGGCCGTTGGAGCTGCCGAAGAGCGCGCCGCGCACCTGCTTCTCGTAGAGCGTGAGGTCCAGCAGCGACATCGACACCGTGTCCTCGCCGGGGTGTCCCAGCGCCGTGACGACGACCCGGCCCCGCTTGCCGACGAGCTGCAGCGCGGGCTGCAGCTGCGTGCCCTCCGCGACGCCGGTCGTGAGGATCGCGGCGTCGGCCAGCTGGCCACGGGTGATCGACGAGACGGTGTTCCAGGCCTCGTCCATGCTCGCCGCGACGTGCGTGGCGCCCAGCTCGAGGGCCTTCTCCCGCTTGAACGCCACCGGGTCGACCGCCACGACGTAGCGGCAACCGGCGATCCGCGCGCCCTGCACCGCGTTGGCGCCGATGCCACCGACCCCGATCACGACGGCCGTGTCGCCCGCGCGCAGGTCGGCGGTGCGGACAGCGGAGCCGAAGCCGGTGGTGACCCCGCAGCCGACGAGCGCGGCCAGGTGCAGCGGGAACCCCTCGTCGATCTTCACGACCGACTTGACCGGCACCACCGTGTGCTTGGCGAACGTGCCGAGCAGGCACATCTGCCCGACGTCCTCGCCTCGGGCGTGGAAGCGGTACGTGCCGTCCAGCTGCGGGCCGAGCGTCGCGCCCGCGCCGTCGTCGCAGAGGGCCGTGTACCCGCGCACGCAGTAGCTGCAGCGCCCGCAGCTGGGCAGGAACGTCATGACGACCGGGTCGCCGACCTCGACCTCGGTGACGCCCGGCCCGACCTCGGCGATCCGGCCGGCGCCCTCGTGGCCGCCGACCATCGGGTACGCGACCGGCAGGTCACCGGTGACCAGGTGCTCGTCGGAGTGGCACAGGCCGCTCGCGGCGAGCTCCACGAGCACCTCGCCCGCGCGCGGGCCGTCGAGGTCGACCTCGTCGACCTCCCACTTGCCGCCGAGTTCCCAGAGCACCGCTGCCGTGGTCTTCATGGGACGAGCATGACCGCGATCACGTCCGCGCACAGGGGCCCACGGGTTCCTGCACTGGCCCGCGGGTGCCAGAGCACCCGTCCGAGCGTCGCGAGCCGGCGGACGGCTGCATGAGCCGACCCGATCGAGCGGCATCCCGGCGTGCGTTCCGTGCCGATGCGCCATGGCGTGCAACCCTCCCGGCCATCCCGCGGCAACCCCTCGACCGACGGGCACCTTCCCGCGACAGCACGGCGACGAAAGGAAGACGGTGGGGAACCTGGTCGGTCCTGCGCTCTCGGCCGCCGGCGGACGGGTGGATCTCGTCGTGTCCGCGATCCGGGACGACAACCCGGCCGCCCCCGTCCAGGTGGTCGACTGCGGCAGCCACGTGTACGTGCTGGCCCCGCGCTGCCTGCTCGCCACCGAACGGAGCCTGCGCTGGCACCTGGGCCCGCGGTTCGGGCTGTGCGCGTTGGAGGCGATCGTCGTCTCGTCGGTCGGCCTCATGCGCCGCACCGCCGAGGCGATCACCTGGGCGCCGGACCCCGCGATCCCGGGCGGCTGGACCGATCCAGGCGAGGTGGTCGGCGACCCGACCGGCACGACCTCCACGTCGTTGCGTAGCGCATCCGTATGATGACGCTGCGCTATAGCGCCTAGCGTTCACGCCGGGCACAGGCGATGGCCGACCCGGGACGGCCTGTCGGGCCAACCCACCACGACCGGGTCGGCCACAGGTCGGTGACCTGCTACGCGCAGCGAGCATCGGCCCGGCGACCGGAGGAGAGGGACCCCGATGTCCACCGACCCTGCCGAGGACCGCCGTGGCCGGCCCCGCAGCACGCACGCGCACGCGGCCATCCTGGACGCCACCCTCCACCTGCTCACCGAGGTCGGGTACACGCGGCTCACGGTCGAGGGGATCGCCGCCCGGGCCGGCGTCTCGAAGACGACCATCTACCGCTGGTGGCCCACGAAGAGCGCGCTGACCGTGGAGGCCATCCGCTCCGGGTCGACGCCTGCCCCCGTGGAGCCCACCGGCGACCTGCGCACGGACGTCCGCGCCGCGGTCCAGGCGGTCGTCGACTGCTACGCCCGGTCCGCGGTCGGCGCGGCGCTCCCCGGAGTGGTGGCCGACCTCGTCCAGGACGGGACGGCCGGGGAACTGCTCGACGCACTCCTGCACCCGCACCGCGATGCGCTGCAGCGGATCGTGCGCGACGCGGCGGACCGCGGCGAGATCGGCCACGACGTGGACACCGAGCTGCTCCACGAGGTGGTCGCCGGCGCGCTCTTCTACCGGGTGCTGCTCGGCAGGCGGATGAGCGGCGACGTCGCCGAGGAGCTCGTCGGGCTACTCCTCGACGGGCTGCCGGGCCGCCGCGGGGTGCCGCGCTGACCGCTAGTGCCCCGCCCCGGAAGGTTGGCGCGTAAATCGGTGGATCCAGGCGTTCGCTGGCAAGGCGCCGCACGAGCCTCGTACCGGGCGTACTCGGCTCGTGCGGCAACGCGGCCAGCGGGCGTCTGGGCCGCTGAGTTACGTGGTGAACCTTTCGGGGCGGGGCACTAGCTAACGCGCGCTCACCGGCCCCGTTCCGGGGGGCGGTGCGGCCGATGCCGCGACGGGGCACGCGCACCGCTCGTGGAACTCGTAGCCGCGCGCGTCGGCGCCGCCGGGCAACTCGACATCGGTGATCGTGTCGGGACCGGCGGCCACCCCACCGGCCGTGCCGGGCCGGGCGGCGCCGCCGATGTACCCGGGTGGAGGCGTCTCGGTGACGGTGTAGGTACCGGCGAGGAGCCGGTCGACGAGGTAGCCGCCGTCCGGGTCGGTCGTCACCCGTCTCTCGACGGCCGCGCCGGTGACGTCCGTCCCGGTGATGGTGACGACGACGTCCGCGATCGCGGGCTCGTTGCCGCCGCGCGTCCCGTCGCCGTTCAGGTCGGAGAACACGCTGCCGCCGATCGAGGCGAACGTGGTCGTGAACCGGTACCCGTCGGCGTCCTGGCCCGGAGCGAGGACGATCCCGGAGATGCTGTTCGGCCCCGAGGTCGCGCCGCCCGCGGCGCCCGGCTCGTCCGGGCCGTCACCGTGTCCGGGCGGCTGCTCCGCCGTGAGCGTGTAGCGGCCTGCCGGCAGGTCCGACACCACGAAGCTGCCGTCCAAGGTGGTCGTCGCGCTGCCCTCGACCGCCCGTCCCCGCACGGACGAGCCGGAGGCGGTCACCGTCAGCCCCGGCACGCCCGCGCCGGCCTCGTCGACGACGCGCCCGCTCAGCGTCGCGCCGTGGACGGCGGCGTCCGGCCCCCGGACGGACTCGCCTGCCGGCACGGTCACCTCACCGCCCTGGTCCGGCGCCCCGGCGAACTCGTCCGTCCCGACCTCGGTGATCCGGTACTCCCCTGCGAGCAGGCGATCCACCCGGTAGGTCCCGCTCGCGTCGGTCATGACCGTGCGGTCGACATCGGCGCCCGTGACGTCGGTGCCGGTCAGCTGCACGGTGGCGGCCTCGACCCCGGCCTCGCCGGGGTCCTTCACGCCGTCGCGGTCCCGGTCGAGGTAGACGCTGCCGGCGATGCTCGCCAGGGTCCGTACGAACCGGTAGCCCGTGGCCCGCTCGCCCGGGCCGAGGTCGACGCCGGAGATCGTGTTGGCGTCGACGGGTTCCCCGCCGGCCGTGCCCGGCGTGGCGGGCCCCCCGCCGTGACCCGGGGGCCGATCGGCGGACACGGTGTAGCTGCCGGCGGGTAGCCCGATCACCGTCCACGTGCCGTCCGGGCCCGTCGAGGTCGCGTGGTGGACGGGTGATCCCGCGACGTCGGTGCCGGTCACCGTCACGGCGAGCCCGGGAAGCCCGCCACCGTCCTGGTCCGCGACCAGACCGGTGAGCTCCGCTCCGCTCTCACCGAAGTCGTAGCCCGTCGCGACGGATCCGCCGGTGAGCGTGATGCCCTCGATGGTGTCGGCGGCGGTCGGCGTGCCACCCGCCGAACCGGGGCTGTCGACACCGTCGCCGTAGCCGGCGGGCTGCGCCTGCGCGATCGAGTAATCGCCGGCGAGGAGCCCGTCGAGGCGGTAGGCACCGTCCGGTCCGGTCGACGTCTCCCGGTCGACCGGGCGACCGACGACGTCCGTGCCCGACAGCGTCATCACCACGCCCGCGAGCCCGGGCTCCGCCGGGTCGCGGGACCCGTCGCCGTCGACGTCGACGAACACGTTGCCCGTGATCGCGGCCCTGGCAACCGTGAAGACGTAGCCGTCGGCCTGCTCCCCTCCGTCGAGCCTGATGCCGCTGATGGAGTTCGGCCCGCTGGGCGTACCGCCTGCGGAGCCGGGGGTGGCCGGGCCGTCGCCGAAGCCGGGCGGCAGCGGGACCTGCACGGTGTAGGTGCCGGCCGGGAGGTCGGGCACCGCCCAGCTGCCGTCCGCCGCGGTGCTGGTCGCACGCTCGACCGCCGTGCCACCAGGGGTGCGGCCGCTCACCGTGACCGGTACGTCCGCGACCCCGCCACCCGCGTCGTCGAGGACGGCCCCGGCCAGACCGGCCGGACGTGCTGCGGCGAAGTCGTAACCGGTGCCCGTGGTGTCGCGACCGAGGGGGATACCGGTGATCGCCGTCGGGCCGGCAGGCGAGCCACCGGAGGTACCCGGGACGGCCGTGACGCCCAGGAAACCGGATGGCTGCTCCGTGGTGAGGTCGTACTCGCCGGAACGGAGACGGGGGAACAGGTAGGCCCCGTCCCCCGCCGTCGTGGTGGTCAGGCTGACGGGGTTGCCGGCCTCGTCGGTACCGGTGAGCGTCACCTGGAGATCGGCGATCCCCGGCTCCGTCCCGGCGCGCGCGCCGTCGCCGTCGGCGTCGTCGAACACCGAACCTCCCAGCCCGGAGCTCGGCAGTTCCGCGAACGAGTTGCCGTCACTGGTGCCGCCGGCAGCCACCTCGACGAGGAAGGCGTCGTTGCCGTCGACGGTCGAGCCCGAGCCGGGGACGTCGGGGCCGTCGTCGAACCCCGGCGGCTGCGGGGCGACGACCCGGTAGGTACCTGCGGGCACGTTGAACGCGTACCGCCCGTCCGGCCCGGTGCTGGTCCTCTCATCGATCGGGCAACCGCACGCGCTGGTCCCGGTGAGCACGACCGGCGCACCGCCGATGGGGGTGTCCCCCTCTGCCGGGTCCAGCGCGCCGTCGCCGCCGCGGTCGGCGAGCACCATCCCGCCGACCAGCGCCTCCCCACCCGGATCCGTCGCTGTCGCGGGTGTGCAGGGCGAGGACGCACCCCTGGTCATGACGTCGGTGGTCGCGTCGCCGGGCGCCGCTCCGCCCAGGACCAGCAGCATTACGCCCAACACGCAGGGACCGACAACCGCAGGCCTCAGCAGGCCGACCGATGGCACGAAGATGTCCCCTCAGGCGGAGCATGGTCAATTTGCAAAACGGTACGTCGCGTTTGGTAATGGCGAACGCCCGGAACACCATCGGGCGAGCCCCCGCCCGGGTGGAACCGCGCCGGCGGAGCGGGCCGTCAGGAAGCGGGCAGGCCGAGCTCGAGGTGCGCGACGAGGCCGCCGCCCTCGCGCGCGACGAGGCGCAGCTCGCCGTCCATCGCCGCCACCAGCGCCTCGACGATCCACAGGCCCAGTCCCGCGGTGCCGCGCCGCTCGCCGAGTGCCACGCCCTTCGCCGTCACGAGGCCCTCCTGGCCCGGCGGCAGCCCGGGGCCGCGATCGCGCACCTCCACGACCAGCCGCCCGTCGGCGTGCCGCAGGTCCAGCTCGACAGGGGCGTCGCCGCCCATCCGGGCGGCGTTCTCGACGAGGTTGGTGAGCACCCGCCGCAGCCGCTGCGGGTCGCACCGCACAGCGGCGTCCGGCGGCTCGACGTGCGCCACCCGCCGTTCCGGGGGGACGCCCGCCGCGTCGAGGACGGCGACCGCCAGGTCGCCGAGCCGCACCGTGCGCTCGCGAACCCGCCCGAGCGGGCTCCCCTCCTGCACCGCGACGTCGGCGAGGCCGTCGAGCATGTCGCGCAGGTGCCGGGCGTGCTCGGCGAGCAGGCGGGTGGCCGTCTCCCGGGCGGCGCCGGAGAGCCGGTCGGCGGCGAGGTCCGCCGACAGGGCGGTGAGCGACGCCACCGGCGTTCGGAACTCGTGCAGCACGACGCGCACACCGTCCAGCCGCGCCTGCTGGGCGGCGAGCAGCCGGGCCCGCAGGTCGCGCTCCTCCAGGAACGCCTCGTGCTCGGCGCGCGCCTGTGCCCGCGACTCAGCGGCGTCCTCGTACTGGCGTTCCAGCATCCGCAGCAGCACCCCGACGAGCACGGCGGCCGCGACGAGGTAGCCGGTCCACCACGCGCCGGCCAGCGACCGGTCGACGACCGGCACCTGCGGGTCGGAGCCCACCAGGGCGGCGACCGTGAACCCCGCACCGAGCCCGAGCGCCCCGAGCCGCCCCAGCACCACGCCGCCGCGCACCGCTCCGGCGATCACGACGAGCGGCAGGATCGCGACCAGCACGCTTTCCGCGCCACCGGTGAGGCCGCAGGCCACGAGGGCGAGCACCGCGTCGATCGAGGTCGCGAGCCGCGGCGGGACCAGCCGCCGCCCACGCCACTCCGCCACGGCGAGCACCAGCGCGTACCCGAGCGTGGCGAGCACGAGCGCCCCGAGCAGCGGGGCGCGGCCGCGTGCGAGCCCGGGCGCAACGACGAGCGCCAGCCCGACCGAGCAGACGACCAGCAGCCGGATGACGACGGCGGTGCGCTCCTCGAGGGACCGCAGCGCCACGTCCCGACCGTCGGCGTCCATCGCGCCAGCATCTCCCACCCGGTCGGCGAGTCCGGCGTCCGGACACGGCGATTCGCCCGGTCGGAACGCGAGCCGCGGGCGGCGCGGCCACTACCGTCCTCTCGTGCGCGAGGGCCGGTACGTGGTGATCATCGTGGACGACCATGCCCTGTTCTCGCAGGGCCTCGCACTGCTGCTCGAGTCACGCGCAGGCAGCACCTTCGTCGTGGCGGGATCGACGACGGCGGGCGAGCAGGCCGTCGCGCTGGTCGGGCGCGAGGCCGCGGACATCGCGATCGTCGACCTCGCGCTCCCACCGCTCGGTGGGGTGGAGACGATCCGGCGGATCGCCGCGGCGTATCCGCGCACCCGGATCCTCGCCCTCTCCGGCACCGAGGACCTCGGCCTGGCCACCGCCGCGCTGCGCGCCGGGGCCGCCGGTTTCCTCGCCAAGTCGGCCGATCCCGAGGTGCTGGTCGCGCCGCTGCTGACGATCGCGGCGGGCGTCCGGGTCGTGCCGGCCGACCTGCTCGACGCGCTGCTCGCCGCGGCCGACCGAGCGGGCCGGGGGATCGTGGAGCGTCTGGAGGAGCGGGAGCTGCAGCTGTGGGCGTTGCTCGCGCGCGGCATGGAGACCAGCGAGATCGCCAAGGTGATGCTCGTGAGCGAGCGGACGGCCAAGCGGTTGATCGCGAGCCTGCTGCACAGGCTGGGCGCGGCCAACCGGATCGAGGCCGCCGCCCTCGCCGGCCGCTACGGCCTGCTCGACGACGCTCCGCGCCTCCCCCGCTGAGCCTCGACCCCGTTCCGACGAACGGCTCGTTCGTCGGATAGGTACCGACGAAGGCGCCGTTCGTCGGAACGGGGGTTGGCCCGCACGGGCCGTGCGTGGCCCGGTCGTGGGCTCGCCTCTTCGGCCGAGGCTCGGCAAGACTCCTCACGGCGGCGACGTAGGAGGAGGCGGCGGTGGCGGCTTTTCGCGAGGAGGCGGAGGTCTACGAGTACCTCGGCGGCGTCTTCCGGCGCGGGATGCAGGACCCGGTGCTGGTGGAGAAGCTGCGGCCAACCGGGATCGTCCTGCGGATCACCTACACCGACCCGGACGCCGTGCTCACCGTGGACATGCCGAACACGCAGATCCACGAGGGCGCCGGCGTCGGACCGGAGCCGAACGTCGAGCTGTTCATGACCGCCGACACCGGGAACCGGTTCTGGCTCGGCAAGGTGATCCTCCCGGTCGCGCTCGCGAAGGGGCAGGTCCGGGCCAAGGGGCCGGTCGCGAAGCTGCTCACCGTGCTGCCGATGGCGAAGGGCTTGTTCGGCCCCTACCGGGAGCAGCTGGAGTCGGCCGGACGAACGGATCTGCTGAGTGCGTAGGGCCGACCGGGTGAACGGCTGGTTACGCCGACCGGCTGATGCCGATACTCCACTGTGGATACGGTGTGGCTGGACGTCAGCATGTGGACCGGACTTCGCGGCAACTTCCACCCGTTCATGGACATCGCCTGCGAGGTGCCGGACCCACCTCCCGCCGATCCCGGCGAGTGGCAGCAGTGGGCCAGCTCCTCCCTCGGCGCGGTCGCCCAGCAGGAGGGCTGGCAGGCCGGTCGCTACGCCTACCGCGTGGAGCGCCGCGACGACGGTGGCCACGCGGTCGAGGTCCTGACGCGGGGCCAGTGGGAGTGGAAACCGGCCGTCACCGCGAGCTGACCGGCACGGGCACTAGGATTGGCCTGCCCCGACAATGCCAATCCTGCGGAGTGGATCGCGTGGACCGTACCGACATCGAACGCCGGATCGGTGCCCGCAGCTTCGCCCGGATGCTCGGCGACTGGCGACCACCGGACGGGAAGGGCCTGGCCGACGCGCTGGCCGACCGGATCCGGCTGCTGGTCCTCGACGGCAGGCTGCCGCTGCAGACCCGGCTGCCCGCCGAGCGGGAGCTCGCGGCGGCGATCGGGGTCAGCCGCACCACGGTGGCCACCTCCTACGAGACCCTGCGCGGCGGGGGCGTGCTCCGCAGCAGGCGCGGTGCCGGCAGCTGGACGCAGCTGCCCGCAGGTCCGCCGGACGACGCGGGTCCCTCGCCGTTCTCCCCACTGGGCGACAACGCGCTGTACGACCTCGCGCACGCCGCACTCCCCGCGCCGTGCGCCGAGCTGCGCGCCGCGGCCGCCGCCGCGGTCCGGGACCTCGACGCCCTGCTGGCCGGCCACGGCTACGACCTCAGCGGCCAGCCCGCGCTGCGCGCCGCGATCGCCGACCGGTACACCGCGCGCGGGCTCCCCACCACGCCCGACCAGGTGCTGGTCACGGCCGGCGGGGTGCACGGGATCCACCTCGCCCTCATGGTGCTGGCCGGGCCGGGCGACCGCGTTCTCGTCGAGCACCCGACCTACCCCAACGCTCTCGGCGCCGTGACCACGCGTGGTGCGCGCCCCGTCCCGGTACCGATGGCCCCCGACGGCGACGGCGGCAGCCGGTGGGACCTCGACCTGCTCACCTCGGCGGTGCGCGACGCCGCGCCGCGGCTCGCCTACGTCATCCCGGACTTCCAGAACCCCACCGGGGCACTGCTCGACGAGGCCGACCGGGCCCGGCTCGTGGAGCTGGCCCGGCGGACGGGCACCACCCTCCTGGTCGACGAGACCCTCGCCGAGCTCGCGCTGGACGGCCGGACCGTGGCGCCGGTCGCCGCGCACGGCGCCGCGGACTCACCGCTCGTGCTGAGCATCGGGTCGGCGAGCAAGACGTTCTGGGGCGGGCTGCGGATCGGCTGGATCCGCACGTCCGCTGCGATGGTGCGCAGGCTCGCCGCCGCCCGAGCGGGCGTGGACCTCGGCGGGCCGGTGCTGGAGCAGCTCACCGTCGCCCGGCTGCTCGCCGAACACGGCCCCGTCGTCGCGAACAGGCGCCGCGAGCTGGTCGGGGCGCGCGATCACCTGCTCGGCCGCATCGCGCGCACCTTCCCGGGCTGGCGACCGTCGCGGCCCGACGGCGGGCTGAGCCTGTGGGTGGATCTCGGCCGGGCCGAGTCGAGCCGCCTGACGAGCGCCGCGCGGCGGCACGACGTCCTGCTCGCGGCCGGCCCCCGGTTCGGCCTGGACGGGGCGTTCGAGCGGTACCTGCGGCTGCCGTACACGCTGCGGCAGGACCGGATGGACGAGGCCCTCGATCGGCTCGCCGCGGCGTGGGCCGACCTCGACCGCCCGGGCCCCGCCGTCGAGAGCGAGCCGATCGCGGTGGCGTGATCACACCTGCGAATAGGGTGGCCTCGGCCTCGAGCGAGGGGGCCGGCGCCGTCCCGCGGGGAGGGCGCGCAGGGAGCGAGGAACGAGCGACCGAGCACCGGCGGAGCGGGACCCCGCGAGCCGACGGAGCGGAGCGGAGGCACGTGAACACAGGGCCGTTGGCCGGGCTGAAGGTCGTGGAGCTCGCCGGCATCGGGCCGGGGCCGCACGCCGCAATGGTGCTGGCCGATCTCGGCGCCGAGGTCGTGCGGGTCGACCGACCGTCGGGCGGCCTCCGGATCGGCGACCCGGACGCACCGGACCCGACGCTGCGCGGCAGGCGCCGGGTGGCCGCCGACCTGAAGGACCCGGCGGGCCGGGAGACGGTGCTGCGCCTCGTCGAGCACGCGGACGTCCTGCTCGAGGGCTACCGGCCGGGCGTCACCGAGCGGCTGGGCGTCGGCCCCGCCGACTGCCACGCGCGCAACCCGCGCCTCGTATACGGCCGGATGACCGGCTGGGGGCAGGACGGGCCGCTCGCCGCCCGCGCGGGCCACGACATCAACTACATCTCCCTCACCGGTGCCCTGCACGCGATCGGCCGGGCCGGGGAGCGGCCCGTTCCGCCGCTGAACCTCGTCGGTGACTTCGGCGGCGGCTCGATGCTGCTCGTCGTCGGCGTGCTGGCCGCGCTCTGGGAGGCGCAGCGCTCCGGGCAGGGGCAGGTGGTGGACGCCGCGATGGTGGACGGCTCCTCGCTCCTCGTCCAGATCGTGTGGGGCCTGCGCGGGCAGGGTTTGTGGGGCGACGCGCGCGAGTCGAACCTCCTCGACGGCCACGCGCCGTTCTACGACACGTACACCTGCGCGGACGGCAGGCACGTGGCCGTCGGGGCGATCGAGGGGCAGTTCTACGCCGCGCTGCTGGCCGGGCTCGGGCTCGACGGCGAGGAGCTGCCCGACCAGCACGACCCCTCCGGCTGGCCGAAGCTGCGGGCCCGCTTCACCGAGGTCTTCGCCACGCGCAGCCGGGACGAGTGGGCCGAGGTGTTCGCCGGCACCGACGCGTGCGTCACGCCGGTGCTGTCCTTCGCCGAGGTGCCGGCACACCCGCACCTGGCCGCGCGCGGCACGATCGTCGAACGCGACGGGGTGGCGCAGGCAGCCCCCGCCCCGAGGTTCTCGCGCACCCCGACCACGGTGCCCGACGCCCCGGGCGCTCCGGAGCCGGTCGAGCAGGTGCTGGCCGACTGGTCCCGCTGACCCCGACTCGCGCACGCCAACTTCGCGACTCGCGTGCACCCAGAGCGCGACTCGCGGGGATGCGACGAAGCCCCCGGCGCGGGAGGCGCCGGGGGCTTCGGGGGACGGCTGTGCGTCAGGCGGACGCGGTGTCGTCCACCAGCAGGTTGCGGGTGCGGTTCGGGTCGACCGGGATGCCGGGGCCCGTGGTCGTGGAGATCGTGACCTTCTTCAGGTACCGGCCCTTGGCGGCCGAGGGCTTGGCCCGCAGGATCTCATCGAGGGCGGCGCCGTAGTTCTCCACCAGCTTCTCGGTGTCGAACGAGGCCTTGCCGATGACGATGTGCAGGTTCGCCTGCTTGTCCACCCGGAAGTTGATCTTGCCACCCTTGATGTCCTGGATGGCCTTGGTGACGTCCGGGGTGACGGTGCCGGTCTTCGGGTTCGGCATCAGGCCACGCGGGCCGAGGATACGGGCGATCCGGCCGACCTTGGCCATCTGGTCCGGCGTGGCGATCGCCGCGTCGAAGTCCAGCCAGCCGCCCTGGATGCGCTCGATCAGGTCCTCGGCGCCCACCACGTCGGCGCCTGCGGCCTCGGCCTCTGCGGCCTTGTCACCGGTGGCGAACACGATGACGCGCGCCGTCTTGCCGGTGCCGTGAGGCAGGTTCACGGTGCCGCGGACCATCTGGTCGGCCTTGCGGGGGTCGACGCCGAGCCGCATGGCCACCTCGACGGTGGCGTCCATCTTGCTGCTCGAGGTCTCCTTCGCCAGTGCGGCGGCCTCGAGCGGGCTGTAGAGCCGGCTGCTCTCGATCTTCTCGGCGGCCTGGCGGTAGATCTTGCTGCGCTGTGCCATTGCTCTGTCCTCTTGTCGGATCAGTTGTGGTACGAGCCGCGCCCGGCTCTCCCACGCTTACGAGTCGGTATAACGCTCAGCCGTTGACCGTGATGCCCATCGACCGCGCCGTACCGGCGATGATCTTGGCGGCCTGGTCGAGGTCGTTGGCGTTGAGGTCGCGCATCTTGGCCTGCGCGATCTGCCGCACCTGCTCCATGGTCACCGAGGCGACCTTGGTCTTGTGCGGCTCGCCGCTGCCCTTGTCCACACCGGCGGCCTTGAGCAGCAGCCTGGCGGCGGGCGGCGTCTTGAGCTCGAAGGTGAACGAGCGGTCCTCGTACACCGAGATCTCGACGGGCACCACGTCGCCGCGCTGCGACTCGGTGGCGGCGTTGTAGGCCTTGCAGAACTCCATGATGTTGACGCCGTGCTGGCCGAGCGCGGGGCCGACCGGCGGGGCCGGCGTCGCGGCGCCTGCCTTGATCTGGAGCTTGATGATCGCGGAGAGCTTCCGCTTCTTGGGAGGCATGTCGTTTCCCTGTCGTGGTTTTCCTGCGCGCCGCGGACCTGCCTGCCGCGGCGGGGGTCAGATCTTCGAGACCTGGCTGAACGCCAGCTCGACGGGGGTCTCGCGGCCGAAGATGGACACGAGGACCTTGAGCTTCTGGGCGTCGATGTTGACTTCGCTGATGGTGGCCGGGAGCGTGGCGAACGGGCCGTCCATGACGGTGACCGACTCGCCCACCTCGAAGTCGACCTCGACGGCCGCCTTGCCGGCTCCGCCGGACGCGACGTCGGCCTTGCCCCCGGCACCCGCGGCCGCGGGCTGCTTGGGCTCGACCTTCGGGAGGAGGAACTTGATGACGTCGTCGTGCGACAGCGGCGACGGGCGCGACGTGGCGCCCACGAAGCCGGTGACGCCGGGGGTGTTGCGCACGGCGCCCCACGACTGGTCGTTGAGCTCCATCCGAACGAGGATGTAGCCGGGCAGCACCTTGCGCTGCACCTGCTTGCGCTGCCCGTTCTTGATCTCGGTGACCTCTTCGGTGGGCACCTCGACCTGGAAGATGTAGTCCTCGACGTCCAGGGTCTGGATGCGGGTCTCGAGGTTGGTCTTCACCTTGTTCTCGTAACCCGCGTAGGAGTGCACGACGTACCAGTCGCCAGGGGCGCGCCGCAGCGCGGCCCGCATCTCCTCGACCGGGTCGACCTCCTCCTCGGCCACGTCGGCCTCGGGCTCGGCGGCCTCGACCGCGGTGTCGTCGGCGTCGGCGCCGTCGATGTCGGTGTCTTCGGCCTCGGTGGCGTCGTCCGCGTCCGTGGGCTCGGCGTCGGCGGCCGCGGCCGGCTCCTCGACGGTGTCCACGGCGTCCGCCGCGCCATCGAGCTGGTCAGCCTCGCGCTCGGTCACGTGCCTCTCGCTTCCTTCGTCCGTGTCGTGCGTGCTGGCGGCCGTGGTCACGTGCCGAACACGTACTGCACGCCCTGCGCGAACACCAGGTCAAACAGCCAGACCAGCGCGACCATGAACGACACGAAGACCAGCACGACGATCGTGTAGGTGACCAGCTGGTTGCGGGTGGGCCAGATGACCTTCCGCAGCTCGGCGACCACCTCGCGCAGGAACCTGGCGAGCCGGGCGAACAGCGAGACGCGTGCCGGGCGGGCCTCGCGAACCGCGGACCGCCCGCCCCGGGTCTCGCCGGTGGGCGCGGGACCGGAGCGCCGACCCCGACGGTCGGCGGCGGTGCTCGGGCGTTCCTGCCCGTCTCCGCGCGCCTCGCGTTCCTCAGTCACGCCCGCATCCTCCAGCTCACCCGCGGCCCGGTCGCCGTTAGTCCCTTACTCCGATCCAGCACATCCTGCAGTGGCAGGGGTGACAGGACTTGAACCTGCAACCTGCGGTTTTGGAGACCGCTGCTCTGCCAATTGAGCTACACCCCTAGACCAGCTCCGCCCCATGGAGGCGGAGGGGCGCACCGCGTAGCGGCGCACCCAGCACGTCGAGTGTACGGCACCCCACACCGGCGTCCGTCACCGCACACCCCCGGTGGGGGCACGACGGTTCCATGCGACCCGCTGGAGGAGGATGGTCGCATGGCTCCCAGCACCTCGACGAGCACCGTCCCCGCAACCCGCCGCGTCTCCGCCCGCATCGGCGGCATCGCCGAGTCGGCGACGATGGCGGTGGACGCGAAGGCGAAGGCGTTGAAGGCCGCGGGGCGTCCGGTCATCGGTTTCGGTGCCGGAGAGCCCGACTTCCCGACGCCGCCCGCCGTGGTGGCCGCGGCCGAGGCGGCCTGCGCCGACCAGCGCAACCACCGCTACACCCCCGCCGCGGGCCTGCCCGAGCTGCGTGAGGCGATCGCCGCGAAGACGCTCCGCGACTCCGGGCTCGAGATCGCCCCGTCGCAGGTGCTCGTGACCAACGGCGGCAAGCAGGCCGTCTACCAGGCGTTCGCCACCCTGCTCGACCCGGGCGACGAGGTGCTGCTGCCCACTCCGTACTGGACCACCTACCCGGAGGCGGTGGCGCTCGCCGGAGGGGTGGCCGTGCCGGTGGTGTGCGGCCCGGAGGCGAACTACCTGCCGTCGGTGGAGCAGCTCGAGGAGGCGCGCACGGAGCGCACGAAGGTGCTGCTGTGGTGCTCGCCGTCGAACCCGACGGGTGCGGTCGCATCGCGGGAGCTCACGGAGGCCGTCGGGCGCTGGGCCGTCGAGCACGGCGTCTGGGTGGTCACCGACGAGATCTACGAGCACCTGGTCTACGACGGCGCGGAGGCCGTCTCGATGCCGGTCGTCGTGCCGGAGCTCGCCGACACGTGCGTGGTGATCAACGGCGTCGCCAAGACGTACGCGATGACAGGTTGGCGGGTGGGCTGGCTGGCCGGCCCGGCCGATGTCGTCAAGGCGGCGGCCAACCTCCAGTCGCACCTGTCGTCGAACGTCGCCAACGTCTCCCAGCGGGCGGCGCTCGCGGCGATCTCCGGCCCGCTCGACGCGGTCGTCGAGATGCGCGCGGCGTTCGACCGCAGGCGCCGCACGATGGTCGAGCTGCTGCAGGCCATCCCAGGCGTCGAGTGCCCGACGCCGCGCGGGGCGTTCTACGCCTACCCCTCGGTGCAGGCGCTGCTGGGCAAGGAGCTGCGCGGAGCGCGTCCGGCGACGAGCGTGGAGCTGGCCGCCGCGGTGCTGGAGCACGCAGAGGTGGCGGTGGTTCCCGGCGAGGCGTTCGGGACGCCCGGCTTCTTCCGGCTGTCCTACGCCCTCGGCGACGACGACCTGCGCACGGGCGTGGAGCGCATGGGCGCCCTGCTGGCCGAAGCGAGGTGAGGGACCGGACGGGCTGCTGCGCCCGTCCGGCCCTGTCTCACTTGTCGAGCTCCGCCAGCGCGACGAGCGCCGCGGCGCGGCCGGCGTACTTCCACTTGCCGAGGTCACCCACGGTCTTGATGCCGAGCGTCTTCAGCGCCTCGTCGTGCCTCTCGGTGAGTCCTTCGAGCGCCGACGGCGGCGCCTTGAGGATCTCGGCGGCCGTCTTGTCCTCCCACGCCTTGTCCACGAGCTTGCCGAACTGCACGTCGTGCTCCCTCCGGGTCAAGCCGATGTCGACCCGGGCAGGATCGACCCGTAGCGCCGCGGCGGGCAACTCGGAGGGGTCACTCGGACCGGACGGCGACCTCGGCGATCGCGCGGCCCAGGACCGTCTTGCCCTCGAACGCGGCCGTGATGGCGACCTTCGCGATGCGCTCGCCGCCGTCGTTCTCGCTGATGCCGGTGACCTTGCCGCTGATCTCGACGAGGGCGCCATCGTCGTCGTCGGGCACGACCACGGGGCGGGTGAAGCGCACGCCGTAGCTGCGCACGGCGGCCGGGCTTCCGGCCCAGTCGGTGACGAGCCTGCCGGCGAGCGCCATCGTCAGCATGCCGTGGGCGATGACGCCGGGAAGGCCGGCCGAGGTGGCGACGCGGTCGCTCCAATGGATCGGGTTGAAGTCGCCGGACGCGCCCGCGTACCGCACGAGGTCGGCGCGCGTGACCCGCAGCGACAGCGGCGGCAGCTCGTCCCCGACGGCCGTCACGACTCCCCCTCGGCTGCCGTGACGAGCAGGAGCTTCGTGGTGGCGACCCGCTCGCCGTCGGTGTCGGCGACCTCGCAGCGCAGGGTCAGCATGTGGCTGCCACCCCGGGTCCTGAGGTCGTCGACGTGGATCGTGGTGACCAGGTCGTCGCCGCCGCAGATCGGGCGGTACAGCGTGATCGACTGGTCGCCGTGGACCATGCGGAGGTAGTCCCAGCCGAACGCCGGGTCCCGCAGGAACGCCTCGATCACCGGCATGGTGAACGTCACCGCGAAGGTCGGCGGCGCGACGACGTCGGGGTGACCGGCAGCGCGAGCCGCGTCGACGTCCAGACACACGGAAGCGCCCTCGCCGATGGCGAGGGCGAACTCCCGGACCTTCTCACGGCCGACCCGGTAGGGAGCTGTCGGGGGCAGCGCCTTCCCGACGTACGAGACGTCGGGCACGCTCAGCGCGTCTCGCGGTGCTCGCGGTGGGTGCCGCAGTTGGGGCAGAACTTCTTGATGGTGAGCCGGTCGGGGTCGTTGCGCCGGTTCTTCTTGGTGATGTAGTTGCGGTGCTTGCACTGCTCGCACGCCAGCGTGATCTTCGGCCGGACGTCCGTGGCCTTCGCCATCGCGGGTGCCTCCTGCTGAGCTGTCTGGTGGATCTGTGTAGAGCCGGTAGCGGCGGCCGGACTTGAACCGGCGACACAGCGATTATGAGCCGCTTGCTCTACCGACTGAGCTACGCCGCTTCGCGGAGCCGGACCATGCCGTTCCGCAGAGCCCCTTTACGGAATCGAACCGTAGACCTTCTCCTTACCATGGAGACGCTCTGCCGACTGAGCTAAAGGGGCGGCAGACCGAGCAGGCGGTCACTCCCGCACGGCCGCAGACGATGCTACACAACCCTGCAGCGGGGCCGGAAACGGGTACCTCGTCACCAGCTCGACTTCCGCACCCCCGGCAGGTAGCCCTCGTGCACGAGCCCGCGCAGCCGCACGCGGGACACCCCGAAGGCGCGCAGGTGGCCGCGCGGGCGGCCGTCCACGGAGTCGCGGTTGCGCACGCGGGTGGCGCTCGCGTCGCGGGGCTGCCGGGCGAGGTCCCGCTGCGCCTCCGCCTTCTCCTCCGGTGTGGCGGTCGGCCGCGCGATCACCGCCTTCAGCTCCGCCCGCCGGGCCGCGTGGCGGGCCACCACGGCCTTGCGGTGCTCGTTGCGGGCGATCTTCGCCTTCGTCGCCATCAGACCTTCCCCCCTCGGGCCCTGATCAGCCGCACGGCTGCGTCGACGCCGATCCGGTCGATCGTCCTGATCGCGTCCGTGGACAGGCGCAGCCGCAC
Organism: Pseudonocardia cypriaca; assembly: GCF_006717045.1. Lineage (NCBI taxonomy): Bacteria > Bacillati > Actinomycetota > Actinomycetes > Pseudonocardiales > Pseudonocardiaceae > Pseudonocardia > Pseudonocardia cypriaca. The sequence continues at coordinate 283,239 of NZ_VFPH01000003.1, forward strand.
GTAGCGGCCCTCCGCCGCGTACCAGTAGCGCTTGGACTGGATGTTCGGGTCCCACCGCCGGCTCGTGCGGCGGTGGGAGTGCGATACGGACTTGCCGAAGCCGGGCTCACGACCCGTGAGCTGGCAACGTCGGGACACGGTCAGCCCCTCCCGGCGTGCGGGTAGGGCAGGAGCGCCATCTCGCGGGCGTTGCGGATCGCGACGGCCACCCGGCGCTGCTGCTGCGGCGTCAGCCCGGTCACCCGGCGGGCCCGGATCTTCCCGCGGTCGGAGATGAACGTCCGCAGCAAGGTGACGTCCTTCCAGTCGACATCGGTGATGCCCCTCACGTGCAGCGGGTTGGCCTTCCGCTTGAGCGGTCGGCGTACGGCGGGTCGCATCAGCGCTCCTCGCGGAACTCGACGTGCCGCCGGATCGCCGGGTCGTACTTGCGCAGCACCATCCGGTCCGGGTCGTTGCGGCGGTTCTTGCGGGTCACGTACGTGGTGCCGGTGCCCGCGGTCGACCGCAGCTTCACGATCGGACGTACCTCGTTGCGCGCCATCCTCCACCCTCCTCGTAAACGACATTCATTTTCATCTAAGCTCAACGTACCCGACCTAGGAGGGATTCCGTGAGCCGACCCGAGCTGCTGGTGCTCTGCGGGCTGCACGCGCCGGGCACCGAGGCGGTGATCACCCGGATCCGGGCACTCGACCCGGACGTCGCCGTGCTGCACCACGACCTGCGCGACATCGGGTCCGGGCGCGTGCACCGGCGACTGCGCCACGGCGACCACGACGCGTGGACGGTGTTGGAGCTCGCGCACGGCTGCCTGTCCTGCACGCTGCGCGAGGACCTGCTCCCGCAGCTGCACCGGCTGAGCGAGCCGGGGGGTCCGCGGCGGATCGTGCTGCACCTCGACCCCGCCCTCGAACCGGAGCAGGTCTGCTGGTCGCTCCTGCACGTGCTCGTCGACGACGCCCCGATCACCGACCGCGTCGACCTGCGCGGCGTGATCACCTGCATCGACGCCGGCAGCTGGCTCGACGACGCCACCGGCGACCTGACGGTCGGCGAACGGGGCCTGGCCGAGCTGCCGGACGACGAGCGGACCGTGGCGCAGGTCGCGGTCGGGCAGGCCGAGTTCGCCGACGTGCTCGTGCACACCGGCACCGCGGACGCGTGGCAGCTCGCCCGCACCGACGCCGTGCTGGAGCGGCTCGCGCCCTCCGCGACGCGGACGTTCCTGTCCGGGCTCGACGCCGGTGTGCTGCTCGCCGACCTCCCCCCGGGTGCCCGCCGCGGCCGCCCGGACGACGTGCACGGCCCGCTGCTGCGCGGGCAGCCGCCGCTCGACCGCGACTGCGGCGTGCAGCTCTCGGTGTTCTCCGCGCGGCGGCCGTTCCACCCGGAGCGCCTGCACGAGGCGATCGACGCGCTGCTCGACGGCGTGGTGCGCACCCGGGGGCGGATCTGGCTCGCGACGCGACCGGCGGCCGTGCTCTGGCTGGAGTCGGCGGGTGGCGGGCTGCGGATCGGGGAGGCGGGCGAGTGGCTCGCGGCCGGGGACGCCGCCGCATGGGCCGCCGCCGACCACGAACGGCGCGCGCTCGCCTCGCTCGGCTGGCACCCGCGCTTCGGCGACCGCTCCCAGGACGTCGTCGTGCTCTCCCACGACGCCGACCCGGCCGGCATCCAGGCCGCCCTCGCCGCAGCGCTGCTCACCGACGCCGAGCTGGCCGCGGGCGAGGCAGCGTGGCGCACCTTCCCCGACCCCTTCGGCTGGTGGCACACCGACCCCTGCGACCCGCCCGCAGGCGTCACCGCCGCCGGCAACCCCGACACCGAGCACGAGGAGCACTGATGGCCGTCCCCAAGCGCCGCACGTCCCGGTCGAACACCCGCAAGCGCCGGGCGCAGTGGAAGGCGACCCCGCCGGACCTGGTGCCGATCACGATCGCCGGCCGCCGCCACCTGGTCCCCCGCCGCCTGGTGCGCGCCTACGAGCGGGGGCTGCTGACCCCGGAGTGAGCCCACACGGCGCGCGCCATCTCTGCCGGCGCACGCGGTGTCCGGTGACGCGCCCCGCCGATGCGCCACGTGGGCCGACACGGGGCGCGTGGGCGGCACCCGGGGAGCTTGATCAGCAGTTCGGCGCGTTCCCGGCTGGTTTCGGCCGTTCTCGCACCGAAGCCCCGATCATGGATGTGAGACCGCCTTCGGTGGCGCCGCGCGCCGAAGGGGCAGGCCCATGCCTGCCCGCGAAGCGGCCCCGCACGATGCCTGGCGCCGCCGAAGGCCGTACTCCTGCCGAACCACGAGCGCCGACCGATGGCCTCAGGCCCACCGGCTATCAGTCGCCCCAGCTCACCGCGGGGTAAGGGCTCCTGGCAGGCCCCTTACCCGCGTCGTGCGATCAGCACCCCGAGCACGACGTGATCGCCCGATGTGAGGACAGGACCCTCAGGCCGAACCTGGTCTCATGTTCGCCGACTTCGCAGACATGTCCACCCGGTCCGAGCACCACCGCGCCGAGCTCCTCGCCGACGCCGAGAACTTCCGGCTCGCCCGGCTCGTCCGCAAGGCGACCCGCAGCAGGCGGCGCGAGATGCCGCAGAGCGATCCGCCGCAGCCTGGTCCTGCACCGCGCAATGACCACGCAGAACGTCGGTACGCCGTGTCACGATGACCGATGTGGCGCGGCTGGGGGTCGGTATCGAGCTGGTGGGGCGCCGGCACGAGGTGTCCGCGCTCACCGGTGCCCTCGATCGCGCCGCCACCGGCAGGCCCACCGGTCTGCTGATGTCCGGCGACGCCGGGGTGGGGAAGTCCCGGCTCGTGGCGGAGGCGGTCGAGCGGGCGGCCGCTGCCGGCTTCACCGTGCTGGTGGGCCGGTGCCTCGACACGGCGGAGTCCGCGCTGCCGTACCTGCCGTTCACCGAGATCGTCGGCGCGCTGGCGGTCACCCGTCCCGAGCTGGTCGCCGAGCACGTCGCGCTGCGGCACCTGCTGCCGGGCGGCGGCACGGCGCGGGCGGCGGCCACCGGGGAGCAGCGCGACCTGGGCCAGCTGCAGGTGTTCGACGCCGTCCTGTCGGCGCTCGACCACCTCACGGCCATCACGCCCGCGCTGCTGGTGGTCGAGGACATCCACTGGTCCGACCGCTCCAGCCGCGACCTGCTGTTCTTCCTGCTCTCCAGGCTCACCGGGCAGCGGCTCGTCGTGCTGGCCACCTACCGCAGCGACGACCTGCACCGGCGCCACCCGCTGCGGCCGCTGCTCTCGGAGCTGGTGCGGCTGCCGCAGGTCGAGCGGGTCGACCTCGGGCCGCTCGCCGCGCGCGAGTCGCTAGAGCTCGTGCGCATGCTCGCCGACGGCAGCCTCCCCGAACCGAAGCTGCGGCGGATCGCCCGGCGCAGCGAGGGCAACGCGTTCTTCGCGGAGGAGCTGGTGTCCGCCTCCTCCGACGGTCTGCCGCACGGGCTCGTCGAGGTGCTGGTGGCCCGCATCGAGGGGCTCTCCCCCACCACCCAGCGGGTGCTGCGGATCGCCTCCGTCGCCGGGCGCATGGTGAGCCACCGCAGGCTCGCCGCGGTGTCCGGCCTGTCCGACGACGACCTGGAGCAGGCGCTTCGCGAGGCGGTCGCCCACCACATCCTGCTCCCGGCCGACACCGAGCCGGGCGCGTTCGGCGCCGACGACGGCTACCAGTTCCGGCACGCCCTGCTGCGCGAGGCGATCTACCACGAGCTGCTGCCGGGCGAGCGCAGCCGGGTGCACGCCCGGTACGCCGAGCTGCTCGCGGTGCCGGGCGGTTCGGGCCCGCGCGGGGTCGCCGAGCCGGGCCGCGCCGCGGAGCTGGCCCACCATGCGATGGCAGGCCACGACCTGCGCCTCGCGTTGGCCGCGTCGGTGCAGGCCGCGCTGGAGGCCGACGACCGCGAGGCGCCTGCCGAGGTGCTGCTGCACGCCGAGCGCGCCATCGAGCTGTGGCAGGCGGTTCCCGATGCGGAGGCGGTGGCCGGCGTCGACGAGGGCACCGTCACCCGGTGGGCGGCGTGGGGCGCCAGTAGCACCGGCGACCCCGACCGCGGGATCGCGCTCGGCAAGCGGGCGCTCGAGCTCGCCGAGGGGAGCGGCGACTCGGCGCTCAGCGCCCGGATCGGGCAGCGGTACGCGTTGCGGTTGCTGGATCTCGCGGGCCGGGAGGAGGAGGCGCTCGCCGCGGCCCGGCGCGCACTGGAGCTGCTCGAGCGGGAGGCTCCTTCGCCCGAGCTCGCCTGGTCGCACGCCGTGCTCGCCCGCGTGCTCACGCGGATCGACCGCTTCGCGGAGGCCGTGGCCGAGGCCGAGACCGCGCTGGCCGTTGCCCAGCACCTGCCGGCCGCCCCCGAGCCCGACCCCGACCTCGACGCCGCCAAGGCCGATGCGTTGGTCACGCTCGCCGTGTGCGCGGAGTACGGCGGCGACCCCGAACGCGCGCGGCAGCTCCTCGGCGAGGCGAAGCCGGTGGCCCGGCGGTCCGGCGAGCTGGCCGTCGAGCTGCGCGCCTACTACTCGCTCGGCATCTCGCTGCTCGACGAGGGCCGACTCGCAGAGGCGGGTGCGGAGTTCGCCGCGGGCGAGGAGCGGGCCGCCGCCACCGGCACCACCTGGAGCGGGTACGGGCTCAACCTGCGCGTCGCCCACGTGATCACCCGGTTCATGCGCGGTGAGTGGGACGCGGCGGAGGCGGCCGCCGAGATCGCGGGTGAGTCGGTGTCGGCCGTCGTCGCCACCCGGCTCGCCGCGGCCGGTCTGCTCACCGCCGTGGGGCGCGGCCGGTTCGGCCCTGCCGAGCGGCGGCTCGCCGAGCTGCGCGATTCCGCGCCCGTCGACGAGCAGGTGATCCTGCTCATGGGCGAGGCGGGCGCGGAGGCCGCGCTCTGGCAGGGCCGGCCCGACGAGGCGGCGCGCTGGGTCCGGGAGGCCATCGCCGGTCTCGAGGTCGGCTCCTACACCCAGCTCGCGCCGCACCTCGGCCGCATCCTGCTCGCAGCGCTCGGCGCGGCCGCCCACGCCGAGATGGCGGCGGTGGGCATGCAGCCGGTCGAGGCGGCCACCGCCGCGGCGCGCGAGATGGTGCGGATCGCCGAGGACGCCGCCGAGCACGGCCTCCCCCGCGCCGGCACGCTCGGACCGGAGGGCACCGCGTGGTTGCGGCGCGCGCGGGCCGAGCTCACCCGGCTCACCGGCCCCGACCCGCTCGCGTGGCGGGCGGTCGCCGACGCGTTCGGCTACGAGAGCGGTGGCATCACGTGTTCCGACACCGCGCGCGTCGGCTACCGCCAGGCGTACGCCCTGATGCGGCACGCCGAGGCCGTGCTGGCGGGCGGCGGGGCCCACGCGCAGGTCGAGCCCGACCTGCGCACGGCGTACGCCACCGCCAACGCATTCGGGGCCGCACCGCTCGCCGATGCGCTGCGGGAGCTGGCCCGGCGGGCGGGAGTGCAGCTGGAGCCCGCGGCGCCGAGCGCCGAACCGGCCGGGCCGGATCCCCTCACCCCTCGGGAGCGTTCGGTGCTCGCGCTCGTGGCGGAGGGTCGCACCAACCGGCAGGTGGGCGCCGAGCTGTTCATCAGCGAGAAGACGGTGAGCGTGCACCTGTCACGCGTGATGGGGAAGCTCGGGGCGAGCAGCCGCACGGAGGCGGTGAGCGTCGCGTATGCGCGGGGGCTGCTGGCACCCGCAGACCGGGAGCTGGCCCGGCCGACGCCTTGATTGATACCCCTCGGTAACTACTGTGGATGTGATCGGGTCCACACCGAGGAGGTTCGGCGATGACGTCGACGGGCACGAGCGCTTGGGTCGGCCGCCCCGACCTGTCCGACATCGGGTTCTGGACGTTGCCGATCGCCGAGCGGGCCGCCGCCTTCGCCGCCCTCCGGGAGCACGAACCGGTGCCGTTCTTCCCCGAACCGGACATCGGGCTCCCTCGCGGGCCCGGCTTCTGGGCCCTCACCAGGCTGGACGACGTCGTCGAGGCCAGCCGCAACGCCGCGGTGTTCGCCTCGGGCAAGGGTGCGACCAGCGTCGTGGACCAGCCGCCGGAGTTCCGCGAGTTCTACGGCTCGATGATCAACATGGACGACCCGCGCCACGCCCGGATGCGCCGCATCGTCTCCCGCGGTTTCACCCCGCGGCGGCTGGCCGATCTCACCGACGAGGTCCAGCGCACGGCCCGCGCCATCGTCGACGACGTGATCGACCAGGGCGGGTGCGACGCGGTCACCGCGATCTCGGCCCGCCTGCCGCTGAAGATCGTGTGCGACATGATGGGCGTACCCGAGAGCCAGCACGCGTTCGTGTTCGACCGCTCCAACATCATCCTCGGGCCGAACGACCCCGAGTACGTAGCGGATGCCGGCAACTTCGTCACCGCCCTGCTGCAGGCGGGCCACGACCTGGCCGAGCTGATGCGCGAACTGGGCAGGCACCGCGTCGAGCACCCGGCCGACGACGTCACGTCGGCGCTGGTCAACGCCGAGGTCGACGGCGAGCGGCTCACCCCCGACGAGCTGGCGAGCTTCTTCATCCTGCTCGTCGTGGCCGGCAACGAGACCACCCGCAACGCGATCAGCTGGGGCCTGCACCTGCTCACCGAGCACCCCGAGCAGCGGGCGGCGTGGTTGGCCGACATCGACGGCGTCACGCCGACCGCGGTGGAGGAGATCGTCCGGTGGGCCTCTCCGGTGATCTACATGCGGCGCACGCTCGCCGTCGACGCCGTGTTGGGCGGACAGCAGATGCGCGAGGGCGACAAGGTGGCGCTCTTCTACTGGGCCGCCAACCGCGACCCGGCGCACTTCCCCGACGCCGGCGGGTTCGACGTCCGCCGCTCGCCCAACCCGCACGTCGGCTTCGGCGGCGCGGGACCGCATTTCTGCCTGGGTGCACACCTGGCGCGGCGGGAGATGACCGTGATGTTCCGCGAGCTGCTCACCCGCGTGCCGGACATCGCCGCCACGGCACCACCACAGCGGCTGAAGTCGATGTTCATCAACGGGATCAAGCGGCTGCCGGTGGCGTTCACGCCCGGCGGGGCACGGTGATGGACTACCCGGAGGTGCCCGTCGGCGCGATCCTCGCGGGCTCGGCCCGTCGCTTCGGGCCGCGCACCGCCGTTCACTACTACGGCCGGGATCTCACGTTCGCACAGCTGCACGCGCGGGCATCGGCGTTCGCGCAGGCCCTGCGCGCGGCCGGCATCGGGCGCGGGGACGTCGTCGCGCTGCACCTGCCGAACTGCCCGCAGTACCCGATCGCGTACTACGGCACGCTGATGGCAGGCGCCACGTTCTCCCCGGCCAACCCGCTGCTCCCGCCGGCCGACCTCACCGCGCAGCTCGTCGACTGCGGGGCCGTCGCCGCCGTCACCTGGGCACCGGCGGCGCCTGCCCTCGCGGCCGCGCTACCGCACACCAGCATCCGGCTCGTGCTGGCGACGGACCGAGCACAGGCGCTCGACCCCGGCACGCCGGTCGCCGTGCCGGGAGCGCAGGACTTCGAGGCGTTCCACGCCGACGCTCCCACGGTCGCGCCCGATGTCGAGCTCGACGTGCACGCCGACCTCGCCCACCTCGCCTACACCGGGGGCACCACCGGACGCTCGAAGGGCGTGCTGCTCCCGCACCGCAACGTCGTGGTGAACACGCTGCAGTCCGCGTGCTGGGGCTCCGGAGCCCTACCCGCTCTCGACGCGCACGGCGGCCTGGTGCTCGACCAGGTGGAGCCGCCGGAGGAACGGCCGGTGCGGCTCGGCACCGGCTGCGCCGTCACCGTCACCCCGTGGTTCCACGCGATGGGGACGATCGGCGGGATGAACGTGCCGGTCCTGCGGGGCGACACCCTCGTGCTGCACGACCGGTTCGACCCGGGCGCCTACCTCGCCGACGCCGAGCGGTTCCGCGTCACGACGCTCGGCGGCGCCCCTCCGCTGTTCGGCGCCCTGCTGCGCCATCCCGACCTCGCCACCCGGGATCTGTCGTCGGTCCATTCGATCACCTCCGGGGCCGCCCCGATGCCCCTGGAGATGATCGAGGCGCTGCGCGCGCGGTTCGGGCCGGAGGTCGTGATCGCCGAGGGGTACGGCCTCACGGAGGTCACGATGGTGGCCACGCAGGCCCCGCTGGCGCGCTCTGCCGTGCGCAAGCCCGGCACGGTCGGTCCGCCGGTGTACGACACCGAGGTTCGCATCGTCGACCCGGCATCGTCCGATCCGACGCCGCTGCCGACGGGCGAGCCGGGAGAGGTGTGCGTCCGCGGTCCTCAGGTGATGATCGGCTACAAGGACCGTCCCGAGGAGACGGCCGCCGTGCTCGCGGACGGCTGGTTGCGCACGGGCGACATCGGCACCCTCGACGACGACGGCTATCTGTCGATCGTCGACCGCAAGAAGGACATGCTGCTCTACAAGGGCTACAACGTGTACCCGCGCGAGCTGGAGGAGCTGCTGCACGCCCGGCCGGGAGTGGTCGGGGCGGCGGTCGTGGGCCGGCCGGACCCGGCGGCGGGCGAGCTGCCGGTGGCGTTCGTCGTGGCACCGGGCCTCGGCGCACCGGAGGCGACCTCGCTCATGGAGGCGGTCAACGCCCAGGTGCTGCCGTACAAACGGCTGCGCGAGGTGCACCTGGTGGACGAGATCCCGGTCTCGGCCGCGGGCAAGGTCCTCAAACGCGCCCTCCGCGACCGCTTGGGTTAACGACCGGCGAACGGAGTGCGATAGCACGGGCATGGCTGCACCTGCCGCGTTCCGCACCTCCCGCGCCACCCGTCGCCGACGCGCCGCGCGGGTGCGCGCCGGGATCGAGGTGATCGGCTACGCGGGCAGCTTCGTCACGCTCGCGGCGATGCTCGTGCTGGCCGCCACCGCGGGCGCGCTCGCCGACGGGATGCCGGCGGGCGACGCAACCGTGACCGCGACGTACGAGCGCTAGGGGCGGCCGAACAGCTCGACCCGCGGCGAAGACGACCCGCGTGGAGCGAGCTACGCGGCGTCGACTTCCGCGGCCGGCTGCGGGATCGGTGTCTTCAGCACGTGGTCGACGAGCCGCATCACGAGCTGCTCGCCACCGAGGCGGTACCCGAACTCCTCCCACGTGAGCAGCTCGCGGGAGACCAGCTCACCGACCGGCCCCGGGTACAGCCTGGTGGCCCGGAACGCGGCGGCACGGAGCCGCATCTTCTCGTGATGGTCCATTGGAGCGGGATCCATTCGACTCACCTCCGCAGTACGAATGCGGTCCGACGCGCTCGGCGTTGAGTCGCCGCCCGTAGGTGGTTCCATGGTGAACTACCGGCGTCGGGACGCAAGAGGAAAGCATACGGAAGGGTGACCGATATCTCATTTTCTGGTCACCTCCGCCGAGCCACCTGACCAGGGCGTTCCCTGCAATTGCCTGAGCAAACCTCTGGTGCAATTGCGTTGTGGAATCGGTGGGTTCCCCGGCGCGTGGGGCCGTCGTAACGTCGGCCCATGGCGACTCCGGCCCGCTCCACCCTGCGCACGCGCGACGTCCTGTGGGCGGACGTCGAGGACGTGTACGGCGCGATCCTCGCCCACCCGTTCCTCACCGGGCTGGCCGACGGCACGCTGCCGCGGGCGTCCTTCCGGCACTTCATCGTGCAGGATGCCCACTACCTGCGCGGCTATGCGCGGGCCCTCGCCCTTTGTGCAGCCAAGGCGCCGGACGAGGGCAGCACGGTGATGTTCGCCGAGCACGCGGCACAGGCGATCGCGGCCGAGCGCGACATGCACGCCGCGCTGATGGCCGAGCTCGGTTCCTCGCCGGAGGAGGCCGCGCTGGAGCCGGTGGCGCCCACGACCCAGGCCTACGTCAGCTACCTGCTCGCCACCGCGTACGGCGGCTCGTTCGCCGAGGCGCTCGGCGCGGTGCTGCCGTGCTACTGGATCTACGCGCGCGTCGGCGACGAGCTGCTCGCGCGCAGCTCGCCCGACCCGCTCTACGCCCGCTGGATCGCGACGTACGGCGGCGACGCGTTCCAGGCGGTCGTCGACTCCGTGCTCGAGCTCACCGACCGCGTGGGCGAGACGATCTCCGACTCGGAGCGCGCGCTGATGCGCCAGCACTTCCACCGGACGGCGACGTACGAGTGGATGTTCTGGGACGCCGGGTACCGCAGGGAGACCTGGCCCGTCTAGCGCTGGTCGAGCCGGTCGGGGATCAGGATGTGGAGCAGGAAGCTCACCACGCCCACCACGATCGCCCCGAGGAACGCCGCCCCGAACCCGCCGACCTGGAACGGCAGGCCGAGCCCGCCCGCGATCGCGCCGGCAAGCATGAAGAGCAGCGCGTTGACCACGAGCCCGATGAGGCCGAGCGTCAGGACGTAGAACGGGCAGCCGACCACCTTGATCAACGGCTTCAGAACCGCGTTGACGAGACCGAAGATCAATGCAACACCGACGAGCGTGCCGATCCGGCTGCTCGTCGTGCCGGCCGTGTTGTCGATGCCGGGAACGATCAGCGTGGCCACCCACAGGCTGACCGCGACCACGATCACCCGGATGACGAGTGCGAGCGCGTTGGACATCGGGATCAGTCCACCAGCGCCTGGTTGACCAGCGTGCGCAGCTGCGGCTGGATCGGAGCGGTGCGCGGCGACGGGAGCGCCTGGGTGAAGAACATCGCGGTGACCTCCGCGGCCGGGTCGACGTAGAACGCGGTGCCGGCGAGCCCGCTCCAGGCGTACTCGCCCTCGTGCGTGAGAGTCTTCGCTGCCGCTGCGTCGACGACCACTGCCACGCCGAGACCGAACCCGATCCCCTGGTACGTCCGGTCGGCCGAGATCGGCCTGCCGATATCGGCGAGGTCGGCGCCGCCGGGCAGGTGGTTGCGGGTCATGTAGGCGACGGTGTGCGGGCTCAGCAACCGGACGCCGTCGAGCTCGCCGCCGCGGGCGAGCAGCTGGGTGAAGCGGTGGTAGTCGGCCGCGGTGGATACCAGCCCGCCCCCGCCCGACAGGACCGCCGGCTCGCGGGTGGCCTTGTCACCCATGGCCGTGTTGCGCAGCAGCCCGCCCGCCGGGTTCGGCGTGTAGAGAGCGGCGAGCCGGTCGACCTCGTCGGGCGCGACGGAGAACGCCGTCTCGTCCATGCCGAGCGGGGCGAACACCTCCTCGGCGAAGAACGCGTCGAGCCGCTGCCCCGACGCCACCTCGACGACCCGGCCGAGCACGTCGGTGGCCACCGAGTAGTTCCACTCGGCGCCCGGCTCGAACAGCAGCGGGAGGGACGCCCACACGTCGCACGCCCCGGCGAGGTCCATCCCGGGCGGACAGCCGAACTCGAAGCCCTTCGCGCGGTACATCTCGTCGACGGCGTGGGCGTGGTGCCAGCCGTAGGTCAGCCCCGCGGTGTGGGTGAGCAGGTGCCAGATGCGCATCGGCTCGGACGCGGGCACGGTGCCGGGGTTCACCGCGGAACCCGCCCGGTACACCCGCAGGTCGCCGAAGGACGGGATGTAGCGGGCCACGGGGTCGGTCAGCTCGAGCAGGCCGCGCTCGTAGAGCATCAGCGCAGCGACCGACGTGATCGGCTTGGTCATCGAGTAGATGCGCCAGATCGTGTCGTCGGCGACCGGTCGCCCGGCCTCCATGTCGGCGAGCCCGTGGTGGGCGTGGAACGCCACCCGGCCGCGGCGGGCCACCACCACGGTCCAGCCCGGGAGCTTGCCCTCGTCGACGTACCGCCGGAAGTGCGGCACGATCCGCTCCAGCCGCTGCCCGTCGAACCCGAGCTCCTCGGGTTCCGCGTCCACCTTGAGCTCCGCCACGGAACCGACAGTACCGCCGGGTGATCGCGCCGGGCGGGCGTCAGCAAAGCCACCTTGCTGACGCCCGGTGTCAGCAAGGTGGCTTTGCTGACATACCGGTCAGGCAGGGTGGGGCCGTGGAGCACACCCTGAGCGCCGTCGTCGTGCCCGTTCCCGAAGCCGAGCCGCGGGTCGGCGCGCTGCGCGCCGTGTTGGACCCGTCCGCCGCGCTCGGCGTGCCGGCGCACGTCACGATCATGTTCCCGTTCGTCCCGCCCGCCGACATCGACGACGGCGTGCTGGCCGCGCTCCGCGAGGTCTTCGCCGCCGCGCCCGCGTTCGAGGTCGAGTTCTCGAAGATCGGTTGGTTCGCCGACGTCGTGTGGTGGGCGCCGGATCCCGCGGAGCCGTTCGTTGCGCTCACCCGCGCGGTGTCGGCCCGGTTCGGCATGGAGCCGTACGAGGGTGGGCACGGTGAGGTCGTCGTCCCCCACCTGACGATCGGGCACGGCGCGCCGGTGGAACGGCTGCGCGCCGCGGAGGCCGAGGTGGCGGCCGGGCCGCCGGTGCGGGCGGCCGTCCGGTCCGCCGTGCTCCTGACCGGCTCTCGCGCGTCGGGGTCGTGGTCGACGGTGGCCGAGCTCCCGCTCGGCGGGGGATGATCGGTGCGTGGGTGTGACACGGCGGGTCGGAACGCGCGACTCGCCGCGTCAGGACGTCGGACCCGCCGGGGGGTTGGCGGGCGACGACGAGGTGCTCCGGGCCCTGCTGCGGCGGCAGGCCGCCGGTGGCCGGGCCGACGGGGACCGGATCGCGCTGGCCGTGAGCGGCGGCGGGATGCGCGGCGCGTACGCGGGCGGGATGGTGCACGCCCTCAGCGACGCCGGGCTCGCCCCTTTCTTCGACGTGGTCTACGGCAGCTCCGCGGGGGCGTTCGTCGGCGCCGGGCTGCTGCTGGGCAGCGGCCGCGGGTCGGCGGCGATCTTCTACGAGGACATGGCGTGCCGGGAGTTCATCGACCCGCGCCGGTTCCCGCGCCGCCCACTGGTGTCGCTGGACCACCTGCTCGACGACGTCCTCGTCCACTCGAAACCCCTCGACTGGGACCGGCTGCACGGCTCCCCGGTGCCGCTGCGCGTGGTCGCAACCGCGCTCGACGACCTGTCGCCGCACGTACTGGAACCCGGCACCCCCGAGGAGTGGAAGCTCACCCTGCGGGCCACCGCATCGATCCCGCTGCTCGCGGGCCCGGCCGTCGAGCTGCACGGGCGGCGCTGGATCGACGGGTCGGTCGGCGAGCCGCTGCCGGTGCTACGGGCGCTCGCCGACGGCGCGACGCACGTGCTCGCGCTGTTCACGCGGGCGGCATCGGAGCTGCGGATCGGCGACCCCGGTGCGCCTGCCGGCTGGGCGCGCGCCCTCGACCGGCTCGCGCCCGGCCTCGGCCACATGGCGCAGGAGGCCCGCAGGCACGCCCCCGTGCTCGCCGTTCTCGGCGACGCGGCGCACCCGTCCCGCGACGGCGTCCACCTGCTGGCGCTGCTCCCCGAGCGCGACGAGGGCATCCGCGGCCTCACCACCGACGCACCCCGCGTCGAACGGGCTGCGCAGGCGGGCTACGCCGCGGTCGTCGCCGCGCTCGCCCGGGTGCGCGATGCTGCCTAGGGTGATCGGATGGACGCCGACGTCATCGTCGTAGGTGCCGGTCTCGCCGGCCTGGTCGCCACCGCGGAGCTGGCCGGCGCCGGGAAGAAGGTGCTGCTGCTCGACCAGGAGCCCGAGACGGGCCTCGGCGGGCAGGCGTTCTGGTCGTTCGGCGGGCTGTTCCTGGTCAACAGTCCGGAGCAGCGCCGGATGGGTGTGCGCGACTCCGTCGACCTCGCGCTGCAGGACTGGCTCGGCACGGCCGCCTTCGACCGCGCCGTCGACGACCCGGCGGGCGAGGACTTCTGGGCCCGCCAGTGGGCCACCGCGTACGTCGACTTCGCCCACTCCGAGAAGCGCGCATGGCTGCACGGCCTGGGCGTCCGCTGGTTCCCCGTGGTCGGCTGGGCCGAGCGGGGCGGCGGCCTCGCCGACGGCCACGGCAACTCGGTGCCGCGCTTCCACATCGTCTGGGGCACCGGGCCCGGCCTGCTGGCCCCGTTCGTGCGGCAGGTGCGCGAGGCCGCCGCACGCGGGCTCGTCGAGCTGCGGTTCCGGCACCGCGTCGACGGGCTGTCGATCACGGACGGTGTGGTGGACGGCGTGCACGGCGCGGTGCTCGAGCCCAGCTCGGCCGCGCGCGGCACGGCGAGCTCGCGCACTGAGGTCGGCGAGTTCGCGCTGCGGGCGCAGGCCGTGGTCGTCACGTCCGGCGGGATCGGCGGCAACCACGACCTCGTGCGCGCGAGCTGGCCGTCCCGGCTGGGTACCGCGCCGAAGAAGATGATCTCGGGGGTACCCGAGCACGTCGACGGCCGGATGCTGGGCATCGCCGAGGAGGCCGGCGGGCGAGTGGTCAACCGCGACCGCATGTGGCACTACACCGAGGGCGTCCGCAACTGGAACCCGATCTGGGCGCGGCACGGCATCCGGATCCTGGCCGGGCCGTCGTCGATGTGGTTCGACGCGAAGGGCCGCCGCTTCCCCGCGCCGTGCTTCCCCGGCTTCGACACCCTCGCCACGCTGAAGGCGATCACGGCGAGCGGTCACGACCACTCCTGGTTCGTGCTCACCCAGAAGATCATCGAGAAGGAGTTCGCGCTCTCCGGGTCGGAGCAGAACCCGGATCTGACGAACAAGGACCTGCGCCAGCTGCTCGCGCGGGTCCGGCAGCGCACCGCCCCCGCGCCCGTCGAGGCGTTCAAGGAGCACGGCGCCGACTTCGTCGTGGCCGACACCCTCCCCGAGCTCGTGGCGGGCATGAACAAGCTCACCGACGAGCCGCTGATCGACCTCGCCGAGCTGGAGGGCCAGATCGTCGCCCGCGACCGGGAGATCGAGAACCCGTTCACCAAGGACCTGCAGCTCACCGCCGTGCACGGGGCCAGGCGGTACCGCGGCGACCGGCTCGTCCGCACCGCGGCCCCGCACAAGATCCTCGACCCGGAGAACGGTCCGCTGATCGCCGTGCAGCTGCACGTGCTCACGCGCAAGACACTCGGCGGTCTGCAGACCGACCTGTCCGGCCGGGTGCTGCGCGCCGACACGACCCCGTTCCCGGGCCTGTACGCCGCCGGCGAGGTGGCCGGGTTCGGCGGCGGGGGCGTACACGGCTATGCGTCCCTGGAGGGCACGTTCCTCGGCGGCTGCCTGTTCTCCGGCCGGCAGGCGGGCCGGGCGGTCGCGCTCGGCCTCTGAAGGCAGCAGCCCTTCCGACGAACGGCGCGTTCGTCGGTACCTATCCGACGAACGCGCCGTTCGTCGGAACGGGAGGCGGCGGCCGGGCGGCTCAGCGCGAGTGCTGGGGCTGCCGGTTCTGCCGATGTTGCCCCGCTCGTGCGCGCCAGTGCCGTCCTCTCCCCGGCCGGGCCGTGGCGAGCGTCGGGTGGAGCGCGGCGAACCGGTGCGCGGAGATGCTCATCCGCACGAAGTCGTGCTGGCGGCCGTCCTCGCGGAAGCCGAGCCGGCCGTGCAGCGTGCGGGACGCGACGTTGCTGCCGTGGATGCCGACCTCGCACGTCCGGTAGCGGCGCTCCTCGAACATGTGCGCGAGCAGGGCGGTGATCGCATCGCTGGCGTAGCCGCAGCGGCGGTGCTGCGGCCCGATCCCGATGCCGTAGCTGAACCGGCCTGCGTGCGGGTCGGTCTGGACGGTCCACATCGACCCGACGAGCATCCGGCTGTGCAGCGTCTCGATCGCGAACTGGGCGTTGTCGTCGATCTGGCCTGCGTTGGCGCGATGCGCCGCCCAGTGCTGGTACCTGCCGCCCCTCGGGACGCGGGCCGCGTCCCGGTCGAACCTGACCAGGCGGTTGTGATCGGCGGGATCGATCTCGCGAAGCCGCACCTTCCGCCCTGCCAGGTCTCCGATCATCGGCGACGACCCTACCGGCGTCGCTCCACAGGGTGGCGAGCAGCACAGTCGGGTTAACCGCGGCGTCACGGACCGGTGAGTGGGCGGTAATCGCGGCTTCCCAGACTCCGCCGCATGGCGGATCAGACCACCCCGGTCGCGCGGCGCGCGCCCATCTACCGCTCGCTGTTCTTCCAGCTGGCCGTCGCGATCGTCGCCGGCATCGTCGTCGGCTGGTCCGCGCCCGGCCTCGGGGCCGGACTCAAGCCGCTCGCCGACGGCTTCGTCACGCTGATCAAGATGGTCATCGCGCCGATCGTGTTCTGCACGGTCGTGATCGGCATCGCGCACGTCGGCGACATGGGGTCGGTCGGCCGCATCGGGATCAAGGCGCTGATCTGGTTCGAGGCCGTCACGACGTTCGCGCTGCTGTTCGGCCTGGTCGTCGGCAACCTCGTCCGGCCGGGCGCGGGTTTCGACGTCGACCCGCAGACCCTCGCCACCGGCGCCGAGACCGTCGCCCGGAGGACCGGCGACGGCGAACTGCCGCACACCGTGGAGTTCCTGCTCGGGATCATCCCGTCGTCGGTCGTGTCGGCCTTCGCCGAGAACCACCTGCTGCAGGTGCTGTTCTTCGCGGTGCTGTTCGGGCTCGCGCTCGCGAAGGTCGGGGAGAAGGCCCCGCCGATCGTGTTCGGGTTCGTCGAGCAGGTCGGCGACGTCTTCTTCACGATCGTCGGCTGGATCATGCGGCTGGCCCCGCTGGCCGCGTTCGGCGCGATGGGCTACATCATCGGCCAGTACGGCATCGCATCCCTCGGCAACTACGCCCTGCTCATCGCCTGCTGCTACCTGGCCGCGGTGCTGTTCATCGGGGTGCTGGCCGCCGCGTCGTGGCTCTTCGCGGGGGTCAACCTGTGGAAGTTCGTCCGCTACATCAAGGACGAGCTGTTCCTCGCACTCGGTACGGCGTCCACCGAGGTCGTGCTGCCCAGGATCATGGCCAAGCTGACCCACGCCGGTGCTTCCCGGGCGACGACCGGGCTCGTGATCCCCACCGGCTACTCGTTCAACCTGGACGGCGCCACGCTCTACCTCGCGATCTGCGTGCTGTTCCTCGCCCAGGCACTCGGGGTGGACCTGACTCTCGGCGAGCAGATCACCGCGCTGCTCGTGCTGATGCTCACGTCGAAGGGCATGGCCGGCGTGCCGGGCTCGTCGTTCCTCGCGCTGTCGGCGACCGTGGCGGCGATCGGCCACGGCGCGATTCCGGTGGCCGCGGTCGCGCTGCTGCTCGGCGCCGACAGGATCATGGACTCCATGCGGGTCTCGGTGAACCTGCTCGGCAACTGCGTCGCGACGTTCGTGGTGGCCAGCTGGGAGGGCCAGCTCGACCGGCAGCGCATGCGGGACGTGCTGGACGGCAAGGAGGTCGCGCAGGCGGAGGAGCCGGCGGCTGCGGCGGAGACCGAGGCGGTGCGCGCCTGACCGGGCCACGAGTTCAGGAAAGCACTTTCCTGTACTCCAGGTTCAGGAAAGTGGCTTTCCTGAACTTCTGGGGCGGCCCGGGTATCACAACGGGCCGAGGAACGGCTCGAGCACTGCCAACAGCTCCTCCGGCGCCTCCTCCGGGACGAAGTGGCCGCCGGGCACGCTGGCGGTGGTGAGGTCGTCGGCCCATGCCGCCCAGACGTCCGGTGCGTCCGCGAGCTGCGTCTCGTCCGCCCCGGTGACGACCAGGAGCGGGGCCACGATCTTGCGCCCGGCCTCGCCGTCGGCGGCGTCGTGCGCGCGGTCGAGGTGGAAGCTGGCGCGGTAGTCGCCGCACATCGCGGCGATGGTGTCCGGTGTGGCGGCGGCGAGGTACTCGGCCCGGTGCTGCGGGTCGATCGCGTCGGGGCGGCTGGTCCAGGTGTCGAACGCGTGGTCCAGCAGCGCGGCGGGATCGGCGCCGACCAGCCGTTCCGGGAACGGCTCGGGCTGCGCGAGCAGGAACCACGGCCAGTACCCCAGCGACGGCCCGCCGCCCATGCGGGCGAACTGGTCGAGCGTCGGCACGACGTTGAGCACGGCCACCCGCTCGACCTGCTCGGGGTGGTCGAGGCCCATCCGGTAGGCGACGCGCGCGCCGCGGTCGTGCCCGACCACGGCGAACCGCCGGTGGCCCAGCCGCCCCATCAGCTCGACGAGCTCCCGCGCCATCTCGCGCTTGGTGTAGCCCTCGCCCTGCGGCCCACCGGCCGGCGCGCGGGACGCGCCGTAGCCGCGCAGGTCAGGGGCCACGACGGTGTGCTGCCGGGCCAGCGCGGGCGCGACCCGTGACCAGCAGGCGTGCGTCTGCGGGAAACCGTGGAGCAGCAGGAGCGGCGGCCCCTGGCCACCGCAGGTGACGGCGTACTCGGCCTCGCCCACACGGACCCGGCTGTCCTCGAACCCCGCCCACGGCACCTGACCGATGTTGCCCGCCCGAGCTCAGTTCGGCAGCACTTCACAAACCGCGTGCCGACTTCACACAGGGCGGGCCCGGTGTGAAGTCGGGGCTGGGTCTGTGAAGTGACGGCTATCGAGCTAGTTCGGACATGCGGCTTTCCAGGCGCGACAGGACCGTCGACAGGACCTCCAGGGTGCCGGTCAGGTCGCCTGGGCGTTCCAGGGAGTGGTCGGCTCCGGGCACCTCGAGGACGGCGGCGCCGGTGGCCGCTGCCGCGGCGCCGTCCCAGAAGGGGTCGGCGGTGCCGCCGATCAGCAGCGTGGACGCCGCGGCCCGCGCCGCAGCCCGGCGCACGTCCTCGACGCCGAGCAGCGGGGTGAGCCAGATGCCCGGCACGCCCCGTGCGGCGGCGGCCGGCAGCGCGAGCGTGCCGAGCGACTTGCCGATGACGAGGTCCCGCGCCGGGTCGGCGGTGGCGAGCACCTCGGCGGCGAAGGCGGCGACCGCCGGGTGGTCGGCGGGGTCGAGCCCCGGCACCTTCTCCCAGTCGACGGTCCGCACCGCCCACCCGCGGCTGCGCAGCAGCAGGCGCGCGTAGTAGAGCAGCGGTGCCTGCGGACCGTATCCGCGTCCCGGCAGCAGGGTGGCCACGGGCGCGCCGGGGGTGGCGCGCTCGGTCCGGACGGCTGCCATGCGCCGAGGGTGGCACAAGCGGGGCGGCCTCGACAGGGAGATCACCTACTGTCGGGCGGGTGGCTCCCCGGCGCGCACGGATCGGTGTCTCGGTCGTCTTCCTGGTCTGCGGGGCCGCCTTCGCCACCTGGGCCGCCCGCGTGCCCGCCGCGCAGGAGCGGCTCGGCCTGAACGAGGGCGAGCTGGCCCTCGGCCTCTTCGGGCTCGCCGCGGGGTCGGTGGTCGCGCTGGTCGGCGCCGGTGCGCTGGTCACCTTGATCGGCAGCAGGCGGACCAGCATCGTCGGCGCCACGGTGCTGTGCGCGGGTCTGCCCGCCGTGGCGGCCGCGCCGGACCTGGTGCTGTTCGTCGCCGCCCTCGCCGTGCTGGGGGCCGGCAACAGCCTGCTCGACGTGGCCATGAACGCCCACGCCGCCCGCGTCGAGGACGCGTACGGCCGCCCGATCTTCGCCGGGTTCCACGCGTTCTGGAACGTCGGGGGCCTCGCGGGTTCCGGTCTCGCCGCGGGCCTGGCCGCCGCCGAGGTGCCCATCGGCGTGCACTTCCCGATCGCCGCCGCGGTCCTGCTCGGCGTGGCGTTGGGGGCGACGACCGCATTCCTTCCCGGCACCGATCCGGGCGCGGACGGGCCCGCCTTCTCCCTCCCGAGTCGCGCGCTCGTGCCGCTCGGCGCGATCGCGTTCTGCGGGTTCCTCGCGGAGGGAACGGTGAACGACTGGAGCGCGGTGCTCCTCACCACGGGCTCGGGTGCGGCGGAGTCGGTCGCGTCGCTCGGCTACTTCGCGTTCTCCATCGCGATGATCGGCGTCCGGCTGGGGGCGGACCGGTTCGTCGCGCGCGCAGGTGCCGTGGCCGTCACACGGTTGGCGGCCGCTGTCACGGTCGTGGGCTTCGCCGTCGTGGTCCTCGCCCCGGTGCCGGCGGTGGGCATCGCCGGGTTCGCGGTGGTCGGTCTCGGCGTCGCGGCGATCGTGCCGGTGGCGTGGAGCGTGGCAGCGCAGAAGGAGCCGCACGCGCCCGGGCGCGCGATCGCCGCGGTCGCGACGTGCGGTTACCTGGGGTTCCTCGTCGGTCCGGTCCTCGTCGGTGCCCTCGCGTCCGCGATCGGCCTTGCCGGCGCGGTCGCGGTGGCCGGGGCGGCGGCGCTCGTGGTGCTCCTACTCGCACCGTCGCTGCGGGTCGCTGCGAGACTCCCCGGATGACGATCAGCGTGGACCGACGGGTCTGCTTCGTCGGCGACTCGTTCGTCGCGGGTGTCGGGGATCCCGAGCACCGCGGATGGGTCGGGCGGGTCGTGGCCGAGTCGCACCGGGACGGCCGGCCCGTCACCGCCTACAACCTGGGCGTCCGCCGCGACACGAGCGAGGACGTGCGGCGGCGGCTGCCCGCGGAGACGGCGGCTCGCTGGGTCGAGGGCTGCGACAACCGACTGGTTCTGTCGGTCGGGGTGAACGACACCACCGAGGTCGACGGCGCCGTCCGCGTCGCGCCCGAACGGAGCGTCGCCAACCTGCACGGCATCGCGGACGACATGGCGGCCGATGGCGTCCCGCTGCTCGTGATCGGTCCGCCGCCGGTGGCCGACGCCGAGCAGAACGACCGGATCGAGGCGCTCGACACCGCCTTCGAGAAGACCGTGTTCCCGTACGTGAGCGTGTTCGGCGCGCTCGCGATCGAGCGCGACTGGATGCGCGCGGTCGCCCTCGGCGACGGCGCGCACCCCGGCGCGGAGGGCTACGCCCTGCTCACCGAGCTCGTGCTGCCGGCGTGGGAGGACTGGCTCGGCTAGAGCGCGAGCTTCATGCCCTCGTGCGACGCCACGAACCCGAGGCGCTCGTAGAACCGGTGGGCGTCGGTGCGCCGCTTGTCGGTGGTGAGCTGGACGAGCGCGCAGCCGCGGCGCCGCGCCTCTTCGACCGCCCACCGGATCATCTGCGCGCCCAGCCCGCGCCCGCGGACGTCCTCGTGCACCCGGACGGCCTCGATCTGCGCGCGCCACGCGCCCCGGCGGGCGAGTCCGGGGATGAAGCTGAGCTGCATCGTGCCGACGACCCGGGTGCCGTCGTCGGCGACGAGGAGCAGGTGCGCCGGATCGGCCGAGATCGCGTCGAAGGCGGCCCGGTACGGCTCCAGGTCGTCCGCCACCTCGCGGTGGACACCCAGCTGGTCGGCGGCGAGCAACGCCACGACCTCGGGCAGGTCGGTGGTTGCCGCCCGCCGGAGCGTGACGGCGTCGCCGAGCGTCGCGAGATCCTCCATCGTGCGATCCTCTCCGGAAGCCGCGCCCGACCGCACCTGCTCGCTGGAGATCATGGAGACCGTCACCGTCCCGCCGGGCCGGGTCACCCTCACCGACCGCCGGACCAGCAGCAGCTGGGACGTCGACGTAGCCGGGTTCGACATGGCCGTCCACCCGGTGACGTCCGCGGAGTACGGGGGCGACCGGGGACGGCTGCCCGCCGAGAGCGTGTCCTGGTGGGACGCGGTGGCGTTCTGCAACACGTTGTCCGAACGGGCCGACCGCCGCCCCGCCTACTCGATCGACGGCGAGGACGTCGAGTGGGACGACACGGCCGATGGCTACCGCCTCCCCACCGAGGCGGAGTGGGAGCACGCCTGCCGGGCCGGCACGACCGGTCCCCGCTACGGTCCGCTCGACGATATCGCCTGGTACCGCGGCAACTCCGGCGAGGAGATCCACGAGGTCGGCGGCAAGCAGCCCAACGCGTGGGGGCTCCACGACATGCTCGGCAACGTCTGGGAATGGTGCTGGGACCGCTACGACCCCGTGGTCTACGGCACCTACCGGGTGCTCCGCGGCGGCGGCTGGTTCGACGAGCACTGGAGCTGCCGGGCGTCCGTGCGCAGGCGCAGCCATCCAACGCTCCGGCTGGACGACGTCGGGTTCCGGCTGGTCAGTCCCGGGTCTTGATCCGCTTCATCGTCTGGTGCGACACGACCCGCGACACCGCGGGCAGCCCGAGCAGCTTCATGTGGTGCTCCTCGTACTCGGTCTGGTCGGCCACGAGGACGCGCAGGAAGTAGTCGGGGCGCCCGAACATCCGGCGGAACTCGACCACCTCGTCGAACCCGGCCACGGCCGCCTCGAAGTCGCGCAGCGTTCCGAGGTCGGTGAGCGTGATCTCCACGGAGACGATCACCTCGAAGCTCTGCCCGGTGGCCACGGGGTCGACGGTCGCCCGGTAGCCGCTGATCACCCCGGCCTCCTCCAGCCGTTTGACGCGCCGCAGGCACGGAGGTGGCGTCAGGCCCACGCGGCGCGCCAGCTCGACGTTGCTCAAGCGGCCGTCCCGCTGGAGTTGGAACAATATTTCACGATCGACGGCATCGAGGCGGTACGGCTTGCGCACCGGCGCAGGATATCGGCACAAGTGGAAACCAACTTGCGCGCAGATCGACATATCGTTCCAGCATGAGCGCCCGGCCGGCATGGAGCGAGCTGCTCCCGGTCGGTTTCGCGGTCGCCGCCATGGGCCTGGCGTTCGGGGTGCTGGTGACGCGGTCCGGCCTGGAGTGGTGGTGGGCCACCATCTTCGCCTCGGTGATCTTCGCGGGCTCGCTGGAGTTCCTCCTGCTGGGCCTGGTGACGGCGCTCGCGCCGCTCGGCCAGGTCGCGGCCGCCGCCTTCCTGGTCAACTTCCGGCACGTGTTCTACGCGATGTCCTTCCCGCTGCACCGCGTGCCGGGCGTCGCGGCGAAGGCCTACAGCACCTTCGCCCTCACCGACGAGGCCTACGCCCTGACGGCCCGGCCGGAGGCACAGACCTGGAGCAGGGCGCGGATCCTGGGGTTGCAGGCGTTCGTGCACGCCTTCTGGGCCGGGAGCGTGACGCTCGGGGCGCTCGGTGGCGCGCTGATCCCCCCGGACGTGAAGGGCCTCGACTTCGCGGTCACCGCACTCTTCCTCGTGCTCGGGATCGACGCCTTCCGCGCCCGCCGCGACGTCCCGGGCGCCGTCATCGCGGTCGCCTGCGCGCTGGTCGCGCACGTCGTGTTCGGCGAGCAGATGCTCGTGGCCGCGATGGCGATGTTCACCCTGTTCCTGCTCGCCAGGTACGCGGTCCGCCGTGCCTGACGCCGCGTACCTGGCCTCGGTCGTGGCCGTGGCGGCCGCCGTGACCTGGACGCTCCGCTCGCTCCCCTTCGCCCTGCTCGCCCCGCTGCGCCGCAGCGACGTGGTGCCCTACCTCGCCACGACCATGCCCGTCGGCGTGATGGCCATCCTGGTCGTCCACTCCCTGCGGCAAACCCCGCTCGCCGTGCCGCCCCACGGCGCCGCCGCCGGGATCGCGCTCTGCGCCACCGTGGCGCTGCACCTCTGGCGGCGCAACGTCGTGCTCTCCATCGCAGGCGGCACCGCCGTCCACGTGGCCCTCACCAGCGTCGTGTTCGCGGTCTGACCGGCTCACGCTGTCCACGCCCCACAGGCCACGGCGGAACGGCCGGTCCCGCGTGCTCGGCGGCGCAGGCCATGCGGTCGGCCGCGGCTCGGGCGGGTAGCAGCGGACGTCGCCGCCGCACCGGTGCGTCCAGTGGCGCAGCGCGTGGTCGAACCCGACCACAGCGGCACAGTGGTCGCACGGGTAACCCCGGCCGTCCTGCATCGACGCGATGACCCGCCGCGCGTGCGCCTCGTCCCGCGCCGTGCCCACCACGGATGAACCGTCGGGCAGCTGCGCCGCGAAGAACGCGCCGCCCTCGTCTGTCCCCATGCGGGCGGACGGTAGCCGAAAGAGCGGCGAAACACGACATAGGTCAGTTTAAGTCACTGTCAGTAGGCACGACTCGGCATAAGTCAGCCCAGCTGTCTAGACACGCACAAGGGCCACTACCAGCGCATATGGTGCGGTAATGCCGACACCACGCCTGGTCACTACGGGTGAGCTAGCGCGTGCACTGGGATTGCACGTCCGCACGATCCAGAGGTACCGCGCCGACGGCGTGATCACGCCGGAGTTCGAGACCAGGGGCGGTCACGGGCGCTGGGACATCGAGAAGGTCAAGCAGCAGCTCCGCGACCTCCGCCAGCGCGGGGACGAATAGCACTCCAGCCGGAGTTCGCGACCTCGTCGGCCAGATCGCACTGAGCCGGGAGCGTCAGCGTCCGGCCTCGCGCGCCGTATCCAGCGGCGCGCGGGCCGGGATCGTCCCGCGCTTGACAATAGGCAGGTAAATACCTGCATAATGGCGGGATGGACGAGGTCTTCAAGGCGCTGGCCGACCCCACGAGGCGGTCGCTGCTGGACCGGCTGCGCGAGCAGAACGGTCAGACGCTGCGCGAGCTGTGCGAACGTCTGGACATGGCCCGCCAGTCGGCCACGCAGCACCTCGACGTCCTCGCGCAGGCCAACCTCGTCACCGTGGTTCGGCGCGGTCGGGAGCGGCTGCACTACCTCAACCCGGTACCGATCCACGAGATCGAGGAGCGCTGGATCTCCGGGTTCGACAAGGCCCGCATGCGGTTGATCAGCGAGATCAAGATCCAGGCAGAGGAGTACGCCATGACCGAGGAAACCGTGCCCGGCTACGTCTACGTCACCTACATCCGCGCGAGCGCCGAGCAGGTGTGGCAGGCGTTGACGGACGCCGACGTCACCACGCGCTACTGGGGCCACGCCAACGTCTCGGACTGGCAGCCGGGCTCCACGTGGGAGCACCGGCGCGTCGACGGGTCGGGCCAGCTCGACGCCATCGGGAAGGTGGTCGACACCGAGCCCCCGACGCGCCTGGTGATCACCTTCGAGGACAGCCTCGACGAGTCACGCGACCCCTCGGTGGTCACCTTCCTCGTCGAACCGCACCAGGACATCGTCCGGCTCACTGTGACGCACGAGAACCTCCCGAACCGCGAGATGCTGAACGGGATCTCGTCCGGCTGGCCGGCCGTGCTGGCCAACCTCAAGTCGCTGCTAGAGACCGGCGACGTCCTCCCGCAGGCCCCGTGGGACATGGCTCCGGCCCATGTCTGACCCGAAGGTGCCGATTGACACCGGCCCGCTCCGGGACGCCTACGGCGCGCTGCTGGAGGCCGCCGCCACCGTCGCCGATGCGGGCGAGGTGAAGTCCCCGCCGCCCGGCGAGTGGAACGCCGACCAGATCCTGGCGCACGTCGCGATCGTCACGGCAGGCACGATCACGGCGGTCTCCCGCGTCGCGGCCGGGGAGAACGCGACGTACGACAACCGCACCTCGCAGGACGCCTGGACCATCGAGCGCATCATCGCCCTCGCCGGCGGCAACGAGGGGCTGCGGGAGCGCATCCGGGTGCAGGGCGAGGCACTGTGCAGTCTCGGGCAGGCGCTCGGCGCGACCGAGCTCGACACGTCCGTGCCCACCCTGCTCCTGTCCGGCGGAAACGCGCTGGTCGACCAGCCGGTGCCGGTGCGGGACCTCGTCCTGGGCCTCGCGGAGGCGGAGCTGCCCGGCCACGCGAAGCAGCTCCTCGCGCTGCTGCCGAACGCCTGAGACGCCTCACGGCGTTCGGAAGTGTTGATCACCGCGAGCAGCACAACAGTGCCGACGCGGCAGCCGTGAGTACTGATCGACCACCAGGGCGACCCTTCGAGCGGACAGCGCCTCGCGCCCGGCCGGCTCAGTCGTCGACCGGGCGCCATGCCGGCCGGCCGCCGTCCGATCGGACGTGGCCGAACTGCACGTCGGCGAAATGGATGCCGAACCCGATCGTGCGCGGCGTGGTCAGTTCGTCGACCAGAGCGCGGCGGAAGCTCGTGGACCGGCCCCGGTCGTGATCTGGTGCGGCCCACCACTCCGGGTGCTCCATCTGGACCGGGGAGTGGAACGCGTCCCCGAAGGCGATCACCCGGCGCTCCCCCGCGGTGATCACGTAGGCCGCGTGCCCGGCGGTGTGGCCAGGGGTGAGCATGGCCCGGACGCCGGGGAAGATCTCCTCCCCGTCGGTCACCGTCCGCACGCGCGGTCGCAGCACCTCGAGGATCTCGCGGGAGGTGCCCTGCGCTTCGGCGAGGTGGCGCTGGTTCCACTCGGGCTCCGAGATCGGGTAGTGGGCGCCGGTGAACGCGGGCTCGTCGCTACCGGGGGCGGGATGCCACGCCCAGCCGAGGTGGTCGATGTGCAGGTGGCTGATCGCGACCGCCTCGATGTCGGCGGGGCGGCGCCCGAGCGCGGCGAGGTTGTCCAGCAGGGCGCCGCCGTGGATCGCGCCGTGCGGGTTGCCCGGCTGCGCCGGTACCGCCTGCGGGCCGAACCCGGCGTCGATCAGCAGTGCTCGGTCGCCGCGTTCCACCAGCAGACCTCCGATGCTGGCCACGAGGTTGCCGGAGTCGTCGAGGTACTCGGGGTGCTCGCCCCAGGTCTCGTCCGTGGTGTCCGGCAGCCAGGCCCGTGGAGCGAGCTGGACCGCACCGTCGGGCACGTAGCTCACCGTGGTGTCGCCGATCGTCAGCGACCTGATGCCCGCCGCGCGCCGGAGCCGCTCCTCCACGTCGATCTCCAATCTAGTTATGACTCTAAAGGTTCAGGTCATAACTATCATGACTTGAAGGGGTCGAGCTACCCTGGGGTCGTGACAACGTCGGACCAGCAGGCCGTCGCCGAGCGGGAGCTGTGCGGGCTGGTGAACGGGCTGGCCACCCGGATCGGCGCCCACGTCCGCGAACGCGCCGGGAAGCTCGGCCTCACCGCGGCACAGGCCACCGCCCTCCGGGAGCTCACCGGGCCGATGACGATGAGCGAGCTGGCCGAGCGGATGAGCTGTGAACCGTCGAACGCCACCGTCGTGGTCGACAAGCTGGAGAGCCAGGGGCTGCTCGAACGCCGCCCCCACCCCTCCGACCGCCGGGCGAAGCAGCTGTTCCTCACGTCCGAAGGCACCGAGCTCCGGGAACGGCTCCTCGAGCTCCTCACAGCGGAGTCACCACTCGCGGGCCTGACCCGACAGGAGCAGGGCCTCTTGCACGACCTCCTGGAACGGGCCGTCTCGCACAGCGGCTGATCTCGGTCCGGCCTTCGGCGGTCAGGCAGCCGGCACACCCAGCCCGTAGAACGCAGCCGGGTCACCGGCGAGGGACGCCTTGACCTCGCGGGCGGCGTCGTCGACGAGCACCTCGATCGCACCCGCCTCCACCCCGTCGAGCGCGGCGCGCGCCACGTCCGCCGGGTCGATCTTGTCGATGTCGAAGGCCGCGACCATGTCGGTGTCGGCCGATCCCAGGTGCACGCCGGTGACCAGCGTGCCCTGGCCTGCAAGCTCGAGACGGACGCCGTTGGTGAGGCTCCACTCCGCGGCTTTCGCGGCGGCGTACGCGTTCACGCCGTCGTAGGCGAACCACGAGAGCGCCGACAGCACGTTGACGATCGCGCCACCTCCGCCCGCCGCCAGCACCGGCGCGAACGCGCGCACCATGTGCAACGTCCCGAAGAAGTGCGTCTCCACGTCCAGCCGCACGGCCGCGAGGTCGCCGGTGACCAGGTTCGAGAACGTGATGCTCCCCGCGTTGTTGACCAGCAGCGTCACGTCGTCGGCGACGGCCGCCGCAGCAGCGACGGAGTCGGGGTCGGTGATGTCGAGGGCCAGCACCTCGACCCCCGGCACGTCGACGAGGTGCGGCCGGCGCGCCGTCGCGTAGACCTTCGCCGCGCCCCGCTGGACGAGCTGCTGCGCGAAGTGGCGTCCGATGCCGCGGTTGGCCCCCGTGACGAGGGCCGTCGATCCAGCGATGTCCATGTCCGTGCTCCATCTCCCGAGGTCGTCATCACCTACGCTAGAAGCTGACGTCCGCGTCAGGTTCAAGGCGAATCACTAGCCCGATCGGGGGAATCAGGTGCGTATCGGCGAGGTTGCGGAGCGAGCCGGGGTGAGCGTGCGCGCCCTGCGCTACTACGAGGAGCAGCAGCTGCTGGCGCCGCAGCGCACGTCGGGCGGGCAGCGGCGCTACGCCGACGGCGCGGTCCAGCGGGTCCGCTGGATCCAGCTCCTGCTCGGCGCCGGACTGCCCACCCGCACCATCCGCGAGCTGCTGCCTTGCGTGGAGTCCGGTGTGGTCACCACCGACGTGCTGCGACGCCTCGGCGAGGAGCGGACCCGCATCGACGAGCAGGTCACCGAGCTCGTCACGGTGCGCGACCGGCTCGACGCCCTCATCGCGACCGCTGAGCAGCCGGGCCCGGGGTGTGTCCGCGTGTACGCCTGATTGCACCGGTCGGTGTTCATGGTCTCACCTCCACGGGCGGTGTCACGATCCGCTGCAAGCTAAAGCCGAGCAACAGCCCGGCCAACCTCCCCCAGTCACTCCGAACGGGCCGTCGCTGCAGGGCCACTAATGTCCGGCGAGCTCGGCCACGACCGGCGCGAACGCGTCGGCGACGTCGGCGCCGAAGACGAAGTAGGAGAAGCCGATCTCCTCCCGTCGCCGCTGGATCTCTTCGGCGGCGGCCGCCGGGTCGTCCGGCAGTACCGCCAGCGAGTCCATCGCGTGGAGCGCAGCAGGGTCGGTGGCGGGATGCGCCATGAACGGCGCGACGGTGTCGCCGACAACCGGCACGTGGAGCGCGAGCTCGAGATCCCGGACGGCGCGGGAGTCGCGGGCCAGTCGTGCGACCTCGGCCCGAGGCACATCGTGCAAGGCGAAGGTGACCGTGTCTGCGACGTCAACCGCCAGCGCCCTGGCCTTCGGACCGCTCACGGCCATCGCCACAGGCGTGTGACGGTCGGGGCCGTCGAGATCCCGCAGTGCCGTGACGGTCTCACGCACCTGGGCCAGCCGCTCGCTCGGTGGCACCGCCGGCAGTCCCAGTCTGCGGAGCTCGTCCTCGATCCCCGGCCTGCCGGTGGCGATACCCATCTCGAAGCGACCGTCGGTGAGCACCGACAACGAGTGCGCCTCCCACGCCGTCATCCACGCCGGGCGGAGCGGGGAGGCGTACACCCAGGTGCCCACGCGCAGGTCGGTGAGGGCCGCGGCGGTGGCCAGCGTGGGGCCGGGCGCCGGTTGCCATTGCGGGACGTCCGGCATCAGCAGCGTCGAGTAGCCGCTGTCGGCGATGCGGCGCACGCGGGCCAGCCACGTCGGCAGGTCGGTTGTGAGCGGGGCGACGACCCCGAACCGGAATGGTCTCGTCATGCCTGAACTCCTCGGCTCGTCATGCGTCGGCAGGACAACCCCCCGGGTCTGCACGCGGGGTTTCGATCGGGATCCGCGGCCGCTACCGCAGCTGGTCGCGGCGGCGGCTCAGGTAGGCGGTCTCGGCGGTGTTGCCCGCCAGCTCGATCGCTCTGTCGTAGGCCGCGCGCGACTCCTGACTGCGGCCCAGCCGGCGCAGCAGGTCGGCGCGGGTGGCGTGGTAGGCGTGATAGCCGGCCAACGTGTCCTGGAGACGGTTGACGGCCGCCAGTGCCACCTCCGGGCCGTCGAGCTCGGCGACCGCGATGGCCCGGTTGAGGGCGATGATCGGGGATGGGTCGAGGCGCACGAGCTGGTCGTAGAGGGCGAGGATCTGGGACCAGTCGGTGTCGCGCATGTCGCGGGCGGAGGTGTGCACGGCGTTGATCGCTGCGAGGATCTGGTAGCGACCCGGAGCCACGCCGGCGGCGGCAGCGGCGAGGCGCTCGCGCACCAGCCAGTGACCCTCGGCGATCATCGCCGCGTCCCATGCCCCACGGTCCTGCTCGTCGAGGGCGACCAGTTCGCCCCCGGCCGAGATCCGCGCAGTGCGGCGGGCCTCGATGAGGAGCATCAGCGCCAGTAGCCCGGCCACCTCACCGTCGTCCGGCAGGAGGACTCGGATCAGTCGGGTGAGCCGGATGGCCTCGGCGGTCAGGTCCTGACGGACCGGATCGGTGTCAGGGCCGGTCGCCAGGTAGCCCTCGTTGAAGACGAGGAACAGGACGGCCAGTACGCCGGAGACGCGGGCCGGGAGCTCCTCCGCGGACGGCACCCGGTACGGGATGCGCGCCGCCTTGATCTTGGCCTTCGCGCGGGTGATCCGCCGCCCCGTGGCGGCCTCCTGCACCAGGAAGGCACGGGCGATCTCGGGCACGGTCAGACCGCCGACCATGCGCAGCGTCAGCGCCACGCGGGTCTCCATCGCCAGCGCCGGGTGGCAGCAGGTGAAGATCAGCCGGAGCCGGTCGTCGTCGATGGCGCCGAGGGGCTCGGGCGGGTCGTCGTCGTACACCATCCGAGCCTCCTTCTGCTTGTCGTCGCGCTTGCTCTCGCGCCGGATCCGGTCGATCGCCTTGCGGTTCGCGGTGGTGGTCAGCCAGGCACCGGGGTTGGGAGGTGGGCCGTCGGCCGGCCACCGCTCGACGGCGGTCGCGAACGCCTCGGCCGCCGCCTCCTCGGCGATGTCGAGGTCACCGAAGCGCCTGGTCAGGGAGGCCACCACCCTGGCCCACTCCTCGTGGTGGGCCCGGGTGATCACCTCTTCGACGTCGCTCACCGGAACGGCCGCACCTCGATCTTCCGATCGCAGACCTTCGACGCCTCAGCGGCGAGCTCGAGCGCCACATCCAGATCGGGGGCCTCCCACACCCAGACGCCGGCGAGGTACTCCTTCGACTCCACGAAAGGCCCGTCGCTGAACACCGGCTGCTCGCCCCGGTTGTCGACGACCGTGGCCGCGTCGGTGTCGGCGAGTCCACCCGCGAAGACCCAGTAGCCGTCGGCGATCAGCCGTTCGTTGAACGCGCTGATGGCAGGCTCCCTGTCCGTGCTGCCGGGGTTGCTCTTGTCATCGATCACGGAAACCAGGTATCGCATCTGAAGATCAGCTCCTGTGGAGTCGAGACGACGTGGTGCGGTCGTGGTCGGGGACGTCAGGCCGTTGCGTACTGCGGGCGCCCGGCCGGCCGGTAGACCTGGATCGACACGCCCTTCGAGTCGACCCGCGACTCGACCAGGTCGAGCGCGAGGTCCGGGCCGGTCTCCGGGAACAGTCTCGCGCCCTGGCCGAGGATCACCGGGATCACGATCAGGGTCATCTCGTCGACCAGACCGTTCTCCAGCAGCCACCGGGTCAGGGCCCCACTGCCGTGCACCTGCAGCTCGCCCCCGGGCTTGGCCTTCAGCTCACCGACGGCCGCCGCGAGGTCACCGGGGAGAACGGTCGTGTCCTTCCAACGCGGCGCGGTGAGCGTGGTCGAGGCGACGTACTTCGGGGCCTCGTCGAAGGCGACGCCGATGGGATGTACGCGCATCTGGTGGACCGACCCCCAGGAGCCGGCGAACAGCTCGTAGGTGCGCCGGCCGAACAGGAACGCCTCTGCGCGCTGGCAGGTCTCCGTGATGAACGTCCTGGTCTCGTCGTCGCCCTTCCCCCGGGCCCATCCGCCGCGCTCGAACCCGTTGCTGCGGTCTTCCGACGCGCCGCCGTTGCCCTGCATCACTCCATCGAGGGTGACCTGGGTCATGGTCGTCAGCTTCATGATCGCGGTTCCTAGCCTCGGTGCCGCCCCTTGCGGGCGGCCTCACCGCTGCTACGAACACCACCGCCCCGATCCGACACCGCATCCCGAACTTTCTCGAAGAAACTTCCGGGACGCCGGTCGTCACGGATCCGACGCATCGCGGCGACGGCGGCTATCGGCCGGCCAGGTCGCGGAGCAAGCCCTCCAGATCGCGCTCACCGTCGCGGGTCTGGGCGCCGTGGGCCAGTCCGCCACGGATCAACCGTTCGGCCGCGGGTCGAACGACCTGGCTCGCCCAGGCGTCGTGTTCTCGCCGGAAGCCATCGGACAGGTCGTCGGGGAGGATGGCGCGTTTGGCCGCCGCGACCACGCCCTCGGGCAGCGCGGCGATGTTGCGGGCGAGGCGGTCGACGACGTCGTCGAGCTCGTCGGCGGGGACGGCCCGGTTGACCCATCCGTAGCGTTCGGCGGTCTCCGCGTCGTGCAGGTCGGCGCCGAGCACCGCTTCCAGAGCGCGGTTGCGGCCGATCCGGCCGGCGAGGTACTGGGTGCCTCCGCCGCCGGGGACGATGCCCATGAGGGCCTCGATCTGGCCGACCCCGGCGCGGCCGATCGCTGCGAACGCCATGTCCGCGGCCG